>NZ_AKJD01000254.1 GCF_000282515.1 Pseudomonas sp. GM80
ACCGGCGGGCGTCGAGCCGCTATTTTCTCGGTGAGATTCGCACACCGACCCTGATTATTCAGGCGGCAGACGATCCATTCGTGTTCCCGCACAGTTTGCCCGAGGCTGATGAGCTGTCAGCCTCGACCGCGTTTGAGCTGCAACCACGCGGCGGCCACGTCGGGTTCGTCGATGGCTCGCTGCGTCAGCCCGGTTATTACCTCGAACGCCGCATCCCGCGATGGCTGGCCAGCGTGCCCACATGAGCGATCACGGCGAGTCGATCCATTTCTGGCAAACCGCGCCACTGGCCGGCGTCGAACTGTTGTCGGCACGCTACATCGATCATCGCTTCGCCCCGCATGTACACGACGGTTTTGTGATCGGCATGATCATGGCCGGCGCTCAGCGCTACCGTTATCGCGGCGCCGAGCATCTGGCCGGCAGCGGCACGCTGGTGTTGATCAACCCGGATGAACTGCACACAGGCCACAAAGGCACCGAAGACGGCTGGCTGTATCGGGCGTTCTATCCGGAGACCAGCAAGATTGTTTCGCTGCTCGATGAGCTGGAACTGTCGACGACCAGTCTGCCGGCCTTCGGCGCCACGCTGTATCGCGATCCGGACCTGGTCAGCGGGTTTGCAAAGTTGCACCGTTTACTCGAAAGCCCGGCCACCGCGCTGCAACAGCAAACGGTGTGGCGCGAAATGATGTTGCTGCTGTTGCAGCGCCACGCGGCGGTGCGAGAAGTCGGCAACCCCGGCAAGGAGCACCGCGCAGTGCTTATCGCCAAGGATCTGCTGCACACGCATCTGGCAGCGCCACCGTCGCTGGAAGAGCTGGCGGCGGCGGTCAATCTGTCGCCGTTCCATTTCGCCCGGGTGTTCCGCCGCGCGACCGGCATGCCGCCGCACACCTGGCTGATGCAGCAGCGCATCGCTCAGGCGCGGGCCTTGTTACAGAGTGGCTGCTTGCCGCTGGAAGTCGCGACACAGTTGGGGTTTGCCGATCAGAGCCACTTGAGCCGACAGTTCAAGCAGGCTTATGGCGTCGGACCCGCCGCGTATCGCAGTGCCCGCCTGAAAAGCTAAAAGATCGCAGCCTGCGGCAGCTCCTACAGGGAATGCATTCCAATGTAGGAGCTGCCGAAGGCTGCGATCTTTTGATCTTATTCGCCGGTGGCGATGCCGCGCGCTGGCTCGTTGATCCACTCGCTCCACGACCCGGCATATAACGAACCCAGCGGATAACCCGCCAGGCACAGCGCAAACAGGTTGTGACACGCCGTCACCCCGGAGCCGCAATAAGCCACCAGCTCCGACGGCGAACGCTCACCCAGTTGCGCCGCAAAGCGCTGCTTGAGCTGATCGGCCGGGAGGAATCGCCCGTCGCTGCCAAGGTTGTCGGTGAACGCCGCGCACTGCGCACCGGGAATGTGCCCGGCCACCGGGTCGATCGGTTCCACTTCACCCTTGAAGCGCGGCAAGGCGCGGGCGTCGATCAGCGTCAGCGTCGGCTGGCCCAGGCGCTGTTGCAATTGCTCGGCGCTGAGTAGTAAAGCTTCATCTGGCTGACCATTGAAATCGCCACGGCTGACCGTCGGCGCATCCAGACTCAACGGCAAACCCGTCGCATGCCATGCCTTGAGCCCGCCATCAAGAATGAACACGCCATCGCGCTTGCCCAGCCATGCCAGCAACCACCACGCCCGCGCCGCATAAGCACCGGGGCCGTCGTCATACAAAACCACGTCGCTGTCACTGTTTATGCCCCAGGCTTGCAGGCGCTCGATCAACTCTGCCGGCTCGGGCAGCGGATGACGACCGGTGACGCCCTTGACCACTCTACCGCTGAGGTCGCGCTCAAGGTCCGCAAAGCTCGCCCCGGCAATGTGCCCTTCGGCATAGCTGCGCTGGCCGTAATCCGGATCTTCGAGGGCAAAACGACAATCGAGAATCACCAACCCGGGCTGTTCCTTGCGGGCATCCAGTGTTTGCGGGCTGATCAACTGCGCAATCGGCATAACGGGCTCCTGAGGGATTTCAACAGAACGGTTTATTTCACGTCTTCGAGGGCCTGGGCCAGCGGCACGTAGAACTCGTCGAACAGCGCATTGACCTGATCGCGCGCTTCATCGGTGACAAACCCGGCTTCGAGCACCAGCACCTGATACACGCCGCGTTTAACTGCCTGCTCGCTGAGGTGGTTGGAGTTTTCGCGGGTGGTGCACAGAAAGCGTACCCACGACGTCAGGATGATCCAGGCGTTGAGCGTCAGCGATTCGATCTGCACGCGGTCCATCTTGAGGATTCCGGCGGCGACAAACCCTTCGTAGATCGCCGCGCCCTGAATCACGCAACGCTGCGAGAAGCGCCGATAACGGGCGGCCAGTTCCGCATCGCTGTCGAGCAGATGCTCAAGATCGCGATGCAGGAAACGGTAACGCCACATCGCCGAGAGCAGCTCCTTGAGATAGAAGCGCTTGTCTTCCACCGTCGCGCCACGCCCCTGCGGCGGGCGCAGAAAGCTGTCGACCAAGGCTTCGTACTCACTGAACAACACGGCGATGATCGCCTGCTTGTTGGGGAAGTGGTAGTACAGGTTGCCCGGAGAAATCTCCATGTGCGCGGCAATATGGTTGGTGCTGATGCTGCGCTCGCCCTGTTGATTGAACAGCTCAAGGCTGTTCTGCACGATGCGCTCGCTGGTTTTTATTCGTGGGGCCATGGCTTGAGCTTTAATTCAGAGTGCGGTGAGGGGCATCTTACGACCTATCCGGAAATGGATAAAACAAAGCTGCACACGGAAGTCATTTGACTTTATAGAGCATAGACTCTAAAAAGTTCATCACTACAATAAATCCGGAGCCTACGATGACTGCCGATATTGCCTACCTGCAAACGCTGCAACAGCCTCTCGAAGAGCTCAACCGTTTGTTTGCCGGGCAACGCGTTGCGTACGCCGCCAACCCGATGCCACCTGCGACCCAGCGCCAGCAATGGCTGAAGACGTTGCGCGATCTGCTGAGCAGCGAGCGCCAGGCCTTGATCGACGCCATCAGCACGGATTTCAGCCATCGCAGCGCCGACGAAACCCTGCTAGCCGAACTGATGCCGAGCCTGCACGGCATTCATTACGCCAGTCGCCGACTCAGGGGCTGGATGAAACCATCGCGGCGCCACGTCGGCATGGCGTTCCAGCCTGCTGCGGCGAAGGTCATCTACCAGCCGCTGGGCGTCATTGGCGTGATCGTCCCGTGGAATTACCCGTTGTACCTGGCCATCGGCCCGCTGGTCGGCGCACTCGCGGCGGGTAACCGGGTGATGCTCAAACTCAGCGAATCGACCCCGGCCACCGGGCTGTTGTTCAAGGAACTGCTCGCGCGGGTGTTTCCCGAAGACCTGGTCTGCGTGGTGCTCGGTGAGGCTGATGTCGGCGTCGCGTTCTCGCGCCTGCCCTTTGATCATCTGCTGTTCACCGGTTCCACCAGCGTCGGCAAGCATGTGATGCGCGCGGCTGCCGAGAACCTCACGCCCGTCACTTTGGAGCTGGGCGGCAAGTCGCCGGCCATCGTCTCCCACGACGTGCCACTGAAGGATGCTGCCGAGCGCATCGCCTTCGGCAAAACCCTGAATGCCGGGCAAACCTGCGTCGCCCCCGACTACGTATTGGTGCCGGAAGACCGCGTCGGCGGCTTCGTCGAAGCCTATCGCCAAGCGGTGCAGAGCTTCTATCCAACCCTCGCCGATAACCCGGACTACACGGCGATCATCAACGAACGTCAGTTGGCGCGACTCAATGGCTACGTCAGCGATGCCACCAGCAAGGGCGCGCTGCTGATTCCATTGTTCGAACAGGGCCAGGGCCGGCGCATGCCGCACAGTGTGCTGTTGAATGTCAGCGACGAAATGACCGTGATGCAGGACGAAATCTTCGGCCCGTTGCTGCCGATCGTGCCGTATCGGGACTTGGAGCAGGCATTCGCTTACATCAATCAGCGCCCGCGACCTCTGGCTCTTTACTACTTCGGCTACGACAAACGCGAACAAAACCGCGTGCTGCACGAAACCCACTCGGGCGGCGTGTGCCTGAACGACACGCTGCTGCATGTCGCACAGGACGATATGCCGTTTGGCGGCATCGGCCCATCCGGCATGGGCCATTACCACGGGCATGAAGGTTTCCTGACGTTCAGCAAGGCCAAAGGCGTATTGATCAAACAGCGCTTCAACGCGGCCAAATTGATCTACCCGCCGTACGGCAAATCGATTCAGAAACTGATCCAGAAGCTGTTTATTCGCTAACGTTCGTCACCGCCGGGTAATAACAACAATGCACCCAAGCCTGACCGAAACACCTGCGCTGTCACGCCGTGGCTTGCTGAAATTCAGCCTCGGCGCCACGGCGTTCCTCGCCACCGCCGGCCTTGGCGCCAGCCTCAGTGGTTGTTCCTCCAGCATCGCGGCCAACGGCTTCATCAGCTTGCGCGACGGCGATCTGTTGTTTCTGCGCGCGCTGATTCCGGTGATGCTCGACGGCGCCGTGGCCGCCGAGAAAATGCCCGGTGCTGTCGACGGCACGCTCAAGTCGCTGGACTACAGCCTCGATCACCTGTCGCCGGAAATGCTCAAACTCACCCGGCAACTGTTCGATGTGCTGGGCATGGCCGTGACGCGCGGGCCGCTCACCGGGATCTGGGGCAGCTGGGAAAATGCCAGTGCCGAGGCGATGCGGCATTTCCTTGAGCGCTGGGAGAACAGTTCATTGAGTCTGTTGCGCATGGGGCATAGCTCGTTGCAGCAGATGGTGATGATGGCTTGGTACACCCGCGCCGAATCCTGGGCGCATTGCGGTTATCCCGGCCCGCCTACCGTTTGAGACCGTGTAGCGCCCATCGCGAGCAAGCTCACTCCCACAAGGGATTGCATTCCAAATGTAGGAGTGAGCCTGCTCGCGATGAGGCCCGCCAAAACAACAAAAACAAGAGAACCCGACCGATGCCCGTACCCGACCCGTTCCGCGAAGGCCTCGCCCGAGGCTGGAAAGCCTACAACGGCGCACAACTGAGCGACGACCTGACCCTGGAAGCCGACGTCGCGATCATCGGCAGCGGTGCCGGTGGCGGCACCACCGCGGAAATCCTCAGCGCCGCCGGTTACAAAGTCCTGCTGATCGAAGAAGGCCCGCTGAAAACCAGTTCCGACTTCAAAATGCTCGAAGATCAGGCTTACAGCAGCCTTTATCAGGAAGGCATCGGCCGCATGAGCAAGGACGGCGCGATCACTATCCTGCAGGGTCGCGCGGTCGGCGGCACGACGTTGATCAACTGGACATCGAGCTTTCGCACGCCCGAACCGACCCTCGAACACTGGGCCCGGGAACATAACGTCAAGGGCCACAGCGTCGCCGAGATGGCGCCGTGGTTCGAGAAAATGGAACAGCGCCTCGGCGTCGCGCCGTGGCTGGTGCCGCCCAACGCCAACAACGACGTGATCCGCAAAGGCTGCGAGCAACTCGGCTACAGCTGGCACGTGATCCCGCGCAACGTACGCGGCTGCTGGAATCTGGGCTACTGCGGCATGGGCTGTCCGACCAACGCCAAGCAATCGATGATGGTCACTACCATTCCCGCGACATTGGAAAAGGGCGGTGAACTGCTCTATCTGGCCCGCGCCGACAAACTGCTGATCAACGGCGACAAAGTCACCGGCCTGCACTGCGTGGCGATGGACGAGCGCTGCGTCGAACCGACCGGGCGCACCATCACCGTCAAGGCGCGGCATTACGTGCTGGCTGGCGGCGGCATCAACAGCCCGGCGTTGCTACTGCGCTCGGACGCGCCGGATCCACACAAGAATGTCGGCAAGCGTACATTTCTGCATCCGGTGAACATGTCCGCCGCGCGCTTCGATGAGGTGGTCAATCCGTTCTACGGAGCGCCGCAGTCGATCTACTCCGACCATTTTCAGTGGAAGGACGGCACCACCGGGCCGATGGCGTTCAAACTCGAAGTGCCGCCGCTGCACCCGGCGCTGGCGGCAACGCTGCTCGGCGGTTTCGGCCAGGAGAACGCGCAGCACATGGCTGATCTGCCGCACACCCACGCCATGCTCGCCTTGCTGCGTGACGGTTTTCACCCGGACAGCAGCGGCGGCGCCGTGGAATTACGCGGTGACGGCTCGCCGGTGCTCGACTACCAGGTGTCGCCGTACGCTTGGGAAGGTTTGCGCAAAGCCTTTCACGTCATGGCGGAAATCCAGTTCGCCGGCGGCGCGAAATCGGTGATGCCGATGCACGCCGACGCCCGTTACGTGAACAGCCTGGCCGAAGCGCGCACGCTGATCGATGGCCTGAGCCTTGAGCTGTACCGCACGCGCCTGGGCAGCGCCCACGTCATGGGTGGCTGCGCGATGGGTGAAGACCCGAAAACCGCCGTCACCGACAGCCTCGGCCGTCATCATCAACTGGCTAATCTGTCGATTCACGATGGCTCGCTCTTCCCCACCAGCATTGGCGCCAACCCGCAGCTGTCGGTGTACGGCCTGACCGCGCAACTGGCGACGGCCCTCGCCGAGCGGCTGAAAAATCCATGAAAAAGCGGATAATTGCCCTCGTCTATAGTGCTTTCTTACCCAACAGGCGACTTGGCCGACCGGGACGGCTGCGATACCATCCGACTCCCCAACGGACTCCCGCCAGGACGACGCGATGAACCGAGTGTTGTACCCAGGTACCTTCGACCCTATTACCAAGGGCCATGGCGATCTGGTCGAACGCGCCTCGCGCCTGTTCGATCACGTGATTATTGCGGTCGCTGCCAGCCCGAAGAAAAACCCGCTGTTCCCGCTGGAACAACGGGTTGAACTGGCTCGCGAGGTCACCAGCCACCTGCCGAACGTGGAAGTGGTCGGTTTCTCGACGCTGCTTGCGCATTTCGCCAAAGAGCAGAACGCCAACGTGTTCCTGCGTGGTTTGCGCGCGGTGTCGGACTTCGAATACGAATTCCAGCTGGCCAACATGAATCGCCAGTTGGCGCCGGATGTCGAGAGCCTGTTTCTCACCCCGTCCGAGCGTTATTCGTTCATTTCGTCGACGCTGGTGCGGGAAATTGCCGCGCTGGGCGGCGATATCAGCAAGTTCGTCCACCCCGCCGTGGCCGACGCCCTGACCCTACGCTTCAAAAAGTAGGCGCTGCCGCAGGCTGCGATCTTTGTTTTTTGATCGCAGCTATCAGTGCCCTTGATCGCACCCGCGTGCACTGCGCTCGCCAATGCGGCACAATTGCGCGCATTGATTTATAGCGCCCGGGCCTGCCGCCCCGGCTGGAGTTAGCATGTCCCTGATCATCACCGACGATTGCATCAACTGCGACGTCTGCGAACCCGAGTGCCCGAACGCCGCCATCTCCCAAGGCGAAGAGATCTACGTGATCGACCCGAACCTGTGCACCCAGTGTGTCGGCCACTACGACGAACCGCAGTGCCAACAGGTCTGCCCGGTGGATTGCATTCCGCTGGACGAGGCGCATCCGGAGACTGAAGAACAGTTGATGGAAAAGTATCGGCTGATCACCGGCAAGGCCTGAATCGCTAAAAAGATCGCAGCCTGCGGCAGCTCCTACACAGATCTCATGTAGGAGCTGCCGCAGGCTGCGATCTTTTCACTCGCGCTGCTCAAACCCCTCTCCCGTACACCCCAGGCACCGCACAAACGCCGCCCTCGCCGGATCCACCACCAACGCCTGCCCCGCATCGCCCACCCCGCCACCCAACGCGGTAAACGGCAACGACACGACAAACACCCCCGCACCAATCACTGTCGCCACCACCAATAAAGGTCGGGCAATCAGCAAGTCGCCGATCATCGCGTAGGCCGGGGGATTCTGGATGGTGTAGCGCGGATCACCGCTGCCGCTCTGCGTGGCCTGAACGGCCAGACTGGTACACAGCAGCAGGGTGACAAACAGGACTTGCAAGGATTTCATGGCACGATCCTTCGGGCTGAACAGTGAGACAACTCACTATAGACCGTAGGACTGTTTCAGCCGTTTGCCTCAGCTCTGACAGCGCGGGCAGAACACACTGGCGCGCTGGCCCAGTTTCACCTCACGCAAACCGGTGCCACAGACCTTGCAGTGTTCGTTTCCACGGCCATAAACATACAGCTCCTGCTGGAAATAGCCTGGCTGGCCGTCGCCGCCGATGAAGTCACGCAACGTGGTGCCGCCGCGCTCGATGGCAGCAGCAAGGATGCGTTTGATCTCGATCGCCAACTTCAGATAACGCGCGCGGGAAATGCCGCCGGCCTCGCGACGCGGGTCAATCCCGGCAGCGAACAGCGCTTCGGTCGCGTAAATATTGCCGACGCCCACCACCACCGCGTTGTCCATGATGAACGGCTTGACCGCCATCGACCGCCCGCGCGACAGCTGGAACAGCCGCTCGCCGTCGAACAGATCGGTCAACGGCTCCGGCCCGAGACGAATCAGCAGCTCATGATTGAGCGGATCGTTACTCCAGAGCATCGCACCGAACCGGCGCGGATCGGTGTAGCGCAGCGCCAGCCCCGATTCCAGCTCGATATCGACATGCTCATGCTTCAACGCCGGCAGGCCGACTTCGACCAGACGCAAATTCCCGGACATGCCCAAATGGCTGATCAACGTGCCGACTTCGGCGTTGATCAGCAGATACTTGGCCCGCCGTTCGACCAGCACGATACGCTGCCCCGACAGGCGCACATCGAGGTCTTCCGGGATCGGCCAGCGCAAGCGCCGATCACGCACGATCACCCGGCTGACGCGCTGGCCTTCCAGATGCGGGGCAATGCCGCGGCGGGTGGTTTCGACTTCCGGCAATTCAGGCATGGTGTTCTCGAATCAATGCGCGCCGAGGTCGCGGATCGTTTGTTTGAGGGATTCGAAGTCGTAATCCGACAGCCCTACGTAATCGAGTACCAGCGGCCCGACCGCGTTCCATTCGAAATCTTCGGTCTGATTGCCCAGCACGCGATAAGAGGCGCAAATGTGCTCGGCCATCTTCAGGATCGCCAGCAGGTTTTTCAGCTGGCTGTTGCGCGACGATTCATCGCTGAAAATCGCCAAGGCATTGTGGTGATTGGCGATGGCAGCGCTGACGTGTTCCGGCAGACGCCACGACTTGGCGGTGTAATAACCGACCACGGCATGGTTGGTGTTGAACTCGCTGTTTTCAGTGTCGACCACGCGGCATTCCGGGCTGGCGTTGGCGTAAGCCTTTTCCAGCACCGTCATGTAATTGGGGAAGCGCTGCAACATCAGCGGCACGCCGCAATCGTGGAACAGGCCCAAGGCATAAGCCTCGTCACCGGCCTGGGTGCCAACGCGTTTGGCCAGGGTCAGGCACGTCATCGCCACATCCTGGGCGGTGTCCCAGAAACGGTTGAGGGTGACGATGGTGTCGTCGTTCATCTCGCCCTTGATCGACTGCGCATTAATCAGGTTGATGATCGAACGGCTGCCCAACAGGTTCACCGCACGCTGGATCGAGGTGATCTTGTTGCTCAAGCCGTAATACGGCGAGTTGACGATTTTCAGCAGCGAGCCGGACAGGCCAGGGTCCTGCGCGATCAGCTTGGCGATCACCTCCAGGTCCGGGTCGGGCATGTACTGCTCCATTTGCAGATCCACCATGATCTGCGGTTGCGCGGGCACACTGATGCCTTGCAGCGATTGTTGAATCTGTTCGGTGGTCAGCTCTTGGGACATAAGTACACACTCTGGGACAGGCGGCGATTCTAACCGCTGAAACTGGACGGGGACACACCAATGGGCACATCGGAGGAACTTTCATTCAAGCTCAGGCTTCGGATTTCGTAAGGCCCGACGGACAATTTCTGTCCGGTGCGGCAACAAATCCCCACAGACTCAGGAGCTTATCGATGGCCACCTCCCTCAACGGCAAGCGCGTCGCTTTTTTGGTAACCGATGGTTTCGAACAGGTTGAATTGACAGGTCCCAAGCAGGCGCTGGAGCAGGCTGGCGCGCAGGTCGACATCCTTTCGGCCGAGGCCGGCAAGGTCAAAGGCTGGAATCACGACAAACCGGCGGACGACTTCACCGTCGACCAGACGTTCCAGGCGGCGAGTATCGAGCAGTACGACGCCGTGGTGCTGCCGGGCGGCGTGCAGAACTCCGACACTATTCGTATCGATCAGGATGCCCAGCATCTGGTCAAGACCGGCGCCTCGGCCGGCAAACCGATCGCAGTGATCTGTCATGGCAGCTGGCTGTTGATTTCCGCCGGGCTGGTCAATGGCAAAACCATGACCAGCTATAAAACCGTCAAGGATGATCTGGTGAACGCTGGCGTGCACTGGGTGGACAAAGAAGTGGTCAAGGACGGCAACCTGATCAGCAGCCGGCAGCCGGATGATATTCCGGCGTTCAGCAAAGAGTTGATCGATACACTGTCTGCCTAGCTTTCAAGGCAGTCTTCGCGAGCAAGCCCACTTCCACAGGGGAATGCTTTTCTCCTTTCACACTGATCTATTGTGGCGAGGGGATTTATCCCCGTTCGGCTGCGCAGCAGTCGCAAAACCTGACAGCGCGGTGTATCAGACATACCGTGTCAGATGGCCTTGGGACGGCTGCGCCGTCCAACGGGGATAAATCCCCTCGCCACAGATAAATCCTCTAGCTACAGGTAAATCCCCTAGCCACAGATAAGTCCCCTGGCCACAGGCAAATCCCCCCACATTGGGAACGCACCACATGTCCATTTGCCGGCCAATCAGCCGGCCTGACGCGCTATACTCCCGCTCTTTTTTCCGGAGCGACGTCATGTCCCTGCCTAGCCTGCGCCTCAAAGCCAATGCCGACCGTCGCCTGCGCAACGGCCACTTGTGGGTCTACAGCAACGAAATCGATGTGGCCGCCACCCCATTGCACGGCTTCAAGGCCGGCGATCAGGCGATCCTCGAAGCCGCCGGCGGCAAAACCCTGGGCATCGTAGCGATGAGCCCGAACAACCTGATCTGCGCCCGTCTGGTGTCCCGCGACATCAAGCTGCAACTGGACAAATCGCTGCTGGTACATCGCCTCAACGTGGCCCTGTCGCTGCGCGATCGCCTGTTCGACAAGCCGTTCTATCGTCTGGTCTACGGTGATTCCGACCTGTTGCCAGGCCTGGTGGTTGACCGTTTCGGCGACATCCTCGTCGTGCAGATCGCCTCGGCGACCATGGAAGCGCACAAAGACGACGTGATCGCGGCGCTGACCCAAGTGCTCAAGCCAAGCGGCATCCTGTTCAAGAACGACTCCGCTGCGCGTGATGCCGAAGGCCTCAACCGCTACGTCGAAACCGTGTTCGGCCTGGTGCCGGAGTGGGTGGCGCTGGAAGAGAACGGCGTGAAATTCGAAGCCCCGGTCATCCAGGGTCAGAAAACCGGCTGGTTCTACGACCACCGCATGAACCGCGCGCGCCTGGCGCCGTACGCCAAAGGCAAACGCGTTCTCGACCTTTATAGCTACATCGGTGGTTGGGGCGTGCAGGCTGCCGCTTTCGGCGCCAGTGAAGTGTTCTGCGTCGATGCGTCGGCCTTCGCCCTCGACGGCGTTGAGCGCAACGCTGCGTTGAACGGTTTCGCCGACAAGATGACCTGCATCGAAGGCGACGTCTTCGAAGCGCTGAAAGAGCTGAAAGCCAGCGAAGAGCGTTTCGACGTGATCGTTGCCGATCCGCCGGCGTTCATCAAACGCAAGAAAGACATGAAGAACGGCGAAGGCGCCTACCGTCGTCTGAACGAGCAAGCCATGCGCCTGCTCAACAAGGACGGCATCCTGGTCAGCGCTTCGTGCTCGATGCACCTGCCGGAAGACGATCTGCAGAACATCCTGCTGACCAGCGCCCGTCACCTGGATCGCAACATCCAGATGCTCGAACGCGGCGGTCAGGGCCCGGATCACCCGGTGCACCCGGCGATCCCCGAAACGCGCTACATCAAGAGCATCACCTGCCGCCTGCTGCCTAACAGCTGATAGCCGAGCAAAAGCGGGGAGCCCAAGGGCTCCCCGCTTGTTTTCGGGCGGTGCAAGGCCGTCGATTGCCATTCAGTTTTTTCTTTTCCTACAACTAACTTCCTGGCAGCGTGCAGGAAATTTCTCTGCGTCTTTAAAACAGTGGAAAACAACTTACAAGCACAGGCCTGAAGCAAGGTTTGCTCCGACAAATTTACGGAATCTTCCTACTTAATCTCCGCTTGCCATTAATCAATTACAAACTATGATTAAGTTGTCACCACGAGGTGGCATTCAATCTCGATGAACAAGGAGTTCATACTATGAAAGCAATTACTCTGGAAACTAACAAAATCGCAAACCTGGCTTTTCTGGTTGCCCCTAAAGCCCGCTAAGTAAGTCAGGACGCTGGGGAGTGCCGGCACCCCAGCGTCCTTCAGACCTCTCCAGAGTGAAGCATTGAACATGCACATCAATCCGTACTTATTCATATTGCCGCGCACGCCCGGATTCATAGTCTGGAATTACAAAGACCACCTCCAGCACGAACTGGATCTTGATTACTCTTGTAGACTTGCAAAACTTATCAACAACCCAAACTTGTTCAATCAAGACAATATAATAGACACCCAACTATTAAACGCAGGAATAATAACTGCTTCAAAGATTGACAGCCCAGAATGGGGCTGGGATGAACTGTCGAAGATTTATCACATCGGCACACAAAACATTCCGTGCGAACAACCACCACAGAATATCCAAGAGTGGTCCAGACAATACCTGAGCCACTGCAATGAAGTGCTGGCCAAACCGGCGCCCGCGACAGAGCGCCCGGCACAGGACACGCAGCCGCGCATCGCGCTCCCGGCGTCCCGCGTGTTGACCGATGACAGCCTTGGCCACGCGCTGCGCGAGCGCAAAACCTGCCGTTCCTATACCGGTGAAGCGATCACATTGAATGATGTCGCCACCCTGCTCTATCTATCCTTCGGCTATTTACACGAGCGCGACAACGACCGCGACGACAGCATTGCCAACGGTCTCGACGCGCGTCGCAGCAGCCCCTCGGGTGGTGGACTGAATGCCTGCGAGGGCTTTGTTCTGGCACAGAACGTCAGCGGCCTGCAGCCCGGCGTCTATGCCTATCATCCGGCAGAACATGCCTTGAGCCTTATCAACCCACTGCCGGAGTCGGCACTGGGCCTGCTGCTCGGCGGCCAACACTTCATCAACAACTTGCCGCTGGGGCTGTTCATCACCGCGCGCTTCGACAAGCTCTGGTGGAAATACGAGCATTCCCGAGCCTATCGCATGGCATTCGTCGAAGCGGGCCATCTCTCACAATCCTTCCAGCTGGTGGCCACCGCACTGGGCTTCGGCACCTGGCTGACCGGAGCGTTCTCGGATGATCAGGTCGAAACCTTGCTGAGCATCACTGGCAGCGCGGAACAACCGCTGTTCTTCGTCGGTTGTGGCGCCAGCGACGGTCAGGCCATGTGCCAGGAAATGCAGGATCTGTTGCAGCAGGCCCAAACATGAGCTCACAGATTCAGCAGCAGACCGAAGCCCCCGAGTCGTGGGCACACAAGTTCATTCTCAGCGACTGGAACAATCGCGCTTCGGTACGTTCCAGCCAACACGATTACCAACTGCCGCCGGATCTGGCGCAGCAACTGCAAACCCGCCACTGGTTTCCACCCGCCTTTCTTCCGTACCTCGCACACCCGGTCATCCAGGCTGCGGGCAGCGCAGTCACCCACAGCCTGGCGGCCAGGCATCTGGTGCACTTTCTCGACTACACCACACTGCTCGAACACCGCATCGTCAACCGGGCCGTCGAAACCATCGTCCACGGCGAGTTGCCCGCCTACGTGCCCTCGCGCATGAAAAACGCCGCCCTGCAGCTCTACACCGACGAGGGCTATCACGCGCTGTTTTCCCATCAACTCGCCGAACAGATCGCCCGCCTGCATGGCATCACCGATCGCCCGGCGATGCCGTTGCGCATCACTCGCTTGAACGCAGTGATTGCACGCACCCCGGAAGGCAACCGCCCGCTGGCCTGGTTTCTGCTTGGATTCGTATCGGAAACCATCATTGCCCGGGAGTTGCTCGATGTCTGCCGCGACAGCCTGGTATCCAGTGTGAGCGACATGCTGCGCGATCACCTCGCTGACGAGGCCCGTCACAGCCGCTATTTCGCCGAGGTTTTTCATTACCTCTGGCTGACCCTGAACAGCCGCCAGCGCATGTTCAGCGCAAAAATACTGTTGGAGGTCATCAGGATTTTTTTCGAGGTCGATGAGCAATGGCTGCAACAAAGTCTGCGCAGTGAGGCTATCGCCGACAGCGCTATCAGGGAAATTCTCGATGGCTTGATCAACGCCAATGCCAGCCGTCAGCGCGCCAGAACGGGTGCAACCGCGACGCTGGATGCCCTGAAAAAGGCCGGATTTTTCGCACTCGCCCACAACCAGAAACTCTTTGCCAAGGCAGGACTGATCGATGGATGAAGGAAAATCTGTGGTAACCGCCCGCCAACGGCGCGGAGCAGTCAGCCTGCTGCTGGCGATGGTGCTGCTGGGGGTATTTCCACTGGATGTCCTGCTGCCCTCGTTTCCGGCGCTGGCCGAACACTTCGGCAGCACCCCGGCGGACATCGCGCTGTCGATCAGTCTGTTCGCCGTGGGCATTTCCTTCGCTCAATTGCTGATCGGGCCCCTGTCCGATGTCATCGGGCGCAAGGGTTTGCTGCTACTGGGCATGACGATTTCGATTCTCGGTGCCCTCGGGTGCGTGGCCACCAGCGATTACCGGCTGTTTCTGCTGTTCCGACTCATGCAGGCCTTGGGCTGCGGCTGTTTCGTGTTGTCCCAGGCCCTCGTGCAGGATCTGTTCGAAGGCGAACAGCGTGATCGACTGCGTATCCTGATGGTCACGGCTTCGGGGCTGTTCATCTCGGTATCACCGCTGGCCGGCACGTTCCTGCAAGCCTGGCTTGGCTGGCGTGGCAGCTTTTGGGTGTTTGTCGCGCTGGCCGCCGTGGTGATGATCAAGGCCTGGGCGTTTCTGGACAACAGCCGTCCGGCCCACAGCGGCGCACGCCTGGGTTTCACTCAGTCATATCGACGGGTACTGGGGAATTTCGAGTTTGTCGGTTACTGGCTGATATCGGCCTTCGCCTTTGCCTGCCACTTCTCGTTCATCGTCATTTCACCGCTGATCTTCATGGACCAACTGCAATTGGCGCCCTATGACTTTTCGCTGATCCTGCTGGTTTACGGGGCCGCGTATGTGGTTGGCGGCATCGTCGCCACGCTACTCAGCCGCAGGATAACGCCCGGCCAGCAAATCATCGTCGGCTTGAGCCTGATCCTCTTGGCGGGACTGGCGATGCTCTACCTGTCCTCGAATTTTGTCCTGGCGCCGGCGACCGTGCTGATTCCGATGCTGATCTGCACCGCCGGCACCACCATTACTCGCCCGGCAGCGACGTCGAGGGCCATGGGCCTGTTCCCCGAGGCGGCCGGCACTTCAGCCTCGGCCGGCAGTACCCTCATCTTTATTTGCGGCGGGCTGATCAGCGCCTTGATCAGCTTGAGCACAGCCAACCTGCAATCGACACTGGGCTACAGCTTTATGCTGCTCAGCGGCGTGGCATTGATGCTCAACTGGCGCATCAGCCAGCGCGCCAGAGTCTGCGAGGCCAGCGCCATTGGCGGCGATTAGCCTGCCGGTCGTCATGCCGCACACACCGTCGGCGCTGGAACAACACTTTGCGCCATTCCCTCCAGACGCCAGCGGTGTAGAATCGCCTGATTCATCGCCATTCATCCCCCGGCGGGTTTATGAGCTCAGGCTGAGACCAGCGGCGATCCCGCAACGTCATCGGCAGCTTCCGGACACACGGCCATTTCTGAGTGTTCCAGACGTTAATAGAAGCTCACTCCCATTTAGTACCTGATTAGCCGCCCGGAGTGCTCCATGCCAGATTACCGCTCGAAAACATCCACCCACGGCCGCAACATGGCCGGCGCCCGCGCACTGTGGCGCGCCACCGGGATGAAAGATGACGACTTCAAAAAGCCGATCATCGCCATTGCCAACTCGTTTACCCAGTTCGTACCGGGCCACGTGCACCTGAAAGATCTGGGCCAACTGGTCGCCCGCGAAATCGAACGCGCCGGCGGTGTAGCGAAAGAATTCAACACCATCGCCGTGGATGACGGCATCGCCATGGGTCACGACGGCATGCTCTATTCGCTGCCGAGCCGCGAGATCATCGCCGACTCCGTCGAGTACATGGTCAACGCCCACTGCGCCGACGCCATCGTCTGCATTTCCAACTGCGACAAGATCACCCCGGGCATGTTGATGGCTGCGTTGCGCCTGAACATTCCGGTGATTTTCGTTTCCGGCGGCCCGATGGAAGCCGGCAAGACCAAACTCGCTTCCCACGGCCTCGACCTTGTCGACGCCATGGTGATCGCCGCCGACGAAAGCGCTTCTGACGAGAAAGTCGCCGAGTACGAGCGCAGCGCTTGCCCGACATGCGGTTCGTGCTCCGGCATGTTCACCGCCAACTCGATGAACTGCCTGACCGAAGCACTGGGTCTGGCATTGCCAGGCAATGGTTCGACCCTCGCTACCCACAGCGACCGCGAACAGCTGTTCCTGCAGGCTGGCCGCACCATTGTCGAGCTGTGCAAGCGTTACTACGGCGAGAACGACGAGTCGGTATTGCCGCGCAACATCGCCAACTTCAAGGCGTTCGAGAACGCGATGATGCTCGACATCGCCATGGGCGGTTCGACCAACACCATCCTGCACTTGCTCGCTGCCGCCCAAGAGGCCGAGATCGATTTCGACCTGCGCGACATCGACCGTCTTTCGCGCACCGTTCCACAGCTGTGCAAAGTCGCGCCGAACATCCAGAAGTACCACATGGAAGACGTACACCGCGCCGGCGGCATTTTCAGCATCCTCGGTTCGCTGGCCCGTGGCGGTTTGCTGCACACTGACCTGCCGACCGTACACAGCCGCAGCATGGAAGAAGCCATCGCCAAGTGGGACATCACCCAGACCACCGATGAAGCGGTGCATCACTTCTTCAAGGCTGGCCCGGCCGGTATCCCGACGCAAACAGCGTTCAGCCAGTCGACCCGTTGGGAAACCCTGGATGACGACCGTGAAAACGGCTGCATCCGCAGCTTCGAGCATGCCTATTCGCAAGAAGGTGGTTTGGCTGTGCTGTACGGCAACATCGCGCTCGACGGCTGCGTGGTGAAAACCGCTGGCGTCGACGAGTCGATCCACGTCTTCGAAGGCAACGCGAAGATCTTCGAAAGCCAGGACAGCGCCGTACGCGGCATCCTCGCTGACGAAGTGAAGGCTGGCGACATCGTCATCATTCGCTACGAAGGCCCGAAAGGCGGCCCGGGCATGCAGGAAATGCTCTACCCGACGTCGTACCTGAAATCCAAAGGCCTGGGCAAAGCCTGTGCGCTGCTCACCGACGGTCGTTTCTCCGGCGGTACTTCCGGTCTGTCCATCGGTCACGCTTCGCCTGAGGCTGCTGCCGGCGGCGCGATCGGTCTGGTGCAGGATGGCGACAAAGTGCTGATCGACATTCCGAACCGTTCGATCAACCTGTTGGTCAGCGACGAAGAACTGGCGGCACGCCGCGCCGAGCAGGACAAGAAAGGCTGGAAACCGGTCGAAATTCGTCCACGCAAAGTGACCACTGCCCTCAAGGCCTACGCCCTGCTGGCGACCAGCGCCGACAAAGGTGCGGTGCGTAACAAAGCGATGCTGGACGGGCTGTAAGCATCAAATCGCAGCAATAAAAATGCCCCGCCAAGTGCGGGGCATTTTTTTTTGAAGAATGAAAACCCGATCACTGTAGGAGCTGCCGAAGGCTGCGATCTTTTGATCTTGCCCTTAAAAAAAGATCAAAAGATCGCAGCCTTCGGCAGCTCCTACAGGGGATTATTGGATTTCTTCAGGTTTGACGATCACCCAATTCTTGTCCGCCGTCACCGGCAACCCTTCCTTCGCCTGCGCCGCCGCGTGCTTGGCCATCATGCCGTTCAACTGCGTCATGTACTTGTCCTTGCGGTTGATCCACAAGTGAATCCCGCCCTTGGCCACGTCGACATCGTGGAACAGCATGTAACCGTCGCTGGTCGGCGTATCGCCACCGACCAATATCGGTTTTTTCCACTCATCAATGTAAGTAAGAATCGCCGCGTGCTTGCCGGCCATCCACGTCGCCGGGGTCCACAGGTACGGCGTCAACTCCAGGCCCAGGTTGGCCTTCTCGTCATATTTGCCGGCAGTGATCTGCTTGCGCGCGGTGGTCAGTTCGTTGGTTTCACGGTTTTTCAGTAGCGTGGTCACGCCAATGACGTTCTGCGGTTTGACGTTGTAGCCGTACTTCGGATCAGCCGCGACCATGCGCACCAGTTCTTCAGAGGCGGCGGTCATCACGTAAACCTCGATGCCGTTCTTCATCAGCTTGTTGTACAGCTCAACCTGACCGGTGAAGATTTTCGGCGGCTGCACATCAAGGGTTTTGACCACATCACCTTCGTAATAAGTCGCCGGCACCGGTTTGCCCGAAGCCATCAGCTCATCGACGTAGCCTTTGAGTTCCTTGAGGGTGAAACCGGAGAACACCTGCGCCACCCACGGGTAGCAGACCATGTCGTCGACTTCGCAGAGGCGATAGTAGTAACTGAACAGGCTTTCCTTGTGGTCGGCGGTGTCCTTGAACGGCATCAGTTTCAAGGAGGGGTCGAGTTTGTCGCGGGTGATCAGGCCCTTGTTTTCCATGAACGGCAATAAGGACTCTTCGAGGTCGTAGCGGTAACTGGTGTTGTCCATGTCGAACACCGCGTAGTTACCCTTGTTGGCGTTGGCCGCGATCATCGCGTCCAGCGCTTTGGCCTGATCGGCGGGCCAGTGTTTCAGGTCGGTGGCGAAAGCCTGAGAAGCCAGGCCCATGCCCACAGCCAGTGCGACAGCCAGAAATTTCGGTGCGAACTTCATCGACGCTTTCTCCCTGATGTAAAAGCATCGACGCTAACAAATGTGTATGACAGTCCTCGTCTGTCAGCGACCGCCCACGCCGCCATTTGCGCCAGATGCATTGCCGAGAGCGACACGCGCTTATTCCAAAAACGACGGACACCCTAAGATTTCGGTATTAAATCATTGCAAATCAAGCTGTTAGGCTTACCGGTTCGCAGCAGCCCCGGAAGGCTGTTGGCAAAGTCTTTCTGGAGTTCTCATGAACCTACCGTTGATTCTCAACCTGCTGGTGTTCCTCGCCCTGCTGTTCGGTCTGGCGCAAACCCGCCACACCACGTGGAGCCTGGCGAAAAAAGTCCTGCTCGCACTCGCGCTGGGCGTGGCCTTCGGCGTGGCGTTGCACACCGTTTACGGTGCCGGCAACCCGGTGCTGAAAACCTCGATCGGCTGGTTCGATCTGGTCGGCAACGGCTACGTGCAGTTGCTGCAAATGATCGTTATCCCGCTGGTGTTCGCCTCGATCCTCAGCGCCGTGGCGCGCCTGCACAACGCTTCGTCGTTGGGCAAGATCAGCTTCCTGACCATCGGCACCCTGCTGTTCACCACGGCGATTGCCGCGCTGATTGGTATCGGCCTGACCAACCTGTTCGGCCTTACTGCGGAAGGTCTGGTCGCCGGCACCCAGGAAATGGCTCGTCTGCAAACCATTCAGACTGACTACGCCGGTAAGGTTGCCGACCTGAATGTGCCACAACTGCTGCTGTCGTTCATCCCGCAAAACCCGTTCGCCGACCTGGCCCGGGCCAAGCCGACCTCGATCATCAGCGTGGTGATTTTCGCGGCATTCCTCGGGGTTGCCGCGCTGCAGCTGCTCAAGGATGACGTCGAGAAAGGTCAGAAAGTGATCAACGCCATCGACACCCTGCAAGCCTGGGTGATGCGTCTGGTGCGTCTGGTGATGAAGCTGACCCCGTACGGTGTGCTGGCGCTGATGACCAAAGTGGTCGCTGGGTCCAACCTGCAGGACATCATCAAGCTCGGCAGTTTCGTCGTGGTGTCGTACCTCGGTCTCGGCCTGATGTTCGTCGTGCACGGCTTGTTGGTGTCGGCGGCCGGGATCAACCCGCTGCGTTTCTTCCGCAAGATCTGGCCGGTGCTGACGTTCGCATTTACCAGCCGTTCCAGCGCGGCGAGCATTCCGCTGAGTATTGAGGCGCAGACCCGTCGTTTGGGGATTCCGCAATCGGTGGCCAGTTTTGCGGCATCGTTCGGTGCGACCATCGGCCAGAACGGTTGCGCCGGTCTGTACCCGGCGATGTTGGCGGTGATGGTTGCGCCGACCGTGGGCATCAACCCGCTGGATCCGCTGTGGATCGCGACGCTGGTGGCGATTGTGACGCTGAGCTCGGCCGGTGTGGCCGGTGTCGGTGGCGGCGCGACGTTCGCGGCGCTGATCGTGCTGCCGGCGATGGGCTTGCCGGTATCACTGGTGGCGTTGCTGATTTCGGTTGAGCCGCTGATTGATATGGGGCGCACGGCGTTGAACGTGAGCGGTTCGATCACCGCTGGTGCGATTACCAGTCAGGTGATGCAACAGACTGATAAAGAGTTGCTGGATGCCGATGAGCATGCGGAGCTAGCTCAGGCTTAACTGCAACACATACTTGTGGCGAGGGGATTTATCCCCGTTGGGTTGCGTAGCGACCCCATTATTTTGGGGCTGCTGCGCAACCCAACGGGGATAAATCCCCTCGCCACAATTTAGGCTTTCTCCCAAACCTCAAAGCTGTACGCGGGTTTATCGCCCTCAGCTGGATTCGGCACGTTCGACACCAGTTTCCAGTCGTTCAAATCAAACTCCGGAAACCACGCATCCCCTTCCGGGCTCAAAGCCACGCGCGTCAGATACAGACGATCCGCCTGCGCCAGCCCTTGCGCGTACAACTGCGCGCCACCAATCAGCATCAACTCATCAACGCCCTGCTCTTTCGCCCATTCCTCGGCGCGAACCACTGCGGCTTCCAGCGACGGATACACCTCGGCACCTTCCAACACCAGATCGGCCTGACGGCTGACTACGATGTTCAAGCGCCCCGGCAGCGGTCGGCCGAGCGAATCCCAAGTCTTGCGACCCATGATGATCGGCTTGCCCAAGGTCGTGGCCTTGAAGTATTTGAAGTCCCCCGGCAGGTGCCAGGGCATGCTGTTGTCGACGCCGATCACGCGGTTTTCACCGAGGGCTGCGATCAGGCTGAGGGGAAGTGATTTAGTCATGCCGGCGAGGATACCAGAGCCGCGCTTACCCCGATAAGCGCCACAGCGGTTATGCTCAGCGCTCAATTGAGCGACGGAATGGCGCGTGACTGAACTGACTCCACTGCAAAACCTCTGGCTGACCGAGACCGTGCGCCTGCGCGAAGAACACGCCGGCACCCTCGAAGATCTGGAAGCCAATCGTCTGGCGCGCACCGCTGGCGGCGATCTGCCGAGCCGCATTCAACGCCGGGCGTTATGGCTGGCCGAACGTGACGGGCTGACGGCTGCCCTCAAACACTGGCTGCAAGGCGCGCGTCTGGCGCTGGTGTTGCTGATGATCTTCGCGGTATTGAGCGGCGCCGGTCTGGCCTTCGCCGCACTCGGCCAGACGCCGGTCAATGTGTTCTGGGCCTTGGGCAGCCTGCTCGGGCTGAACCTGATTCTGCTACTGAGCTGGTTGCTGGGCTTGATCTTTGCCGGCGAACACGGCGCCACGCTCGGACGATTGTGGCTGTGGCTCAGCGAAAATATGGCCCGTGACGCCAAAGCCGCGCAACTGGCGCCGGCACTGTTACTAATGCTGCAACGCAAGAAACTCAATCGCTGGGCACTCGGCACATTGGTCAATGGCCTGTGGTTGCTGGCGATGCTCAGCGCATTGATTCTGCTGCTGACACTGATGGCGACCCGACGCTACGGCTTCGTCTGGGAAACCACGATTCTCAGCGCCGACACCTTTATCCATGTCACCCACGCACTCGGTTATCTGCCATCGCTGCTCGGTTTCAATGTGCCGACGGTGGAGATGATCCGCGCCAGCGGCGACGGCGCGCTCGACATCGAAAGCGCTCGTCAGGCCTGGGCGACCTGGCTGGTTGGCGTGTTGGTCGTGTATGGCGTGCTGCCGCGTCTGCTGCTGACGCTGTTGTGTTTCTGGCGCTGGAACAGCGGCAAAGCCGCGCTGCGTCTGGAATTGAACCTGCCCGGCTACGCGCAATTGCGTGAACGCCTGATGCCGACTAGCGAACGCCTCGGCGTCAACGATCCGGAGCCTGCGCAACTGCATCGTGTCGAAAGCGGTGTTGGCGAACTGGTTAGCGAAGGCGCATTGCTGGTCGCTATCGAACTCGACGAACAGCGCCCATGGCCCCCCGCGCTGCCGAAAAATGTCAGCAATGCTGGCATCCTCGACAGTCGCGAATCGCGCCATAAACTTCTCGAACAACTCAGTCGCTTCCCTCCGGCACGTCTGGCGATTGCCTGCGACCCACGACGCTCGCCGGATCGCGGCAGCCTCGCCTTGATCGCCGAATTGGCGCGCAGCGCTAGCGAAACCCGTGTCTGGCTGCTGCAAGCACCGCCCGGTGAAGCACTGGATGCCGAGCGCCTCGGCGACTGGCACGTTGCGCTGCAACAGCTTGATCTGCAGTTCGCCGATTGCGCGCCGTTGAACTGGCTGGAGACGGGTCATGACTGATGCCTGGAAAGCGCCGCTGAAACTCGCGGTGGTCGGCCACACCAACGTCGGTAAAACCTCGCTGCTGCGCACGTTGACCCGCGATGTCGGCTTCGGCGAAGTGTCTCATCGCCCGAGCACCACGCGGCATGTCGAAGGCGCGCGGTTGTCGGTGGACGGCGAACCGTTGCTCGACCTCTACGACACGCCGGGGCTGGAGGACGCCATCGCCCTGCTGGATTTTCTCGAGCGCCTGGAACGCCCCGGCGAACGCCTCGATGGCCCGGCGCGACTGGCGCGGTTTCTCGACGGCAGCGAGGCACGTCAGCGTTTCGAGCAGGAGGCGAAAGTGCTGCGACAACTGCTCGCCTCCGACGCTGGTTTGTATGTGATCGACGCCCGCGAGCCGGTGTTGGCCAAATATCGTGATGAGTTGGAAGTGCTCGCCAGTTGTGGCAAACCGCTGCTGCCGGTGCTGAATTTTGTCAGCAGCGCCAACCATCGCGAGCCGGATTGGCGCGAGGCATTGGCGCGGCTCGGGCTGCATGCGCTGGTGCGTTTCGACAGTGTGGCGCCGCCTGAAGATGGCGAGCGGCGGCTGTATGAAAGCCTCGCGCTGCTGCTGGAAAATGCCCGTCCGCAACTGGAGCGCTTGATTGCCGATCAACAGGCCCAGCGCCTCGCGCGTCAGCAAAGTGCGGCGCGTTTGATTGCTGAATTGTTGATCGACTGTGCGGCTTGTCGGCGCAGTGTGGTCAGTGAAGCTGCGCAGGAACAGCAAGCCATCAGCGAACTGCGCAAGGCTGTGCGCCAGCGCGAGCAGAAGTGTGTTGAAGCGCTGCTCAAGCTGTATGCGTTTCGTCCGCAGGATGCGGCGGCGAGTGATTTGCCGTTGCTGGACGGGCGTTGGGGCGACGATCTGTTCAACCCGGAGACCTTGAAGCAACTCGGTGTGCGCGTGGGCGGTGGTATTGCTGCTGGTGCGGCGGCGGGGGCTGGTGTTGATCTGCTGGTTGGCGGGATCACGCTCGGCGCGGCGGCGTTGGCGGGAGCGATTGCCGGCGGTGCGCTGCAGACGGCGCGCAGTTATGGCAGTCGCTTGCTCGGCAAGATCAAAGGGCAGCGTGAGTTGACGGTGGATGACGGGGTGTTGCGGCTGTTGGCGCTGCGCCAGCGGCAGTTGGTGTTGGCGCTGGATCAGCGCGGGCATGCGGCGATGGACGCGGTTCAGGTGGCGACGCCGCAGGATAAGACCTGGCGTGAGGGCAAGTTGCCGGAGGCGCTGAACAAAGCGCGGGCGCATCCGCAGTGGTCGTCGTTGAATCCGCAGGCGAAGTTGAATCAGGCGGAAAGGCAGGAGCAGGTTGAGTCGTTAGCCAAAGGGCTCTAGTGCCTGACCTGGCCCCATCGCTGGCAAGCCAGCTCCCACAGGGATCTCGGCTGATCACAAAAAATTGTATTCACCGAAAAACCTGTGGGAGCTGGCTTGCCAGCGATGGCAGCAACCCGGTTCCAAGACCTAAGCAGCCAACAATCGCGCCGCTTTCTCCTTCAATAAGGCCAGATCAATCACCGGCACCGCCCTCTCCTTGGCCAGCTCATCCCACTGCCTCATCCGCAGGCTGACGGCACACAACGGATCCCGCTCAAACTCATCCGCCTCCGCCTCGGTCATCACCCCACCCTGATACTCCAGCGTCCGCCGGCTCGCCTCACTCAACCGCTCGAAATACCCCGGCTCACGCAACGTCAGATACCGCTTGGCCTGTACGTGATATTCCACCAGCCGCGCCATACGCTCGCTGAAACCGGCCTCACGCAAATAATCCGCGCCGAGCCTTTCATGGCTGACCACGCCATAGCCGCCCATGTTCTCTGCGCCTTCGCCACACAAATGGCCGATGTCATGGAAGAACGCCGCCAGCACCACTTCATCATCAAAGCCCTCGGCGATCGCCAGTTCGGCGGCCTGGGACATGTGTTCGATCTGCGACACCGGTTCGCCGATGTAATCGCTGGTGCCAAAACGCTCATACAGCGCGAATACCCTGGCGACGGTTTGCTCGTGACCTGTCATCAAATCTCCTCCAGCAACTGCGCAATGTTGCGCTCGGCCAGCGCCGGGCCGACGCTCATGCCGACGCCGGTGTGCATCAGCGCCACACTCAACCCCGCTGCCGGGCGCAGCAACGAAAACGGCCCGGGCCCCCGAGCACCATAGACGCCCTGCCAGCGCTCGACCACTTGCACTTTGCAGCCCAGGGTCTGCTCGGCCAACTCGATCATCCAGTTGTCCACTTGCTCAGCGTTGAACGGTGAAGGGTCGCTGCCGTAATGGTGCGAGTCGCCGATGATCAGTTCGCCGTACGGCGTCGGGCTGATCAGCAGGTGGATGCCGTTGTCGTGCAGATGCGGTTGTTCACGCAGGATCTGCGCCTGCACCGCCGCCGCTTCCGGCAGATCGGCGAAGGCGCCGTAGTGCACGCAACTGAGGCCGGTGAGCAAGGCGTGTTGCAGATTCAGATCGATCTGCGGTTTGGCGCGGAGCATTTGCAGGCGGCAGATTTGCGGGTCGAGGGCGGCGATTGGTTCGGCCAGCAACGTCTGATAATCATGACCGGAGCAGATGATGATCTGCTTGGCGGTAAAACTGCCGGCGGTGCTGTGCAGGTGACCGGGTTCGACATCGCGCACCAGTGTGGAGAAGTGAAACTCGACGCCGAGGTCGCGGCGCAGGTAATCGATCAGCGCCGGGATCGCTTCGCGCGAGTACAGCTGTTGATCGTCGATGCCATGAAGCGCGGCGCGGTGATGACTGAACTGGCCGTTGTAGAGATCGCGCAGGGCGGCGCCGCGCAGCAGTTGAATGTTGTAACCGTGCTCCACGGCGCGACCGTTGCAGAAGGCTTCGAGCAGATGTTCTTCGGCTTCAGTGCGGGCGAACAAATACGAACCGTTGCGCTTGATTTGCAGGCCGGCGAGTTGCGCCCAATCGCCCCAGATGTCGCGGCTGGCTTTGGCTAGATCAAGCATTTGGCCCGGTGGCTGGCCGGTGACCAGGGCCTGGCCGAAATTGCGCACCGAGGCGCCGAGGGGTGTGGCGGTGCGTTCGAAAACGGCGACCTTGAGGCCGCGTTTGGCGGCGGCGTAGGCGTGGGACAGGCCAAGGATACCGGCGCCTACGATGAGCAGGTCTTTGTGTTGTGTCATTTAGAGGTGCTCTGAATGAGAGGCCGTCATCGCTGGCAAGCCAGCTCCCACAGGTATCGAGGTGTTCACAAAATTCGTGTTCACCGCAAAACCCTGTGGGAGCTGGCTTGCCAGCGATGAGGCCCGGTCAGACTACGAAGATTTACTTGGCAGCCACTTTCTCGGACTTGCCGTCATAACGCTTGCGCCACTCGGTAAGGATCTCGTCGCGATTCTTCGAGGCCCAGGCAAAGTCGTTCTTGATCAGACGTTGCTCATAATCCGCCGGCAATTCGGTCTGCGGCTTGGCAATCCCCGGCTGCGCAAGAACCGCAAAGTTCTCTTTGTACAAATCCATCGCCTGAGCACTCGCCGAGAAGTCAGCGAGTTTCTTCGCCGCGTCTTCATGCGGCGTACCTTTGATCACGGCAGTCGCTTCGATCTCCCAGCCCAGACCTTCTTTCGGCAGGATGATGTCCAGCGGCGCGCCCTGACGCTTCAGCTGTACCGCCGGGTATTCAAAGGAAATCCCGATCGGGAACTCGCCCGCCGCCGCTAACTTGCAAGGCTTGGAACCGGAGTGAACGTACTGGCCGATGTTCTGGTGCAGACCGTCCATGTACGCCCAACCCTGCTTCTCGCCAAAGGTTTGCAGCCACGCGCTGACGTCGAGGAAACCAGTGCCGGACGACGCCGGGTTCGGCATAACAATCTTGCCCTTGTACTCAGGCTTGGTCAGGTCCTGCCAGCTCACTGGCTTGGTCAAACCCTGTTTCTCGGCTTCGACGGTGTTGAAGCAAATCGTTGCGGCCCAGACGTCCATGCCGACCCACGCTGGCGGGTTGGCGGCGTCGCGGTAGTTCGCGCCGATCTTGCCGAGATCCTTCGGCGCGTAGCTTTGCAGCATGCCTTGCTGATCGAGGATCGCCAGGCTGGAAGCCGCCAGACCCCACACCGCGTCAGCCTGCGGACGGGCCTTTTCGGCGAGCAGTTTGGCGGTGATGATCCCGGTGGAATCACGCACCCATTTGATCTCGACGTCCGGGTTGGCGTTTTCGAACGCTTCTTTGTAGGACTTCAGTTGCTCGGCTTCGAGGGCGGTGTACACCGTCAACTCGGTTTTTGCCGCGAAGGCATTCAGGCTGAAAGTAGCGAGCACAGCAGCGGCCAGGGCCATAGGCTTGAACATGATCGTTTTCCTGTAATGAGTTGAACGGGGTTGGAATCAGTGACCGGGCGCGGTTTGCCGCCAGGCTTGAGAACGGCGCAGCAAGCCGCGCGACGCCCACGCCAGCAGCAAGGACACGCCCGCCGAAGTGAACAGAATCAGGGTCGACATCGCTGCCGCGCCGCCAACGTTGCCGGCGTCATCCATGTTCAGCACTGCGACCGCCGCGAGGATGGTGTCGGGGCTGTAGAGGAAGATCGCCGCCGACACGGTGGTCATCGCCGAGACGAACAGGTAGCGCACGATGTCGAGCAGCGCCGGCAGGCAGATCGGCACAGTGACGCGCAGGTAATGCCGGTACAGCGGCGCCTTCAGCGACAGCGCGGCGGCTTCGAACTCGGCGTCGAGTTGGCGCAGCGCGGTGGTCGCGGTCAATTGTGCGGTGGTCAGGTAGTGCGCAATGGTGCAGACGATCAGCAGCGTCATCGTCCCGTACAGCACATGCAGCGGGTTACCCGTGAGGTTGAAGAAGAAGACGTAGCCGAGACCGAGCACCAGCCCCGGCACCGCCATCGGCACAAAACTGAGCATGCGCAACGCCAGGTTGAGGCCGCGCTGGTCGCGGGTTTTCTCCATCAGGTAAGCGCCGGTAAAAATCAGCACGCTGCCGATCAATGCCGTGCCCAGCGCCATTTCCAAACTGTTGCTGTAAGCCAGCCAGCCACCGCCAGCGGTTTCGTTGAACTGGTAATGGTTGAGCGACAGCGACAAGTTGTACGGCCAGAACTTCACCAAGGAGGAGAACACCGCCATGCCGAACACCAGAGTCAACGCCGCGCTGATCAGCAGAACAATCGCCATATAGCAGCCATCACGCAGCTTCGACGGCGCCGGTTTGAACACCTGAGCGCGACCGCTCATGGAATCACCATGACGCCGACGCAACCAGGCATCGACACCGAAGCTGAACAGCGCCGGCAGCAACAGCACCATGCCAATCAACGCGCCGCGACCGAATTGTTGTTGGCCGACCACGGCTTTGTAGGCTTCCAGCGCCAGCACCTGATAGTCGCCACCGACCACCACCGGCACACCGAAATCGGTGATGGTCAGGGTGAACACCAGACAGAACGCGGCGAACACAGCCTGACGCGTCGCCGGCCAAGTGATGCTGCGAAACGCTTTGGCCGGACTGGCGCCCATGCTCGACGCGGCATCGAACAGCCGCGCATCGGCCAGCGACAATGCCGAGAGCAGAATCATCAGTGCATGGGGGAAGGTGTAAATCACCTCGCCCAGCACAATCCCCCAGAACCCGTAGATGTTGTCCGAGAGCAGCCCGCGCAACATGCCCTGGTTGCCGAACAGATAAACCAGTGCAATGCCCGGCAACATCGACGGCGCCATCAGCGGCAATAACGAAATCCCGCGCCAGATGCCCTTCGCCGGAATCATCGTGCGTTGCAGCGCGTAGGCAAACAGGTAAGCCAGCGGTACGACGATGGCCGCAACGCTGAGGGAAACTTTCAGACTGTTGCCGAGCAGCCAGTGGAAATTCTCGCTGCTCACCATCTCCTTCGCCGCGATCCAGCCACCGCCCTGCCCGGCCTCATTACTAAAGCCACGCCAGAAGATCGCCAGCAACGGCAGCAACACCGCGACGCCGAGCAACAGCAGCAAGAGGACTTTGCCGCCGACGACAAAAATGCGGTCGCCGATCTCGGCTTTCGAGGACTGTCGCACCTGCTTGTGCGGTAGCGGCAGCGCGAGGTTGCTGTTCATCAGGCAAACACCTGCAGGCTGCGCGGCGGCAAGGCGACCATGATGTGCTGGGCGCCGAGGCGTGGCATGGCTTCCGGGGCGAGTTCGGCGAGCAGCGCGTGGCCCGGCAATTGGTCGAGTTCGAAGCTCATGCGGCAGCGATTGCCGAGGAAGGTGATCTCGCGGACTTTGGCCGGGAACAGGTTTTCTTCGTGTACAGGTGGATTGACGTTGATCGCTTCCGGGCGGCAGAACAAGCGGCCCGAAGCACGCTGAACGCTGCCGTCGCTGAGGCGCAGGTTCATCCCGCCGACCTGTGCGTGGCTGTCGCTGCTGCGCTGAAACGGCAACCAGTTGCCCTGCCCGACAAATTCGGCCACGAACGGCGTGGCCGGGCGGTTGTAGATTTCCTGCGGGGTGGCGTACTGCTCGACGCGGCCGTTGTTCATCACGGCGATACGGTCGGCCATGAGCATGGCTTCGTCCTGATTGTGCGTGACCATCAGCGTGGTGATGCCGAGGCTGCGTTGCAGCTGGCGCAGTTCGGTGCACAGATGCTCGCGGACGCGGGCGTCGAGGGCGGACATCGGCTCATCAAGCAACAACAGCGACGGTGCTGGTGCCAAGGCCCGAGCCAGAGCCACGCGCTGCTGTTGGCCGCCGGACAATTGACCGGGGTATTTTTTTTCGCTGCCGGTGAGGCCGACCAGTTCCAGCATCTGCCCGACGCGACGGCGCACTTCGTCACGACCGCTGCCGGCGAGGCCGTAGGCAATGTTCGCTTCGACGGTCAGATTGGGGAACAACGCGTAGGACTGGAACAGAATGCCGTAATCACGGGCTTGCGGGGCAAGGTGCGAAACGTCGCGATCGCCGAGGTACAGCTCGCCGCTGTCCTGCTTCTCCAGACCGGCGATGCAGCGCAGCAACGTGGTCTTGCCACAGCCCGAGGGGCCGAGCAGGCAAACCAGTTCACCGGCGGCGACGTCGAGGGAGACATTATCCAGTGCAGTGAACGCGCCGAAGCGTTTCTGCACGCCGCGCACTTTCATGGGTGCGCCGGGGTTGGTCAGGGCAGTTGCGATGGCAGGATTCATGGACAGACCTCATCAAGCAGATGGGGCCAATCCTAGAGTTGTAATGCGTCCGTCATGTGGCAACGAGGCAAAAACCGCCGATAGTGGTATTCAGGGATTTTGGTTCGCCAGAGATCGTTCCCACGCTCTGCGTGGGAATGCCTCATCGGACGCTCCGCGTTCGGCTCTTGGGACGCAGAGCGTCCCGGGCTGCATTCCCACGCGGAGCGTGGGAACGATCATTACGCGGGGGACATTTCCTGGGCCAGGCCTAGGAACGCCGCTGGCAACCGCGCGCCCTTGCGCTCCTTCAGGCAATACAGATACTCAGGAATCTGCGGCGCATTCTCGATCGTCAGCACGCGCAACTGCGGATCATGCGGCACTTCCTGGCGCGCAATGATGCTGATGCCGATATTGCGCAACACCGCCTCACGAATCGACTCCCGGCTGCCAATCTCCAGCAACGGCCCGAAACTCACCCCGGCACTCGCCAGCAACTCTTCGGTCAACCGCCGCGTGGTCGAGCCCGACTCACGCATCAACAACGTATGCCCGGCCAGCGCACTCAACGTCACATGCTCCTGCACAGCCAGCGGATGATTGCGATGCACCGCCAGCACCAGCGGATCAGTCCCGAGCACCCGGCGAATCAACCGCGCGTCATCAAGCAATTGCGACGACGCGGCGATGTCCACCCGGTAATCCTCCAGCGCTTCCAGCACCTGCTGCGAGTTGCCGATTTCCACCGACACTTCCACTTGCGGCAAACGCTCGCGGAAGGTCTTTACCAGATCGAGGATGTAATACGGCGCAGTAGCGGCGATGCGCAACGTGCCTTGCACCTGACCGCTGTTACGCAGGAAAAACTCAATATCGGCTTCCTGCTGCAAAAGCGTCTTGACCATCGGCAGCAACCGCGCGCCTTCGTCACTGACGCTCAACCGTCGACCACCGCGATAAAACAGCTCCACCGAATACTGACTTTCCAGATTGCGGATCTGCGTGGTCACGGTCGGTTGGCTGAGGCCGAGTTTTTTCGCCGCCAGCGTGATGCTGCCCAGGCGGGCGACCATGTAAAACGCTTTCAGCTCGGCACTCAGCACAACCTTTCCTCACTCTATTTGCGCAGCAGGCGCAAACCGTTGAACACCACCAACAGGCTCACGCCCATGTCGGCGAACACCGCCATCCACATGGTGGCGAGCCCGGCGAAGGTTACCGCAAGAAAGATCGCTTTGATCACCAGCGCCAGCGCGATGTTCTGTTTCAGGATGCTGGCGGTGTTGCGCGACAGGCTGATGAACGCCGGGATCTTGCGCAGATCGTCGTCCATCAGGGCGACATCGGCGGTTTCGATCGCCGTGTCGGTACCGGCGGCGGCCATGGCGAAACCGATCTCGGCGCGGGCCAGTGCGGGTGCATCGTTGATGCCGTCGCCGACCATGCCCACACGATGGCCCTGCTTGTACAGATCTTCAATGGCTTGCAGTTTGTCGGTTGGCAGCAAATCACCGCGAGCCTCGTCGATGCCGACCTGCGCGGCAATCGCTTGGGCGGTGTGGACGTTGTCGCCAGTGAGCATCAGGGTTTTCACCCCGAGTTCATGCAACTGACGGATCGCTTCGCGGCTGGTTTCCTTGACGGTATCGGCCACGGCGAACAGCGCCAGCGGGCCGGAACTGTCGAGCAGCAGCACCACGGATTTGCCCTGTTTCTCCAGCGCGAAGAGTTTTTCTTCCAGCGCTGGCGAGCACAGGCCGAGTTCTTCGACCAGACGATGGTTGCCCAAATGATAGGTCTGGCCGTTGATTTCGCCTTTGACGCCACGCCCGCCCAGCGCTTCGAAGTTATCCACAATCAGCGCGGCAAAGTTTTTATCCACAGCGGCGTTGGCGATGGCCAGCGACACCGGATGGTCGGAACGTCCGGCCAAGGCAGCGGCGATTGCCGGTGCCGTGGCATCGGCGGTCGCGTCGAGGGACAGGTAATCGGTCTGCACTGGTTTGCCGTGGGTGATCGTGCCGGTTTTATCCAGCGCCAGATAATCCAGTTTGAAACCGCCCTCCAGGTACACACCGCCCTTGACCAGAATGCCTTTGCGCGCCGCTGCCGCGAGGCCGCTGACGATGGTCACCGGGGTGGAAATCACCAGTGCACACGGGCACGCGACCACCAGCAACACCAGCGCGCGGTAGATCCAGTCGAACCACACAGCGCCCATGAACAGCGGCGGAATGATCGCCACGGCCAAGGCGAAGACGAACACCACGGGCGTGTAGATTTTCGAGAATTGATCGACGAAACGTTGAGTCGGTGCGCGCGCGCCTTGGGCCTGTTCGACGGCGTGGATGATTCGCGCCAGCGTCGAGTTGTTCGCCGCAGCGGTGACCGCGTATTCCAGCGAACCGGCCTGGTTGATGGTGCCAGCGAAGACTTTGTCGCCCACGGTTTTCTCGACCGGCAGGCTTTCCCCGGTGATCGGCGCCTGGTCGATGGTCGAGTTGCCGCTGAGCACTTCGCCGTCCAAAGCAATCCGCTCACCGGGTTTCACTCGCACACGGGCGCCGAGTTCGACGCTTTTCACGTCCTGTTCGACCCACGAACCGTCAGCCTGCAACACCGTGGCTTGCTCTGGCGTCATCTGCATCAGGCCGCTGATCGCATTGCGCGCACGGTCCAGCGAGCGCGCTTCGATCAGCTCGGCGACGGTGAACAGGAACATCACCATCGCCGCTTCCGGCCACTGGCCGATGAGGATGGCACCTGTCACGGCGATGCTCATCAGCGCGTTGATGTTGAGGTTGCGGTTCTTCAGGGCGATCCAGCCCTTTTTATAAGTGGTCAGGCCACCGCTGAGGATCGACACCAGCGCAATGATCGCCACCACCCAGGTGGGCGCGGCGTTGGTGAAATGAATGACTTCAGCGGCGAGCGCGCCGACGCCGGACAACGCCAACGGCCACCAGTGTTTTTTCACCGGCGCCGGGGCTGGCGAGTCGACGCCCGCCTCCAGCGGCTCGGCGTGCATGCCGAGGGATTTGATCGCTTCGGTGATCGGCTCGGTACCCGGCAGATTGTGGGTCACGCCGAGTACGCGGTTGATCAGGTTGAATTCCAGTTGCTGCACGCCGGCGAGTTTGCCGAGCTTGTTCTGGATCAGCGTCTGCTCGGTCGGGCAATCCATCGCCTCGATGCGGAAACTGCTCAGCCGCGCATCGGCGGTGGTCTTTTCGCTCAGTTGCACCAACGCAGGCGCGGCGGCGTTCGACGAGCAGCAAGAATCTTCGTGCGCATGCACCGGGGCCGGCGCTGCGACTTTCGACCCGCAGCAAGAATCGCTGCCATGGGCATGCTTATGCACAGGCTGCAATTTATGACTGTGATCGTGGCCGTCGCCGGGCTTGTGGGTGTGCTGGGAATCGCTCATTGGTCGCGTCCATGAAGGTGCCTGTTGCCAAGTAAAGACCCTGTAGCCACTATAGGGTCAAGCACCCTTTTGGAGATTGCCGTCATGAAGATCGGAGAACTGGCCAAGTTGACCGACTGCGCCGTGGAAACCATCCGCTACTACGAGCGCGAAAACCTCCTGCCGGAACCGGCCCGCAGCGACGGCAACTACCGCGTCTACACCCAGGCGCACGCCGAACGCCTGACTTTCATCCGCAACTGCCGCACCCTCGACATGACCCTCGAAGAAATCCGCAGCCTGCTGGCCATGCGTGACAGCCCGCAGGATCAGTGTGAAAGCGTGAATACGCTGATCGACGAGCACATTCAGCATGTGAAGGCGCGGATTGATGGGTTGTTGGCGTTGCAGACACAGTTGCTCGACCTGCGCCAACGCTGTGGCGAAGGGCCGGGGGCCGATCAATGCGGGATTTTGCAGCGCTTGGAGGTCAGCGGCGGAGTCGTCGCCACCGAAGTCGAACACTCCCACGTAGGCCGCAGCCACGGCCACTAAAGAACACCGCATAACGCTCGTTCCCATGCTCCGCGTGGGAATGCCGCCATGGACGCTCCGCGTCCAAAGTGACGCAGAGCGTCACGGGATTCATTCCCACGCAGAGCGTGGGAACGATCCTACCGACTAGACCGCCATTGGCGCGGTCATTGGTGCGTGGTGTTCGTAGCCTTCCAGCGAGAAATCGCTCGGCTCGACCAGCTCCAGCCATTCCGGCTGGTACACGCCAGTCTTGGCAAACTCCGGTACACGATCGGAGATTTTCAGTTTTGGCATGGCGAACGGCTCGCGCTTGAGCTGTTCGTTGAGCATGTCCAGATGGTTCTCGTAGACGTGCGCATCACCGATGAAATAGGTGAACCAGCGCGGCGTGTAGCCGGTCAGGCGACCGATCAGGCTCAGCAGCGCGGCGCCTTCGGTGAGGTTGAACGGCGTGCCCAGACCCAGATCGTTGGAACGGATGTAGAGGGTCAGGGAGATTTCCTTGGTCTCGACATTCGGGTGGAACTGGTACAGCAGGTGGCATGGCGGCAGGGCCATTTCATCGAGCTGAGCGACGTTCCAGCCGTGGAACAGGATGCGGCGGCTGCCCGGATCCTTGATGATCGTGTCGACGCACTGGCGCACCTGGTCGATGGCTTTGTACAGCACCACGTAGGCCTGGCCGTCTTCTTCGCCTTGAGCGATCTGCTTGTAGCCGTTGCTCAAGGTTTGTTCGATGGCGGCGGTGTTGCTCAGCGGGATCTGCTTGTACGCCGGCCATTTGCGCCATTGCACGCCGTAGATTTCGCCGAGGTCGTCGTCGCCCTGACGGAACGGGTTGGCCAGCCACTGCGCGTTTTCGTTGGCGTTCTGATCCCAGACCTTGCAGCCCAGCGCACGGAATTCAGCGGCGTTGTTGACGCCACGGAGAAATCCGCACATCTCGCCGATGGCCGATTTGAAGGCCATTTTGCGCGTGGTGATCGCCGGAAAACCTTCCTGCAGATCGAAACGCAGCATCGCACCAGGGAAGCTGATGGTGTTGATGCCGGTGCGGTTGGCTTGCTTGGTGCCGTTCTGAATGACGTGCGAGACCAGTTCGAGATATTGCTTCATGAGTTACCTGTGTCCTTTGAGCCCCGGCGTCGCGCGCCGGGGTTCGTAGTTTAAGCCGTCGGCGCGAGCGGTGCTGCCGGTGCGCGACGATAGGCCAGCCAGATCAGGAACAGCCCGCCGATGATCATCGGCACACAGAGCACTTGCCCCATGGTCAGCCAGTTCCAGGCCAAGTAGCCGAGTTGCGCATCCGGCACGCGAACAAATTCGACGATGAACCGGAAGATGCCGTAGAACAGCGCGAACATGCCGGAAACAGCCATGGTCGGACGCGGCTTGCGCGAGAAAATCCACAGGATCAGGAACAGCGCCACGCCTTCAAGCGCGAACTGATACAGCTGCGACGGGTGACGCGGCAGTTGCGCCGGATCGCTGAATGGCGGGAAGACCATCGCCCACGGCACGTCGGTGGCTTTGCCCCACAATTCGGCGTTGATGAAGTTACCGATGCGCCCGGCGCCCAGACCGATCGGCACCATTGGCGCGACGAAGTCCATCAACTGGAAGAACGACTTGCCGTTGCGCTTGCCGAACCACAATGCAGCCAGCATCACGCCGATAAAGCCGCCGTGGAACGACATGCCGCCCTTCCACACCTCGAAAATCAGCGTCGGGTTGGCCAGGTAGGCGCTCAGATCGTAGAACAGCACATAGCCCAGACGTCCGCCGACGATCACGCCCATCGACAGCCAGAAGATCAGATCGGAGAGCTTCTCCTTGCTCCAGGTCGGGTCGAAACGGTTGAGCCGGCGCGACGCCAGCAGCCACGCACCGCCGATGCCGATCAGGTACATCAGGCCGTACCAATGGATATTCAGCGGACCGATGGACAGAAAACGGTTGAACACATGTATGTCCAGCGGACCGATGGATAACGCCACCGGGTCGATCTGCGGGTAAGGCAGCATTGCGACTCCTCGTTAGAGTTGAAACCAAAATTCCCGGGCGACGCTGCCACCTCAGGATTAAGCCAGGATTGCGACGCGGCTAAAGCAGGAAGCTCACACCCACGCTGAACAGCAAAGCGGCGAACAGCCTTTTCAGCAAGCGCGGCGACAATCTATGCGCCAGTCGCGCGCCGAGACGGGCGAAAACCATGCTGGTCAGGGCGATGCCCAACAACGCCGGCAAATAAACAAAACCGAGACTATGCGGCGGCAACAACGGATCGTGCCAGCCCAGAATCATGAAACTTAATGCACTGACCAAGGCAATCGGCAGACCGCAGGCCGATGACGTCGCCACCGCTTGCTGCATCGGCACACTGCGCCAGGTCAGGAACGGCACGGTCAGCGACCCGCCGCCAACGCCAAAAATCGCCGAGGCCCAACCAATCACACTGCCGGCCACGGTCAGACCCACTTTGCCCGGCACGGTTCGGCTGGCCTTGGGTTTGACGTCCAGCGCCAACTGCACCGAGATCACCAAAGCGAACACGCCGATGATCTTTTGCAGGTGCGGCCCGGAAATCGCCTCGGCGGTCAGCGCGCCAAACCCGGCGCCCATGAGAATCCCCACGGTCATCCACATGAAGATCGGCCAGCGCACCGCGCCGCGACGATGGTGTTCACGCACGGCATTGACCGAGGTGAAGATGATCGTCGCCAGCGACGTACCGACCGCCAGGTGGGTCAGGATAGACTGATCGAAGCCCTGCAAGGTGAAACTGAACACCAGCACCGGAACGATGATGATCCCACCACCGACACCGAACAGCCCGGCCAACACGCCAGCACAGGCGCCGAGCGCCAGATAGAGCAGAAATTCCATGTCCTTCTCCCAGACGCATCCCAAAACCGGAGCGGCATGGTAACGGATGCGCGGCCTTCTGCTCCACTGGCGATGGATGCACGGGCGTCGGATGCGTAGAGTGGGCAAAAAACACACAAGGACCACCTTATGTGCCTGATCGTTTTTGCCTGGCGCCCGGGCCATGCCCAGCCGCTGATCGTCGCGGCCAACCGTGACGAGTTCTACGCCCGGCCGAGTCTGCCGCTGGCGCAATGGCCCGAAGCGCCGCACGTGCATGCGGGGCGTGATCTTGAGGCTGGCGGGACGTGGCTAGGCATCGGCGCCAACGGCCGCTTTGCCGCGCTGACCAATATTCGCGACCCGCAGCAGCCGCCGGCGCGCAAATCGCGCGGCGAACTGGTGGCGCGGTTTCTGACCGGCGATCTGTCGATTGATGATTATTTGAGCGATGTGGTCGGGCGCGCCTCGGAATATGCCGGGTTTAACCTGCTGCTCGGCAATAGTCATGAGCTGTGGCATTTCAATGCACGGCTGTCAGAGCCGATCATGCTGGAGCCCGGTGTTTACGGGCTCTCCAATGCCGGGTTGGATACGCCGTGGCCGAAGTTGCTCAAGGCCAGGGCGGCGTTGGGTGCAGTGCTGGATGAACCGACACCTGCGCGGTTGCTGGGGTTGTTGAGCGATGCGCAGACTGCGCCGTCTGCCGAATTGCCGGATACCGGGGTCGGCATGGCGACGGAGACGTTGTTATCGAGTGTGTTTATTGCCAGCCAGAGTTACGGCACGCGGGCGAGTACGGCGCTGATCGTGCAGGCGGATGGGACGCGGCGGATGGTCGAGCGGAGTTTCGGGCCGTATGGCGGGCATTTGGGCGAGGTGGATATGAGAATCTAAAGATCGCAGCCTGCGGCAGCTCCTACAGGAATACACATTCCATGTAGGAGCTGCCGCAGGCTGCGATCTTTTAAAGAGCCTTGATGACGGCCGGTGGATTGATCTTCGACAACCCAAGGTTCTTCAGCGCCAGTTGCAGCGAGCTGTGGATCACTTGCGGGTTATCGATGGTCATCAGTTCAGCCAGCAACTCCTTGGCCTTGCTCAGATTGACCTGACGCAACATCCACTTGACCTTCGGCAAGTTGGTGGCGTTCATCGACAAACTGTCGAACCCCATCGCCATCAACAGCACCGCCGCCGCCGGATCACCGGCCATCTCGCCGCAGATACTTACCGGTTTGCCTTCGGCATGGGCGTCGCGCACCACGGTTTGCAAGGCTTGCAGCACGGCCGGGTGCAGGTAGTCGTAAAGGTCGGCCACACGCGGGTTGTTGCGGTCGACCGCCAGCAAATACTGGGTCAAGTCGTTGGAACCGACAGAAAGGAAGTCGACCATCCGCGCCAGTTCCTTGGTCTGGTACACCGCTGCAGGGATCTCGATCATCACGCCAATCGGCGGCATCGGCACGTCGGTGCCTTCGTCGCGCACTTCGCCCCAGGCCCGGTGAATCAGGTGCAGGGCCTCTTCGAGTTCGTGGGTGCCGGAGATCATCGGCAGCAGAATCCGCAGGTTGTTCAGGCCTTCGCTGGCCTTGAGCATCGCGCGGGTCTGCACCAGGAAGATTTCCGGGTGGTCGAGGGTGACGCGAATGCCGCGCCAGCCGAGGAACGGGTTGTCTTCCTTGATCGGGAAGTACGACAGCGACTTGTCACCGCCGATGTCGAGGCTGCGCATGGTCACCGGTTGCGGGTGAAATGCAGCGAGCTGCTCACGGTAGATCGCCAGTTGTTCCTTCTCGCTCGGGAAGCGCTGGTTGATCATGAACGGCACTTCGGTGCGGTACAGGCCGACACCTTCGGCGCCGCGCTTCTGCGCCCGCGCCACATCGGCGAGCAAACCGGTGTTGACCCACAGCGGCATGCGGTGGCCATCGAGGGTCACGCACGGCAGGTCGCGCAGGGTGTCGAGGCCCAGCGCCAGTTGTTTCTCTTCTTCGACGACTTCGGCGAACTGCTTGCGCAGCACTTCGCTCGGGTTGGTGTAAACCTCGCCGCGCGTGCCGTCGACGATCATTTCGATGCCGTCGACCTTGGCGTAGGGCAGGTCGACCAGACCCATCACCGTCGGAATGCCCATGGCGCGGGCAAGGATCGCGACGTGCGAGTTACCCGAACCGAGTACCGAGACCAGACCGACCAGCGTGCCTTCCGGCACCTCGCCGAGCATCGCCGGCGTCAGTTCTTCACTGACCAGAATGGTTTTTTCCGGGTAGACCAGGTTCTGCTGACGCTCTTCCTGCAAATAGGCGAGCAGACGGCGACCGAGGTCTTTGACGTCCGAGGCACGCTCCCGCAGGTAGGCGTCGTCCATCAGTTCGAAACGGTTGACGTGCTCCGTGACCACCTGACGAAGCGCGCCTTGGGCCCACTGGCCGGTCTTGATCACGGTGGTGATTTCGCTGCCCAGCGAGGCATCGTCAAGCATCATCAGGTAGACGTCGAACAGCGCGCGCTCTTCCGGGCGCAACTGCGTCGCGAGTTTGGCGGACAACGCGCGCATGTCGGCGCGCACGCCTTCGATGGCGGTCTTGAACAGCGCCAGCTCAGCGTCGATGTCGGTGATGTTTTTATCCGGCACCACGTCGAGATCGGCGGGCGGCAACATGACCACCGCCGTACCGACCGCCGCACCCGGCGAACCCGGCACGCCGACAAACTTGGCTTCCTGAATGCCCTTGCCCTGACGGCCCAGGCCGCGGATCGAACCGGTGGCCTCGGCGTGGGCGATAACGCCGGCGAGCTGCGCGCTCATGGTCACGAGGAAGGCTTCTTCACCTTCGTCGAACTGGCGGCGTTCTTTTTGCTGGATGACCAACACGCCGACGACGCGGCGGTGGTGAATGATCGGAGCACCGAGGAACGAGGCGTAACGCTCTTCACCGGTTTCGGCGAAGTAGCGATAGCGCGGGTGAACAGACGCGTTTTCGAGGTTCAGGGGTTCTTCACGCGTGCCGACCAGACCGACCAGACCTTCGTTGGGTGCCATGCTGACCTTGCCGATCGAGCGCTTGTTCAAGCCCTCGGTGGCCATCAGGACGAAGCGGTTGGTCTCGGGATCAAGCAGGTAGACCGAGCAGACCTGGCTGCCCATGGCCTCTTTGACGCGCAACACAATAATCCCCAACGCCGCCTTGAGATCCTTGGCGGAGTTAACTTCCTGGACGATCTTGCGCAGCGTATTGAGCATGGCTCGGGGTCGAACTCCGTCGTCAGTCGCGCGCTAAAAGGCGCGGGGCAAGCTCTTTGAGGGCGCGGCGATACACCTCGCGCTTGAATGTCACCACCTGGCCCAACGGATACCAATAGCTGACCCAGCGCCAGCCATCGAACTCCGGTTTACCGGTCAAATCCATCCGCACCCGCTGCTCGTTGGAGATCAGGCGCAGGAGAAACCATTTCTGTTTCTGGCCGATGCACAGCGGTTGGCTGTGGGTACGCACCAGACGTTGCGGCAAACGATAGCGCAACCAGCCCCGGGTACAGGCCAGTATTTCAACATCTTCACGTTCCAGGCCAACTTCTTCGTTCAGCTCGCGGTACAAGGCGTCTTCCGGCGTCTCTTCAGGGTTGATTCCCCCTTGCGGAAACTGCCAGGCATCTTGATTGATACGGCGAGCCCATAGCACCTGGCCGGCGTCATTCGTCAGAATGATCCCGACATTGGGGCGGAAACCATCGGGGTCGATCACGGGCACAACCTCGCAAACGCATGTCGCCGCATTGTTCCACAAAGGTTGATAAGGCGGCAACGAAGCTTCCTACCTTATGTGCACTCTTGTGAAAAGACCGTATTCTTGTCGCCTTTTTACAGACTTATCAGCGGGTAACTGCAATGCGCCTGGCACTCTTCGATTTGGACAACACCCTTCTGGGCGGCGACAGCGATCACGCCTGGGGCGACTATCTGTGTGAACGCGGTTTCCTCGACCCGATTGCGTACAAAGCGCGCAACGACGAGTTCTATCAGGATTACCTGGCCGGCAAACTGGATAACGCCGCATACCTGAACTTCTGCCTGGAGATCCTCGGCCGCACCGACATGGCCGTGCTCGAGCAATGGCACAGCGATTACATGCGCGACTGCATCGAACCGATCGTCCTGCCGCAAGCGCTGGAACTGCTGAAAAAGCACCGTGATGCCGGCGACAAACTGGTGATCATCACCGCGACCAACCGCTTCGTGACGGCGCCGATTGCTGTGCGTCTGGGCGTTGAAACCCTGATCGCCACTGAATGTGAAATGGTCGATGGCCGTTACAGCGGGCGCAGCACGGATATTCCGTGCTTCCGCGAAGGCAAGGTGACGCGCCTGAATCGTTGGCTGGAAGAGACCGGGTATTCGCTGGACGACAGCTATTTCTATAGCGATTCGATGAATGACTTGCCGTTGCTGGAGCAGGTGGCGAATCCGGTCGCTGTCGATCCGGATCCGAATCTGCGTGCCGAGGCCGAGAAACGCGGCTGGCCAGTGATTACTCTGCGCGACTGATGACGCCATCGCTGGCAAGCCAGCTCCCACAGGGACTATCAGTGGACACAAATTTTGTGGACAGCTCAAAAACCTGTGGGAGCTGGCTTGCCAGCGATTGGCTCGACTCGGTATGTAGCCTTAAACAGGCTTGGCACCCATCAACCCCGCAATGGCGAGAAACCCAACGCCGCTGACAATCGCCAGGGCCAGATTGAATTTCCAGTTACCTACCCCGCTAGTCCACAGCCGATTAAGCCGCACCAACAGCCACACGGCACTCAACGTGGCCACGGCATAGATCACGCTGGAACCCAGAATCCAGAACTGCCCCAGTGGCCAGCCGATCAGGTGTACCAACCACCAGCCGGTGAAAGGCATGCTCAGCATACCGATCAGCATCAAACACCAGATAAACAGCCAAGGGCGCTGCATCGTGCTCGCGGGCCCTTCGCTGCGATTACGCCAGGTCAGAGCGGCAAGCCCCAACCCGCTGACGAGGATCACCACGGTCGCCGCGACGTGAAGGACTTTCAGGGTGGTCAGGGTTTCCATGAATTTCTCTTCCTTGGGCCATGCCCATCAGCGTAGCCGCTCAGCCAAGAAACAGCTGATAGGCCGGGTTCTCGCTTTCATCCCAGTACGGGTAGCCGATTTCCTCAAGCGCTGCCGGCACCAGATGGCGCTCGTCGTGCGGCACTTGCAGGCCGGCGACCACACGGCCATCGGCGGCGCCGTGGTTGCGGTAGTGGAACATCGAGATGTTCCAGCGCCCACCGAGCTTGTTAAGGAAGTTGAACAGTGCGCCCGGACGTTCCGGGAATTCGAAGCGGAACACCACTTCATCGACCACCTGCGCCGCGCGGCCGCCGACCATGTGCCGGATGTGCAACTTGGCCAGTTCATTGTCGGTCAGGTCGAGCACCGGGAAGCCCTGCTCAGTGAGGCTCGCCAGCAACGCACTGCGCGGGTCGTTTTCCGGGTGGGTCTGCACGCCAACGAAGATGTGCGCTTCGCTGCCGGTGTTGTAGCGGTAGTTGAATTCGGTGATCTGGCGCTTGCCGATGGCCTCGCAAAACGCCTTGAAGCTGCCGGCCTTCTCGGGAATGGTCACGGCAATGATCGCTTCGCGGCCTTCACCCAGTTCAGCGCGCTCGGCGACATGGCGCAGGCGATCGAAGTTGACGTTGGCGCCGGAGTCGATGGCGACGAAGGTCTGGCCGCTGACGCCGCGTTGCTCAACGTACTTCTTGATCCCGGCCACGCCCAACGCACCGGCAGGTTCGGTGATCGAGCGGGTATCGTCGTAGATATCCTTGATGGCTGCGCAGATCTCGTCAGTGCTGACGGTGATCACTTCATCGACATAGTCTTTGCAGATCTCGAAGGTGTGCTGGCCGATCTGCGCCACCGCCACGCCATCGGCAAAGATGCCCACGGTTGGCAGAACGACGCGCTCGCCCGCAGCCATCGCCGCTTGCAGGCAGTTGGAGTCGTCCGGCTCGACGCCGATGACCTTGATGTCCGGGCGCAGGTATTTGACGTACGCGGCGATACCGGCGATCAGACCGCCACCACCGACCGGAACGAAAATCGCGTCCAGCGGCTGCGGGTGCTGGCGCAGAATTTCCATCGCCACGGTGCCCTGCCCGGCGATGGTGTGCGGATCGTCGTACGGGTGGATGTAGACGTAGCCTTTTTCATCGACCAGTTTCAGCGAGTAGGCCAGCGCTTCCGGGAACGAGTCGCCGTGCAGTACCACCTTGCCGCCACGCGAACGCACGCCTTCGACCTTGATCTCGGGGGTAGTCTTGGGCATGACGATGGTGGCTTTCACGCCCAACACTTTCGCCGCCAGGGCCAGACCCTGCGCATGGTTGCCCGCCGACGCGGTGACCACGCCGCGGGCGCGCTCTTCGTCGGTCAGCTGAGTCAGCTTGTTGTAGGCGCCGCGAATCTTGAACGAGAACACCGGCTGCAAGTCTTCGCGCTTGAGCCAAATGTCATTGCCCAGCCGCTCGGAGAGCTGGCGAGCGTTCTGCAGCGGGGTTTCTACGGCAACGTCATAAACGCGCGAGGTGAGGATCTTTTTGACGTACTGTTCGAGCATCGGAAAGCATCACTGAGCGGGTTGGGCAGGGCCAAGGAGTCTAACCCGGCTTTTGCCCGGGCGACCACACGAATCCAGAGGTTTTAGCCGCGCCTTAAAAGATCGCAGCCTTCGGCAGCTCCTACAGAATGCATGCGATTCCTGTAGGAGCTGCCGCAGGCTGCGATCTTTTGATCTGCCAATAGGACAATGACCTTCCCAGACATGGGGCCTATAATGCCGGCCTTTCCGTTCTCACCTTGCCCGCTTCCGGAGCCCGCATGACCCAGGATCAACTCAAACAGGCAGTGGCTCAGGCCGCCGTCGACTTCATCCTTCCGAAACTCGACGACAAGAGCATCGTCGGGGTCGGCACCGGCTCCACCGCCAACTGCTTCATCGACGCACTGGCCCAGCACAAGGGCGCGTTCGATGGCGCGGTCGCCAGTTCCGAAGCCACCGCTGCGCGCCTGAAAGGCCACGGGATTCCGGTGTATGAGCTGAACACCGTCAGCGACCTGGAGTTCTACGTCGACGGCGCCGATGAAAGCGACGCGCACCTGAACCTGATCAAGGGCGGCGGCGCTGCCCTGACCCGCGAGAAGATCGTTGCGGCCGTGGCCAAGACCTTCATCTGCATCGCCGACGCCAGCAAACTGGTGCCGGTGCTGGGCGAATTCCCGCTGCCGGTCGAAGTGATCCCGATGGCCCGCAGCCACGTCGCGCGTCAGCTGGTAAAACTGGGCGGCGACCCGGTGTACCGCGAAGGCGTACTGACCGATAACGGCAACATCATTCTTGATGTGTTCAACCTGCAGATCACCAACCCGGTGGAGCTGGAAGCGCAGATCAATGCGATCGTCGGCGTGGTCACCAACGGCCTGTTCGCGGCGCGTCCGGCGGACCTGCTGCTGCTGGGCACACCTGAAGGCGTGAAAACCCTCAAGGCTGAGTAAGCCAAACTGCCCGAAAATGTATGGGCAGACGAATAAACCTGTGGGAGCTAACCTTGTGGTGAGGGGATTTATCCCCGATGGGCTGCGTAGCAGTCCTGCTTTTTGGGGCCGCTTCGCGACCCATCGGGGATAAATCCCCTCACCACAAAAGCCAGCTCCCACAGTGTTTTGTGGTGTTTGTCAGGGTTGAGTGGTTTTTTTGAAGACGTAGAACAGGTTCGGCTCGCTCACCAGGTACAGCGTGCCGTCGTCGTCCATCGCAATGCCTTCCGCCTGTGGCACGGTTTTCTTCAAACCCTGCCGCCCGCCACTGATCGACATGGTGCTCAACGGGCGCCCATCGACATCCAGTTCCAGAATCAACCGCGACTCGTCCGACAGCGCCAACAAATGGCCGCTGCGCTCATCGTATTGCAGGCTCGACAGGTCACGCACAAACATCCCGGCATCGCGCTTGGGGTTGTTGATCACGTGCACCGCGTAAGATTTTTCCGGGTTGAAGTGCGGAAAGCCATGCACTTCGTAGATCAGCATCGGATCGCGCTCTTTCGCCACAAACAAGCGCTTGCCCACGGAATCATAGGCCAACCCCTCGAAACCCTTGTTGCCGCTCATGTGCACGCCGAGGGTCATCTGCTCGGCATCGGCCGCATCGAGGAAGGTCGTATCTTTTTCCAGGTGGATCTTGATCAGCCGCTGCTGGCGTTCGTCGGTGATCACATAGGTGTCGGCGCTGATGAACTCGACCGCTTCCGGGTCGCCGAAACCGATCAGCGCGATGCGCCGCAGGATCTTGCCTTCCAGCGACAACTCGACCAACTCGGCATTCTTGTTGGTGACGGTGAACAGGCTTTTGCGCACCGGATCGAAGGTCAGTGCTGAAACATCGTCGTCCAGCCCTTCGATGACTCGCGCTTCGATCTCGACTCGATATTGGTCCAAGGCAATCGACTCACTGCTCTGCGTCTGCCACAGCGTATGCAGGTTGAACCAGGCGCGCTCGAACAGACGCATATATTGGCCAATCGCAATCAACGCGATCAGGGCAATCACCGACAGGAGGATGACCAGAGGTTTGGGACGGGCAAGTCGACGCATTCGGGCGGGCTCGGAATCAAAACAGGCGGATGAAATATCATGCCCGTCTGAACTGAAGCTTAATGGCCACTTGCCCCAAACCACAACCCAACCTCGTGTAGGAGCTGCCGAAGGCTGCGATCTTTTGATTTTGTTTTCAGGATCAAAATCAAAAGATCGCAGCCTGCGGCAGGTCCT
>NZ_AKJD01000255.1 GCF_000282515.1 Pseudomonas sp. GM80
CTGGCTGGCGACCGCCGACACTGAACGCCTGGCCCTCAATGCCCTGCGTATCCACAGCGATGCGCTGGCCCGACTGCGCATTGAAGTGCGCCAGCAATCGCTGGATGGCGAGCTGATTTGCAGCGTTGGCTCCGCTGACGCCACGACAGTAAACACACTGATCAAGGACGCCGATTCTCGCTACACCGCGCATGACGCTCAAGGCCAGCATCTGCAAGACCGGCCGGGCGATCTGTTTCAAGCAATCCTCAACGCCCTGCCCGCTGATCAGCGCCAGACACTGGGTTATCGCCTCGATGACGCCGCCGGTTTCAAACACTGGATTCTGGCGAAAACCGAGCCGGCGAGCGTACGTCGCACGTTGCTCGCCGAACCACCGATCAGTGACCGCGTAGCGACTGAAACCACTATTTTGCTCGGTGGTCCCGGTTACTCCAGAGCCGGGCAAACCCTGCTCGACCGTATTCAGGACATTTACCCGCACCTCAATGAAACCGAAGTGCAAGGTTTTGCCCAAGCGCTAAGCACCCAGGGCGATGCCGAGTCTGGCATCCGGCGTATCGAAAACGACCTCGACACATTGCGCATCGCCCTCGACACCTGGCGCTTCGAGGAAGTGATCAACTGGCACTCCGGCAATGGTGGCACGCATAACCTGACGTTTATGCTCGACGGCGGCCTGCATCTGTCCGAAAGACTGATGGCCTGTTTTGAACGTAAAGCCACGGTGTTTGGCGAACGCAGCGTCGCACCGCATGCCGGTTATACGCTGGATCTTTCCTCTGAAATGCGTCGCTACAATCTTGAGCACTGGTGGAAAAAACTACCGGACATCAAGCCTTATCTCGATCAGATCACTACCCTCTCCCTCGACAACGTGCCGCTCGCCACCGACGGATCGGGACTGCTCAAGGACTTTCATCACCTGCGTCAATTGAGCGCCAGAAACTGCGAGTTGAAGCAACTGCCGAAAGACATCGGCCGCATGCGTCAACTGGAAACCTTGCGCCTCTCGGGCAACCAGATTCAGTTGACGCCGCAAACCGTGGAGGAACTGAAGAACCTCACGCGTCTGCAAACCCTGCGTCTGGATCTGAACCCCTTGGGCCTGGCTCCCAATGTCAGCCGAATGCCGCGTCTGGGTATCCTGACGCTGAACGAAACCGGGCTGACCACCTGGCCTGAGGGACTGTTTGAAAAGCATCGGCCACGACAGTTTTTCCTCGACATGCTGGGCAATCCGATCGAGGAAGTTCCGCGTGTCGTACCGGGTTCCAACAACGCCTTCATCATCGCGCGCACCCGCCTGATTGCCAGTGAGTTGTCTGACGTCAATCGTGTTCTCTACGAGAAATATCGCACTTCCGTCGGCCTTATCCCCGAACATGTCACGTCGACAACCACCACCGAAATGATCAGACGCTGGCCTTTGAAGACCGATGCGTTATTCAACCGGATGCCGGGAATCGGCATTTATCGCCCGGAAGCGTGGCCCGATCTGGCCTCCGAACCGAACTCGCGGGGCTTCTTCAAAATCATCGATGACCTGACCCAATCGGCGGATTATCGCAGCGGCGGCTCGGCACGGGAGCAATTGAGCGAGCGTGTCTGGCGAATGATCCATGCGATCGATATCGACAAAAACCTGCGTCAGGATCTGTTCGAGATGGCCATCGCGCCAGTCAATTGCCGGGATGCCGGGGCACAGGTGTTCAATCAGATGGGCATCAGGGTGCTGGCGGCCGAAGCCCGGTTGTCTTCGACCTCAAGAGCCATGCTCGAACAAAAACTGGTGACATTGGCCCGAGGCGCTGCGCGACTGGATTACGTCAATGATGTCGCCCAAGCGGACATCCAGAGCCGTGGCGGTAATCCCGACGTGGTCGAGGTGTACCTGGCCTATCAGACGGGGCTGGCGCAGCGCCTCGATCTGCCGTGGCAGTCGCAGAACATGCTGTTTCGCATCACTGCAGGTGTCGATCAGGCGAAAATCGACCTGGCATTCGAAACGGTCAACGCGATGGAGGCTGGCGACGGCCTGATCAACCGCATGCTCGAACAGCCGTTCTGGACGGACTATCTGCGCGAGGCTCATCCCGACAGTTACTACGCCAACAAGGCCCGCTTCGAGGAGCGGTCATCACAGCTCGACGACTTGCGTACGGCACAAGCCGACTGGGCAGGCTCCAACGATCCTTACCAGCAAAAAGCGGCTTTGCGCGACAAGCTCAAGGATCTCGCACGAATACTGGGCGTCCCCAAAGAGCAAGTGCTGACCGGGCAACCCATGCCGGATTCTGTATACGAACATCTGATCAATGATCTGGGCGATCAGGAGCAGCAGCTCAGCCGCCAGCAAACCCGCGATGCGTTGGAAAAACTCGCACTGCCCCCCGGTTAACCGACCTCGGAATCCCAGATGACCGTGACGTTGCCTTTGTACGTTGCCGCGCCGCCGGACAACATGTGTTCGACATCCGCCTGCTCGACCGCGAAGTGCAACGTGCCCGGTTTGCGGTCAACGTAAACGCCCGGCTGGAACAGTTCGGTACCTGTGCCGCTGATCCGCAACGGTTGGCGGATTACTGCGCCGCCAGCTGCCGATGTCAGACCAGCGGGTAACGTCACTGCAACCTGCAACGGTACGGAACGACCTCCTCGCGCCTCCAGACCACAGGTATCGCCCACCGCGAACTCGCACGTCATCTGCATTTTGAAACGGGAGCTTGTCGAGATATTAAAGGTCTGGTCGCGGAACAAACGCGTCGGCTTACGTCCTTGATTCAGCCAGGCCTGCCAGCCGCCCAGAGGCACCAATTCGACACGAGTGCCACCCGGTGGAATATCGACTTTGAGGGTGTGCTGCACCTCCAGCTCAAAGTTCAAGGTCAATGCGGAATCGGTTGGCAACATGATGTCGCCGAAATCGAAATCCGCTCCGGGGCCTAGTGTGTAGGTCAGAGTACCCATGTATTTACCCGAGGACATTTCCAGCGGGCTGGGGGTTTCCAGTTCATAGGCGAAATCAAGGTAGTCATAACGCAACCAGGGGATGTCGAACTTCGCTTGTCGTGAACAGACGCCCTCAGTGGGCGTCTTCCAGAAAAAACCATAACCGTTTTCCCAGATCACACCGACACCGCTATACGTGCAAGGAGGCGGTGTATTGACCCAAGTTCCATCCCACAACGCCCAGTGTGCATCCCGATAATCTGGACGAGGGCCCACAAGTTTCATGATGTTTTCAGTCAGATACTTTGAGCCGAGCCCGGCAATTCGTACCTTCAGCGTTTTCGTTTCAGCCGTGCCCTGATGTGTCACCGTCAGATCGCGCCACTGGGTAGGGACTTTGAACATGGCACCCTGACGAATCGATGGATGATTCGCCACAATCGGGCCGGCAGAATAGAAGCGGATCGGCACCTGCAAACTGAACATTTCATTGTCTTTGCATTGCTGGGCATAGCCCGCGCAATAACCGCTGGACGGTGTGTCATTGATGAATTTATTGCGTTGCGGATAGGCCGAATCCGGTTTGAAAGATGCGTTGATCGAAACCTGTTCGGCTGTCGCCGATGATAACCACACGAAAACCAAAGCCAGCGAGAACGCACCTCGCAGGAGTACTCGAAAAAAAATCATCCATTGAACCTCGTGCAGGCCGCCAACCATTTCCCTGATCGGCAGCCGGTTTTGACCAGATCAGCCGACCTCGGAATCCCAAACAACCGTGACGTTGCCTCTATACGTGGCAGCCTCGCCGGACAACATGCGCTCGACATCAGCCTGCTTGATGTCAAAGTGCAAAACCCCCGGTTTGCGGTCGACATAAATACCGGGCTGAAAAAGCTCGGTACCCACGCCACTCACCCGCAACGGCTGACGAACGACCGGCCGACCGTCCGCCGAGGTCAGCCCGGAGGGCAAAGTCACCGCAACTTGCAACGGCGCGATGCGACCTCCCGGTTCCTCAAGACCGCAGACATCACCCACGGTGAACTCGCATGTCATCTGCATTTTGAATTGCGAGCTGGTCCAGATATTGAAAGTCTGGTCGCGGAACAATCGCGTAGGTTTACGCCCCTGATTCAGCCAGGCCTGCCATCCGCCCTCAGGGATCAATTCAACCTTGTTGCCACCCGGAGGAATTTCGACTTTGAGCATGTGCTCGACGACCAGGGTGAAATTGAGTTGGAGCAAGTTATCGTTGGGAATCATCAAGTCGCCCATGTCGAAATCTTTACCGGGACCCACCGAGTACTCGACGCTCCCGTGGTAACGACCAGACTTCATCGTCAACGGGCTGGGGGTGCGCAGTTCATAGCCGTAAACGAAGTAGCGAAAGAAAAAACCGGGAATCAGAAATCGTGCCTGTTTGGCACAGACTCCAGCATTAACCGGGACTTTCCAGAAACTGTTGTAACCGACAGGCCCCATCGTGGCACTGGAGACGCCGATACAGGGCGCTGGCGCCTCTCGCCAAGAGCCGCCAGTCCACAAAATGCTCCATGCCAGCGAAAGATCCTTACCGGCCTGCCCCTCCACAATTTCAGTCACTGGCTGAAAAAGTCCAGATTCGTGACCAACTCCCGCGATACGTAACTCAAGAATCTCCCTGTCGCCTGATTCATGGGTCATTTCAATGCGCTGCCAATGCGAAGGGACTTTAGCCATTCCGCCCTGACGCGGGTCTGTGTGAAAAGCCTGAATCGGCCCACTGGCATTGAAAACAATCGGTGCGACCAAGGTGAACAGGCCTTCCGGCTTGCACTGGCCGGGCAACTGCAGACAAAACCCCTCAGAAGGTGTCTGGTTTATAAATTCGTTACTCTGCGGATTTGCAGAGTCCGGCCGAAACAACGCCTCGATGTCTTTAACCGCTGCCGACACCGACATCACGGCAAAACCGCTCACTAGCACAACCACCAAACGTGCATAAATATTCATCATGTCCCTTCACCTGTTCAGTCCGGACAATCGGTCTCAAGCACCGGGTAAAACGGCGTTGAAGATCATGTTGACGTTGCCGAAATAACTGCCCGGTTTATAAACCCCGTCTTCCGGTCTCTGCGGGGTGATTTCCAGCAACACGCGTCGCCCCTGCTTGGCGTCAACCGAGGAAACCACTTCAACCGCCTCGCCGACTTTCAGCACTCTGCCGTTGAACACCACCTGCAGATTGATATTGTGCTGGCTCTCGCCACTGGACAGATAAGCCACACCGTCCAGTTGCGCCTCGATCGCCCCGCCCTCGTTTTTCACATCAAAATCCTTGCGCAGACCACCGAGCGTCGAGTTGAGCAAACTCCACGGCAGCCGCTGTTCGCGACTGATCCAGCCAGGATCTGCCGGCAAGACATGGAACCCTGAAGAGGGAATGCTCACCGACACTTCAAACTCCTGCACCTCGCGCGCCGCGTGAGCACAGGTGCAGGCCAGTAACAAACCGGTCAGCGTCACCCGTGCAATTTTTCGCCTGTTCATGATCGTTCCTCTGCCATCCAAATCGCGGTGTGCCTAACCCTTCACGTCGACTTTCTTTTTCGCCGCGCCTTCAACCACCGTGAAGCGGTAATTGCGCCCTGCCTGCTTGTCGAAACGGAAAGTGCGCCCGGCCAGAATGTGGTGTTTGGTGGTCGGCTGGCAGTCCTGGTCATTGCCCACGGCACAGTCCTTGAACTCGTCGATGACCACCACGCTGTTGCCGTTATTGCGGATTTGATATTGGCCGTTGCCGTCATCGATGACGCTGTCGAACCGGGTGTTTTTCGGCCGCACGAAAAACACCGTGCCGTAACCGGCCAGCACCGTAACGCCGGCCGCGAAGTCTTTTTTGTAGTCCGCCTGCTCTTCATCCGTGAGCGCAAATTCGTCGGCGGCTTCAGGCACCACCGGCACAAAACGCACGCGAAAATAGCGTTCCTGATCGCGCGCGCCCATGTACAACAAGCGCGTGCCTTGAGTGCCGTTGGCCGGCACGATCAGCCGCGCCGGGCTGGCCATCAGGCCGTCGCGTGCCGTGGCACCGGCCTGGGATTGCAGAGGAATTTCGCGGGCAGCGCCCTGCTCATCGAAGATCATTTCGAGAATATTGATCTTGATGAACGCGGTACTGTCGCCGCCATTGAAGATGCGTTTCAGATAGGTGCTTTTGTCAGCATCCAGATAGTCGTAGACCACGCCGACGTTGATCTGCGGAGCGGCAAAAGCGAGGGGCGCACACAAGAAAAAACCAACTGCCAACAAACGTTTCATGTTCGATTTGCCTCTGTATATTCAACACAGCCGCAACGGGCTGTCACAGCGAGTGACGGGTTTAAGGTCGGATCAACCAGCGGTTTCATTGCCATTGGCGGTGTCCGCCAAGGTGTCCGGCGTGCAGCGCAAATCGCCAATCATCAGCACGTTGTTTTCCACCCGGGCGGCATCGGTGTTCAAACGGAAGCGGCAGAGCAATTGATCGCCCTGACGCACTTCCAGGGTCGGCGCGCCGGCGTTCATTTCCATCGAGAAGAACCCGTCGACTTCACTCACCCCACGGCTGGCGTGGTTGATGATGTGGTGGCCCTTGAGCGGTTGACCTTTGGGGTCGATCAAGCGGCCGAGCACCGTCAGGGTTTTCATCACGCGGATTTTTCGATAGTCCACGCCGCCCTTGTTCAAGTGATAACTCATGCGCGCCGGCTGGATCGCGGCGGCCGGCACGTCGTTGCCTTCAAAATCGAAGCTCACCGTGCCTTTTTTGTATGCGGTGATCGGGATGAAATTGCGTCCCGGCCGCAAGTTGGCGCTGCCACCACTGAGGTCGTCGGCGCGCAGGGCGATGTTGTCCAGGTCGGACTCAACGTCGACGATCATTCCGGCGCCACCTCGGTCGTGTTGACGGGTCATGGCCAGGTGCTGACCGCTCAACGCGATGGTGCTGTCGAGGTTCAAGCCCCCCGTGAGATTGCCGTTGAACGACGAACGCTGAACGAAACCGTCGCCGTTGACCGCGTCACTCTGGAAGCTGCCAGTCCCGGAAAGCCCCAAACCATAGGTGTCGGTGATCGCTGTGGCCGAGACGCTTTGCAGCAGGTGATCCTGCAGGTCTTTGCGATAGGTGACGGACGCGTTGTTATCGCGTCCGCCATAACGCGAAGTGCGCGAACCAAGGCTGCCGGAAATCTGCTCACCCGGTGCACCAAGCGCCAGACTGACACTCAGATCGACCCCGCGATTGCGCGCATCGCCGCTGCTGAAACTGCCGGGGCGGTCGAACACCGACAGACGCCAGTTGGCATCGCTGCCAAACAATTCGCCGCGCTGCGTCCAGCCGAGATCGAGACCGACACCTTCGATATTGCCGTCACTGTGCGACACCCGCGCATTGATCGAACTTTTGTTGCTGACCCGATGATTCACCGACAGCGCCGAGTTGCTGGTCTGGCCGATGAACACGTTGCGCTGCCGCACTCGTGTGCCGTCGGGCAAGGTTTCGTAGGTGTTAGTGGTGTCGAGCCAGCTGCGGTTGTGGGTCAGGAAAATACTGCCGGAGCCGTAGCTGTACATGCCCTGCAGATCGAGGCCGGTGCCGTGGTCTTCGGTTTGGTAAACGTTGCCGAACACGCTGGTGTTATTGGCCAGCGTCCAGTCGATCGAGGTGCCGTACTGCAGTTTTTCGCTGATCTGGCGTCCGGAGAACCCGACGATGACCCGAGGATGCAGCAGGTAGTTGAACGCCGCGCCCGCCGTCATGCCGCCGGAGGCCTGATCGTCCCAATTGCTCCACAATTTGCTCTCGCGCCCGGCGAACACGTTGTAGCGCCAGCGCTCGTCATGATTGCGCCAGTTGTTCGGTTTGTAGATCAGCTCGGACGTGGTGGAGGTGATCTGGCCGTCTTCGATCAGGCGCACTTCGACTTCATAGATGCCGCCGGGTAACGGGCGGGTGTCCAGAGTTTGCAGACCGGCGTCGACCGGTTGCGTGTTGATCAACATGCCGTTGCGATAAATCTCCACCGAAGCCTGGCGGTTCGCGGTGACGTAGAGCGGATAAACGCTGGGTTTCGGATTGTCGATGGCGAGGCTGTCGGAGCTGCCGTACATGGCGCCCACCGCGGTGTCCGGGCTGACACCGAACGAACGCGGCTGACGGGTCAAGCCTTCCGAATCAGGCATGAAATAGCCCAGGCGAATAAAACGGCCTTGCAGTTCTTTCTGGCTGTAGAGCTCTTGCACGGCGTGATACATCTGCTCGTCCGAGCCGCCGAGACGGGCCATTTGTACGTTCAAACTTTGTGTCCAGTTGCCGAGGCTGCTGCTGGTGACCAGACCGTAACGGCCTCCGAGGTCCTGATCCTGACCACCGTTGAGGTTGAGCTGGTTGCGCACAATCAAACCGGTGCTGCCGGCTTGCGGTTGCAGGTAGTAACGTGGGGCCTGGCTGTCGCGCTCAGCATTTTCGGTGACGATCGACACCAGCGAATTTTCCAGGTTGTAGTGCACCGCGAGCATCTGCTCCGGGCAACTGCCCTGACAGGCACCCAGGGCGACACCACGACCGAGATAGTCGGCCCAGACATCGCGTTCAGTGGCGCTGAAGTTGCTGTCGACACTCTCGGTAAATTCGAGGAGGGTGATGCGATCATTGCGTGATAGAACAATCATCGCCTCGCCCAGAAACTGTTGATCCAATTCAACACGCACCGCCAGCGGCACATCAAAGAAGTGCTCTTCGAATTCGCTCGGCAGCCCTTTGGCCTGCGCCAACAAGTTACGCGGTGTATGACTGGCATCGGTAGACGCAGCCAAGGCATTGGCACATAAAAAAAGTGCAAGCGCTGCCGCGATGGGTGTCATCGGAAACATGAACTTAGTTACTCTTTTTGTTTGATTGGCCAAACGCCGGCCGAACACTGTTTATTAGCGATCGGCCGGACGAACGCATTGCCAGAAACGGCAATGACCGACAGCGCTTTACGGCGTGATGCGCGGAATCGCGTCGAACATCACCACCGGCGTGGCGGTGTACAGGCCGGACTGGCCATCGGCCGGTTTGGCGGCGGTGATCACCAGATCGGCACGCATGCCGCCATTGGATTCGGTGTCGCCTACAACTTCTTCAGACACGCCGGTGAGGGTTTTACCGTTGAAGGTGTACGTCAGGGCAATGGTATTGGCACCGTTGAACAAAGGCTGCGGCCCACCTTCAACGTAAGCGCCTACCGAGCCCTGGCTGTGCTGGATGTCATAGGTGCCGCGCACCGGGGACAACGTGCCAGCGCCGATGACGTAGCGCATTTCTTCGTTTTTACCGAAGTTCGGATCGACCGGCTGGGCGTGGAACACCTTGCTCGGAATGTCCGCGACGATATTGATGGCGGTGCGCGATTCTTCAGCCGCAAAGGCCACCGAAGCACCCAGCGTCAGGATGGCCAGAGGAGTAGCGATTGCAAGTTGCTTGAGCATGATTAACTTCCTGTCATTTCGTTGTGGGAGATGGCTGAAGTCCAGTGCTGCTTACATGAACAGAAGAATGAAGACCAGCCGGCTTCAGACATGTAAGAAAGTGGACGTTCAACGCCGAGGAATATTCCCCTATTCCCACCACGAAATAAGCAGGCCGTTTCTGACGAGTGCGTAGCCAAAGGGCGATTCGACTTGAAAGAAAAACAGCAACTTTCGAGAAAAACACTTGAGTAACTGTAAGACCGATACTACATCAGGACAAAATGAAAAAGTTGCAGGCCATGCAACTTCTGTAAGAACCAAACTACACACGCAATAAAATAAGGACGACATCGATGCTTTAGAGTAATTAATCAAACTAACTGAAAGTTGTATAGGCATTTATTGTTACCGGCGCGGCGAAAAAATCCTCCTCGGGCGCCCCTTGCGCCATCTGCGCGCCCGTGCAGACCTGCTCGACCGTTGGTCATTTCAGCTTGATCAAGCCATAAGATATATCTTAAGTTGTATCTAAACACGACGAGAGAAGACTGAAATGAGAGACCATCATTCCCCCCACCGCGAACATGGCGACGGCCGCGACGGCTTCGAAAAACGCCCCGGTCGCGAACGCGGCGGCCGCGGCCCCCGGGTGTTTGCCCCCGGCGATTTGAAATTGCTGCTGTTGGCATTGATCGCCGAACAGCCATGCCACGGCTACGACTTGATCCGCCAGATCGAAGGCATGTTCGACGGTGCATACAGCCCGAGCCCCGGTGTGATCTACCCGACCCTGACCTTTCTGGAAGAAAGCGACCTGATCGCTGGCGACGCCGAGGGCGGTAAAAAACGCTACAGCGTCACCGAAGCCGGTCGTTTGTCTTTGGGCGAGCAAACCGTGGCGCTCGATGGCGTGCGCATGCGCATCGACGTCAGTAAACGCTCGCTGCGCGGCCACGACCGCCCCGCCGAAATCCATGAAGCCGTGCATAACTTGCGTCACGCCCTGCAAATGCACCACGGCCGCTGGAGCCCGGAAGAAATCCTGCGCGTGCGCGATCTGCTCAATAACACCGCCAAAGCCATCGTCGACGGCCCTGCCGTTCAACCTGCCTCGGAGAAAGCCGAATGACTGCAGTCGATACCCAAACCATTCACCGTGTGATGCACCAAATCAAACGCCGCAAGCTTGAGGTGCTGCGTGTAGTCGACCTGACGCCACGCATGCGCCGCATTACCCTCGGCGGGCCGGAGCTGGCCGGGTTTATCAGCCTGGGCACGGACGATCACGTCAAACTGCTGTTCCCGCAGAACGCCGAGCAGGCCGCCGCGCTGGAAACCATGGTGCTCGGCGCCGGCAAGGACGATGGGCCAAAGCCAGAGATGCGCGACTACACGCCGCGCCGTTATGACCTGGATGCGCTGGAGCTGGACATCGATTTTGTACTGCACGGTGACGGCCCTGCGTCGACCTGGGCCGAGCAAGCTGCACCGGGGCAATTCCTGCACATCGGCGGGCCGCGTGGCTCGATGATCGTGCCGGATATCTTCGACAGCTACCTGCTGATCGGAGATGAAACCGCCCTGCCCGCCATCGCCCGTCGCCTTGAAGGTTTGGCGGCGAATCGCAAAGCCTTGGTCGTGATCGAGGTGGAAAACGGTGCTGAACAGCAAGTGCTGGGGAGCGCAGCGCAGGTCAATGTGATCTGGGTGTTGCGTGAGGGCGGCAAGGACAACCTGCTGAGCACGGTGAAACAGTTGCAGGTGCCCAAAGGCAATCTGTATGCGTGGGTGGCGACGGAGACCAAAGTCTCACGGCAGATTCGCCGTGTCCTGATCGATGAGCACGGGCTGGATGAGCAACTGATCAAAGCCGTCGGCTACTGGCGCGCTGAGGGCACTTCTGAAGAGGAGTGACACAAACCCCTGTGGCTGGGAATTACCTGTTTCTGGTGATCACCTGTGGTTGATGATTACCTGTGGTTAGTGATGACCTGTGGCTAGTGATTACCTGTGGCTAGTGATTACCTGTGGCTAGTGATTACCTGTGGCTAGTGATTACCTGTGGCTAGTGATGACCTGTGGTTAGTGATTACCTGTGGCTAGTGATGACCTGTGGTTAGTGATGACCTGTGGCGAGGGGATTTATCCCCGCTGGGCTGCGAAGCAGCCCTGAAACCGGGCACTGCGGATTACCTGACACAACTCATAGAATGTTTTGGGGCCGCTTCGCAGCCCAACGGGGATAAATCCCCTCGCCACAGGTTTCTCATTTACCACAGGTTCCTCACTGATCTAAAGATCGGGTTGCACGCCAGCGGTCCAGGCCGATCACCAGCAACCCAATCACCACAAACCCGACCAATATCCCCCCGGCATTGATCAGCACCTGTGGATAACCCAACACCGCGACATCAATGAACGGATACGCATACGCGCCGAGCAAATGCCCGCGCAGCAAGGCGTAGATGAAGTACACCAGCGGATAAATCAGCCACACCGGCAGATGCCAAACGCGCAACATGCCCTTCGGTACGCACAACCACCAATAGCCCAGGAACAGCAGCGGCATCACGTCGTGCAGCAGCTCATCGGCAACAAACTGCCAACCTTCCGGGTGCCACAAATGCCGCAGCAAAAGGCTGTAGGCCAGACCGACCACGGCAATACTCACGGCAATCCCACTGCTCACCCACGGCTGCAAAAACCAACGGCGCACGGCGGATTCACGCTCGGTCACGGCACAGGTCAACACCGTCGCCACCAGCGTATTAGTGAGGATCGTGAAGTAACTGAAAAAACTCACCAGCCCGCCCAACAGGCTGGCGCCGACGCTCAAACGCGCAAAAAAAATCAGATAAAGCTGAATGCCCAGCCCCGCCCAGCCCAATACAGCAGCGCAGGTGATCAGGCGTCGCCGCCGCACGGCGTCCATTTCAGAGCGGTCGCTTGGTGCGCATCAACTTCACGTACAGGCGCTCGACTTTCTCCCGCGCCCACGGGGTTTTGCGCAGAAACGTCAGGCTCGACTTGATGCTCGGATCGCTTTTGAAGCAGCGAATATCGATGCGCTCGGCCAGCCCCGACCATTCGTAATGAGTCACCAAAGCGTTGAGGATCTGTTCGAGGGTGACGCCGTGCAGCGGATCGGGGGTTTGGTCGTTCATGCCAGGCCTTTGGGCAAGTGAAAAATGCGGAAGCCGCGCACCTTAGCCGAGGGGGTGGTTCGGTGGAAGGGCTTCCTTCAAATGTAGGTCAAGGTCAAAAGATCGCAGCCTTCGGCAGCTCCTACAGGGACTGTTACCGATTGCGAAATGCTGCATGTCTGCAAAAGGCCTTTGTCTTTTTGTTACAGATCATTATCCTGCCGCCCTTCCGCTGAATCGCTTCACTGCCTGCGACATATTGAAGCGCACGAATTGCACCCCCGAAAACACCAAAAAAAGACTTATCCATGCCCGATTTTTCCTTCTCCCGAGACAGCGCTATCTCAGCCCTGCGCACCCTTGGCGGCTGCACCGCACTAGGCCTTGCCACCTGCGCTCAAGCGGCGCCCGCGTTCGACAGCGAATCACCGTACATGCTCGGTGACTGGAACGGCACGCGCACCGAACTCTCGGAAAAAGGCTACGACTTCAAGCTCGATTACACCGGCGAAATGGGCAGCAACCTGCACGGCGGTTACGACCATGACCGCACCGCGCGTTACAGCGATCAGTTTGGTCTGGGCACGCACCTGGACCTGCAAAAGATCCTCGGCTGGGACGATGCCGAGTTTCAACTGACCATCACCAAACGCAGCGGCAACAACATCAGCAACGACCGCATCAACGATCCGCGCGTTGGCGGCTTCACTTCGGCCCAGGAAGTCTGGGGCCGTGGCCAGACCACCCGCCTGACGCAGATGTGGTATCAGCAGAAATTCTTCGATCAGAAACTCGACATCAAGGTTGGCCGTTTCGGCGAAGGCGAAGACTTCAACAGCTTCCCGTGCGACTTCCAGAACCTCGCGTTCTGCGGCTCGCAGGTCGGCAACTGGGTCGGCGGCATCTGGTACAACTGGCCGGTCAGCCAATGGGCGCTGCGCGTCAAATATCACCTGACCCCAGAGTTGTACGCGCAGGTCGGTGCCTACGAACAAAACCCATCGAACCTCGATCGCGGCAACGGCTTCAAACTGAGCGGCAGCGGCACCCAAGGCGCGATCCTGCCGATCGAATTGGTGTGGACGCCGAAATTCAACGGCCTGCCGGGCGAATACCGCGCCGGTTACTACTACAGCAACGCCAAAGCCACCGACGCTTATAAAGATCAGAGCGGCCAACCGGCGGCCCTCAGTGGCGAAGCCTACCGCAGCGCGTCGAGCAAACACGGCGTCTGGCTGGGCATTCAGCAGCAAGTCACCAGCGTTGCCAGCGATAACAGTCGCGGTTTGAGCGTGTTCGCCAACGGCACGATGCACGACAAGAAAACCAACGCGATCGACAACTACGTGCAGGCCGGCATCACCTACAAAGGCCCATTCGATGCGCGCGCCAAGGATGACATCGGCTTCGCCCTCGCCCGCGTACACGTCAACCCGGCCTACCGCAAAAACGCCGAAGCGACGAATCAGGCCAACGCCGTATACGACTACGACGATCCGTCCTTCCTGCCACCGCAAGACACCGAATACAGCGCCGAGCTGTATTACGGCGTGCACGTGAGCAACTGGCTGACCGTACGCCCGAACCTGCAATACATCCGCCACCCCGGTGGCGTGAACAACGTCGACGACGCCCTGATCGGCGGGATCAAAATCCAGTCCTCGTTCTAACCGACACCCCAAAAACCTGTGGGAGCTGGCTTGCCAGCGATAGCGGTGGGTCTGTCACTGAAAATGCCAACTGATAGACCGCCATCGCTGGCAAGCCAGCTCCCACAGGGGATTTATGAAATTCGTTAGCTAGACAAGTTTTTATCTGAACCATGCCCGCGCTCAATCGTCATCTACAGTGACTACAGCGCGGGACTACATAAACGTCACGGAGAATCACACTATGAGCACCGAAAGTGCTTCGAGTCGGGGCCGTTTGCTACCGAGCCTGCTCGGCATTCTGCTTCTACTGATGGGCCTGGCCATGTTGGCCGGAGGGGTCAAGCTGAGCATGCTCGGCGGCTCGTTGTATTACCTGCTGGCCGGTATCGGCATTGCGCTGAGCGGCATCCTGTTGCTGATGCGCCGTCGCGCGGCGCTGGGCCTGTACGCCATCGTTCTCTTCGCCAGCACCGTTTGGGCGCTGTGGGAAGTCGGTCTGGACTGGTGGCAACTGGTTCCACGTCTGGCCCTGTGGTTTGTCCTCGGCTTCGTGATGTTGCTGCCGTGGTTCCGTCGTCCGCTGCTGCTTGACGGCCCGGCGCCGATGGGCACTCGCGGTCTGACCGTGGCCGTGGTTCTCGCTGGCCTCACCGCGCTGATCAGCCTGTTCACCCACCCGGGCGAAACCTTCGGCGAACTGGGCCGCGACACCGCCGACACCAGCAGCACCGCACCAGCGATGCCCGATGGCGACTGGCAGGCCTATGGCCGCACCGAATTCGGTGACCGTTATTCGCCGCTGAAGCAGATCACCCCGGCCAACGTCGGCAAGCTGCAAGAAGCCTGGCGCATCCAGACCGGCGACCTGCCGACGGCGGATGACCCGGTCGAGCTGACCAACGAAAACACCCCGCTGAAAGCCAACGGCATGGTCTACGCCTGCACCGCGCACAGCAAAGTGTTGGCCCTGGATCCGGACACCGGCAAAGAACTGTGGCGCTTCGACCCGCAGATCAAGAGCCCGGTCGGCTTCAAAGGCTTCGCCCACATGACTTGCCGTGGCGTGTCGTACTACGACGAAGCCGCGTACGCCAAAACTGAAAACGCAGCGTCCGCTGTGATTTCCGAAGCCGGCAAAGCCGTTGCTCAGGCCTGCCCGCGTCGTCTGTACCTGCCAACCGCTGATGCCCGTCTGATCGCGCTGAACGCCGACACCGGCAAAATCTGCGAAGGCTTCGGCACCAACGGTGTGGTTGACCTGACCCAAGGCATCGGCCCGTTCACCGCTGGTGGCTACTACTCCACCTCGCCGGCCGCGATTACTCGTGATCTGGTGATCATGGGCGGTCACGTCACCGACAACGAATCGACCAACGAGCCATCGGGCGTAATCCGCGCCTTCGACGTGCGCGACGGCCACCTCGTATGGAACTGGGACAGCGACAAGCCAGACGCCACCGAGCCTTTGGCACCGGGCGAAACCTACAGCCGCAACTCGGCCAACATGTGGTCGCTGGCCAGCGTCGACGAAAAACTCGGCATGGTTTACCTGCCACTGGGCAACCAGACTCCAGACCAGTGGGGCGCTGACCGCACCCCGGGCGCCGAGAAATTCAGCGCTGGTATCGTTGCTCTGGACCTGGCCACCGGTAAAGTGCGCTGGAACTACCAGTTCACCCACCACGACCTGTGGGACATGGACGTTGGCAGCCAGCCAACCCTGCTCGACATGAAAACCGCCGACGGCGTGAAACCGGCGCTGATCGCCCCGACCAAACAGGGCAGCCTGTACGTCCTCGACCGTCGTGACGGCACGCCGATCATTCCGATCAAGGAAATCCCGGTACCGCAGGGCGCCGTGAAAGGCGACCACACCGCACCGACCCAGGCCCGTTCGGACCTCAACCTGCTGGCCCCGGAACTGACCGAAAAAGCCATGTGGGGCGCGAGCCCGTTCGACCAGATGCTGTGCCGCATCCAGTTCAAAGAACTGCGTTACGAAGGCCAGTACACCCCGCCGTCGGAACAGGGCAGCCTGATCTACCCGGGTAACGTCGGCGTGTTCAACTGGGGCGGCGTTTCGGTCGATCCGGTTCGCCAAATGTTGTTCACCAGCCCGAACTACATGGCCTTCGTTTCGAAAATGGTGCCACGCGAGCAAGTCGCCGCCGGCAGCAAACGCGAAAGCGAAACCGCTGGCGTGCAACCGAACACCGGCGCGCCATACGCCGTGATAATGCACCCGTTCATGTCGCCACTCGGCGTACCGTGCCAGGCCCCGGCCTGGGGCTACGTTGCCGGTATCGACCTGACCACCGGCAAAGTCGTGTGGAAACGCAAAAACGGCACCAGCCGCGACAGCTCGCCAATCCCGATCGGCTTCACCTTGGGCGTGCCGAGCATGGGCGGCTCGATGGTCACGGCTGGCGGCGTCGGCTTCCTCAGCGGCACCCTCGACCAATACCTGCGCGCGTACGACGTGAACAGCGGTAAAGAGCTGTGGAAATCGCGTCTGCCGGCGGGTGGTCAAGCGACCCCGATGACCTACACCGGCAAGGACGGCAAGCAATACGTGCTGTTGGTTGTCGGTGGTCACGGCTCGCTGGGCACTAAAATGGGCGACTACATCATTGCCTACAAACTGCCGGAATAAGCTTCAACGGCGGTAAAACAAAGGCGATGCCCCGCAAGGGACATCGCCTTTTTTGTGCACCACATATCCATGTAGGAGCTGCCGAAGGCTGCGATCTGTTGACTTTGATTTTTAAAAGCCAGATCAAAAGATCGCAGCCTTCGGCAGCTCCTAAAGGGTGGAATGGGTTGGCTGTGGGAAATTTGCTCGTCCTACAAATGCTGGTGATTGAACGGAGTTTTTCCCACAAGTCGCGTCGGTTGTGCCTCGGAAGTGGGGTGGATAGGCTCTGAGGGTCGCTGCAAATTCAGCGAACGGGCGTCGCGGCCCGAGCAGTTCATTCGATTTGATGCATAATCGCCGACCCAAACGGGAGCGCTCAGGTGCTTGTTGTTTGGTTTGATGGTGGCTGTGCGCGGGATACCTTCGGGTATGCCGAGATTGCCGAATGGCTCGGTCCGCGAACCTGCGTACAGCTGCCACCCTTTGTCGCGTCGCGGCGATTGAGAGTGACAGCCCCACTCATCATTCGGAGCTTCACCATGATCAAACCAACACCCAATCCGCCTGCAGCGGACGACACCACCCCCTACGAATTCCCCGGCTCAAAAAGATTCCACGACGCCGCCGAACGCGCCCTCGACCACTACCTCAAACCCAACGCCCTAACCCTGCGCTTCCACAAACCCAGCACCATGTTCCAGGTCGCCCCCGATCAAGACAACGAAAGCCTGCTGGTCCACGCCTGCGAATCCCTGGCCCAAGCCAGCCTCATGACCAGCGACATCGCCGCCTACATCGAACTGCCGCAGCGACGCACGATTCTGGCGATCCAGCAAATCATCATGCTCGCCGAACTCGCGGTGAACCGCGCACTGGATAACCACGAACTCCCCACCCAAAACTGACACCGACCTGTAGGAGCTGCCGAAGGCTGCGATCTGTTGATCTGGCTTTTAAAATCAAAAGATCGCAGCCTTCGGCAGCTCCTACATGTGAATCGAGTTCATCCGCCAGAACCAGGTCGGCTGGCAGGCCGTTATCGCGAGCAAGCTTTACTCCTACAAAAGCAAGATCAAAAGATCGCAGCCTTCGGCAGCTCCTACATTTGAATCGAGGTCATCCGCCAGAACCAGGTCGGCTGTCAGGCCGCCATCGCTGGCA
>NZ_AKJD01000256.1 GCF_000282515.1 Pseudomonas sp. GM80
TGTATGGCTGCCGCTCAACTCAACCGCGAATAAAGGCCAACATCAGCCAACACCTTCTTTGGCTGACCCGTCGCCATCGCCAGCAGGCTGGCTCCTACAAGGGATTGGTGTGGATCACAGAATTGCGGGTTGGCACAAAACACTGTGGGAGCTGGCTTGCCAGCGATAGCGGTGGGTCAGGCAACAATGATGTTGAATGTGCCGCCGCCTTCGCTGGCAAGCCAGCTCCCACAGGGGGAGTGTATGGCTGCCGCTCAACTCAGCCGCGAATGAAGGCTAAAAGATCCGCGTTGATTGTTTCGGCCTCCGTCGTCGGCATCCCGTGCGGAAACCCCGGATACGACTTCAACGTGCCATTGGGCAGCAACTTCGCCGACAACGGCCCCGAGTTCGCATACGGCACAATCTGATCATCCTCGCCATGCATCACCAGCACCGGCACCGTGACCTCCTTCAAGTCCTCGGTGAAATCCGTCTGCGAAAACGCGACGATCCCGTCGTAATGGGCTTTTGCGCCGCCGATCATGCCCTGACGCCACCAGTTGGCAATGATCCCCTTCGAAGGCGTGGCGCCCGGCCGGTTGTAGCCATAAAAAGGCCCCGTCGGAATATCCCGATAAAACTGCGCACGATTCGCCGCCAACTGCGCCTGAAAATCATCGAACACCGATTTCGGCAGCCCACCCGGATTGCTCTCGGTCTGCACCATCAGCGGCGGCACCGCACTGATCAGCACGCCTTTGGCGACGTTGTCCTGACCATGCCGGGCGATGTAATGAATGACCTCGCCGCCACCGGTCGAATGGCCGACATGCACAACATTCTTCAGGCCCAAATGATTGACCACCGCCAGCGCATCATCCGCGTAGTGATCCATATCGTGGCCATCCCAGACTTGGCTCGAACGCCCGTGCCCACGGCGATCATGGGCAACCACCCGAAAGCCTTTGCCGAGAAAAAACAGCATCTGCGCATCCCAATCGTCTGAGCTGAGCGGCCAGCCGTGGTGGAAGTGGATCACTGGCGCATCTTTCGGGCCCCAATCCTTGTAGAAGATTTCGACGCCGTCTTTGGTGGTGACAAATCCCATGTTCGCTACTCCAGACCAATGTGATGGATAACCCGCGCGGTGGGCGCGGACCGGTTTCGCTGATGACGTGCCTTCTGATGGCTCAGGTGCGAGCCGTTATCAACTGTAGGATTAAAGTCGACATCTGCATGACCGGTGGTCGCAACGTCTGGCTTCAAGCGCAAATTAGGCTTTGCTGAAAGGGATAAGCCGAGGCGCGCGTAGGCATTGATGGCCACAGCGGCGCCCCTTCAGAACACCGTGAGTCTGAGGAAATTCCCCGATGCTGACCTTGAATATCAATGGCAAGGATCAGGAGCTCGATGTCCCCGCGGACATGCCGTTGCTCTGGGTCCTGCGCGATGTCGCGCACCTGACCGGCACCAAATTCGGCTGTGGCATGGCCCAGTGCGGGGCCTGCACTGTGCACGTTGACGGGGCGCCGCTGCGCGCTTGCATCACGCCCGCGACCGCTGTGGCCCACGGGCAGAAAATCCTCACCATCGAAGGCCTGTCCACCGACGGCTCGCACCCGGTGCAGCAAGCCTGGGCCGAACTCGATGTGGTGCAGTGCGGTTACTGCCAGTCGGGGCAGATCATGTCTGCTGCCGCGCTGCTGGCGAAAATCCCCAAACCCACCGACAGCGATATCGATCAGGCGCTCTCCGGCAATATCTGCCGCTGCGGCACCTATCCCCGAATCCGCGCGGCAGTAAAGCGTGCTTCGGAAATCGGCTGATTTTGTGGGGAGATAGACGATGAACAGTCCTGTATCGCGTCGGGGTTTTCTCAAAGGCAGTGCCGTGTTGGGCGGTGGGTTGGTGGTGGCGTTTGTCGTCCCTGGCGGGCACAAGTTTGCCTATGCCGCCGAGAACGAAGGCAAGGTCTTTGCGCCGAATGCGTTCTTGCGCATCGCGGCGGACAACAGCGTCACCGTGCTGCTCGGGCATTCGGAGATGGGCCAGGGCATCTGGACCGGCCTGACCATGTTGATTGCCGAGGAGCTGGACGCTGACTGGTCGAAAATCCACGTCGAGCATTCCCCCGCATCGGCGGCGGATTACGGCATGCCGGGGTTTGGCGGCATGCAGATTACCGGCGGGTCGACGTCGACCTGGATGGAGTTTGATCGCTATCGACTGGCGGGCGCGACGGCGCGGCAGATGTTGGTCGAGGCGGCGGCGAAACGTTTTGAAGTGGCGCCGTCGGCCATTCGCACTGAATCGGGCGTGGTGATTGCTGGCGACAAACGCGCCACTTACGGTGAATTAGCGGATGCCGCCGGGCAACTGCCGGTGCCGGATCCGAAGTCGATCACGTTCAAGGAAGCCAAGGACTGGAAAGTCATCGGCAAACCGACCAAGCGCCTCGACACGCCGGAGAAAATCACCGGCCGCGCGAAGTTCGGCATGGACGTGCAGTTTGAAGGTTTGATGACGGCCATGGTCGCGCGCGCGCCGGTGTTCGGTGCCAGCGTCAAATCCTTCGAAGGCGCCGAAGCACTGGCCGTGCCGGGCGTGCACAAAGTGGTGCAGGTGCCGACCGGTGTCGCGGTGATTGCCGATCATTATTGGGCGGCGAAATTGGGCCGGGATGCGCTGAAAGTTGACTGGGACTTGGGCCCGTATGCCGATCTGAGCAGTGAAAAACTGCTGGAAAGTTTCCGCAAACTGGCCACGACACAAGGCACGTCAGCCAGTCAGGCCGGGGATGCCAAGGGCAGTTTTGGCAAAGCCGTGAAGAAGATTGACGTCGAATACAGCGTGCCGTATCTGGCTCACGCGCCGATGGAGCCGCTCAACTGCACAGTGAAGATCAGCGCCGAGAAATGCGAAATCTGGACCGGCACGCAGTTTCAGACCCTCGATCAAATGGTCGCCGGCAAGATCACCGGGCTGAAGCCGGAGCAGGTGGAAATCCACACTGAATTCCTCGGCGGCGGTTTTGGACGCCGGGCCAACCCCACCTCGGATTTCGTCGCCGAAGCGGTGCAAGTGGCGAAAGCCGCCGCGATGCCAGTGAAAACCGTGTGGTCGCGCGAAGACGATATTCGTGGCGGTTATTACCGTTCGATGTTCTTGCATCAGGCGAAGATCGGTTTGGGCGCTGATGGTTTGCCCTCGAGCTGGCAACACGTGCTGGTCGGGCAGTCGATCATGACCGGCACGCTGATGGAGGCGACGATGGTCAAGAACGGCATCGATCCGACTTCGGTCGAGGGCGTTTCCGACAGTCCTTACGTCAAAGGTCTGGCCAATCATCAGGTCGATCTGCATTCGCCGCAAACCGGCATCAACGTGTTGTGGCTGCGTTCGGTGGGCCATAGCCACACCGGTTTTGTCATGGAGTCGCTGATCGATGAAATGGCCACGGCGGCCGGTAAGGATCCGGTCGAGTACCGACGCACCTTGCTCAAGGATCATCCACGGCATTTAGGCGTTCTGAATCTAGCGGTGGAGAAAGCCAACTGGAAAGCACCGTTACCGGACGGTCATGCCCTCGGCGTCGCCGTACACGAATCGTTCGGCAGTTACGTGGCGCAGGTCGCCGAAGTGTCGCAGGACAATCTGGCGATCCGTGTGCACCGCGTGGTTTGTGCGGTGGACTGCGGAATCGCGGTGAATCCGCAGAGCATCGCCGCGCAGATGGAGTCTTGCATCACTTTTGGCCTGGGCATGGCGCTGCACAGCAAACTGACGCTCAAGGACGGCGCGGTGTTGCAGTCCAACTATCACGATTATCAGGTGCTGCGGCTCAACGAGATGCCGGTGGTCGAAGTGCACATCGTGCCCAGCAGCGACAAACCCGGCGGCATCGGCGAGGCCGGTGTGCCGCCGACCGCACCGGCGGTGGCCAACGCGGTGTTCGCCCTGACCGGGCAACGCTTGCGTGAACTGCCACTGCAACTGTCGGGGGTGTGAGATGAAACGACATCTGTTGTTGGGGACGGTGATTCTGCTGGGGCTCGGCGGTTATGCGTCAGACTTGTTCGCGGAGGATCAGGAGGCCTTGAAAGCCTTCGGCACGGTGCAGAAAGTCTTCCAGAGTCCGCGTTGCCAGAATTGCCACATTCCTGGTGATTCGCCATTGCAGTTCGACGCTGGCATCCCCCACGCCATGAACGTGGTGCGCGGCATGGACGGCAAGGGGGCGGCCGGTTTGCCCTGTGCAACCTGTCACGCAGAAAACAATCCGCCGGCCAGTTACGGCCCGCACGCACCGCCGGGTGCGCCGCATTGGAGCCTGCCGCCGGCGTCGCACAAAATGGCTTGGATCGGCCTGCCGCCAGACAAGCTTTGCGCGATGATCAAGGACCGTTCGAGCAATGGCGATCGCGACTTCGCCGCGCTGATCAAACACGTCAGTGAGGATAAATTGGTGCTCTGGGGCTGGAATCCCGGGGCAGGGCGCGCGCCGGTGCCGGTGCCGCACGATATTTTCGTCGCGCAATTCAAGCTCTGGGCCGATGCCGGCGGGCCGTGTCCGGTGGCGGGGATCTGACGGGGTGAAGCCTCGCTGATTTGCGCTACGCTCAAGTGCATTGATGACAATGGAGTGTACGAATGCTGGTTCCAGGAAAACCTGCCAATGAAGCTGCGCGGATTCAGGTGTTGCACGGGCTCGATCTGCTTGATTCGGCGCCGGAGGAGCGTTTTGATCGGCTGACGCGCTTGGCCAAACGCCTGTTCAATGTGCCGATCGCGCTGGTGACGCTGGTGACGCTGGTCGACAAGGATCGGCAGTGGTTCAAGTCCTGCGTGGGCCTGGACGCCACTGAAACGTCGAGGGATGTGTCGTTCTGCGGCCACGCGATTCTGCAAAACGATTTGTTGCTGGTGCCCGATGCCCGCGAGGACGTGCGTTTCCACGACAATCCGCTGGTCACGGGCGAACCGAATATTCGCTTTTACGCCGGCTATCCGCTGACCGTGCCCAATGGCAATAAAATGGGCACCTTGTGCCTGATCGACACCAAGCCCCGTGAACTCGACGATGAGGAACGCGCGCTGTTGCGTGATCTCGCGGAAATGGCCGAGCAAGAGCTGACCGCCGTGCAGATGGCGAGCATGGACGAGCTGACGTTGCTGTCCAATCGTCGCGGCTTCAAGCAACTGGCGCAGCATGCGCTGGACGCGTGCGCCCGGCTGGAGCGGCCGGCGACGTTGCTGTTTTTTGACCTGAATGATTTCAAGCAGATCAATGATCTGTATGGGCATGCCGAGGGCGACAGTGCGCTGAAGACCTTTGCTGATGTGTTGCGTATAGCCTTTCGCGAGAGCGATGTGGTCGGGCGCTTGGGCGGCGATGAATTTGTCGCGCTGCTGACGGGGTCGAGCCATATCGAAACCAACGCGATCATGGCGCGGCTCAAGGAGATCCTTGAAGAGCGTAATGCGACGTTGCACCGGGGTTATGCGATTCGCTTCAGCGTCGGGCAGATTGAATACGACGGCAAACGCCACGAAACCGTGGATCGCCTGCTCGCCGACGCGGATGGCGCGATGTATGCGCACAAGCAGGCCCTGAAGCGCTGTTGATTCGGGCCTCATCGCTGGCAAGCCAGCTCCCACAGGTTTCTCGGGTGTTCACAAAATCCCGGTTCACTGCAGGTCCCTGTGGGAGCTGGCTTGCCAGCGATGGCGTCCGCACATTCAACATCGTCATCGGCTGACCCACCGCCATCGCGAGCAGGCTCACTCCTATAGGGGGATTTGTGGTGTTGCGGGAACTTGGGGCATAAAAAAACCCGCCAGATTGGCGGGTTTTTTTATCGGCTAAGCGAAGATTACTCTTCGATGTTGCCCATGGCGGTGGTGTTGAAACCGCCGTCGACGTACATGATTTCGCCGCTGATGCCCGACGCCAGGTCGGAGCACAGGAAGGCGCCGGCGTTGCCGACTTCGTCGATGGTGACGTTGCGGCGCAGCGGGGTTTGCGCTTCGTTGGCGGCCAGCATCTTGCGGAAGTTCTTGATGCCCGAGGCTGCCAGGGTACGGATCGGGCCAGCCGATACGCAGTTGACGCGGGTGCCGTCCGGGCCCAGGGAGCCGGCCAGGTAACGTACGCCAGCTTCCAGCGAAGCCTTGGCCATGCCCATTACGTTGTAGTTCGGCATGGTGCGCTCGGCGCCCAGGTACGACAGGGTCAGCAGGCTGCCGTTGCGGCCTTTCATCATTTCGCGGCCGGCTTTGGCCAGGGCCACGAAGCTGTAGGCGCTGATGTCGTGAGCGATGCGGAAACCGTCACGGGTGGTGGCTTCGGTGAAGTCGCCGTCCAGTTGGTCGCCCGGGGCGAAACCTACGGAGTGGACGATGCAGTCCAGACCGTCCCACTTCTTGCTCAGTGCTTCGAAGACCTTGGCGATTTCTTCATCGCTGGCCACGTCGCACGGGAAGCACAGCTCAGGGCTCGAACCCCAGCCTTGGGCGAATTCTTCAACACGACCTTTCAGTTTGTCGTTCTGATAAGTGAAGGCAAGCTCAGCGCCCTCGCGATGCATGGCGGCAGCGATGCCGGATGCGATGGACAGCTTGCTGGCGACACCGACGATCAGTACGCGCTTACCGGCGAGAAAACCCATGTGTTGCTCCTCTTTCAGGTTATTGCGCAGTGGCTGGTGCCAAAAAAGCGGCTTCCAGCAACTGCTGTGTATACGGATGTTGGGGGGCGGCAAAAATACTTTGCGCGTCTCCCTGTTCGACCACTTGGCCATGCTTGACCACCATCAACTGGTGGCTCAGCGCTTTGACGACAGCCAGATCATGGCTGATAAACAAATACGTCAGGTTGTACTTGGCTTGCAGTGAACGCAACAGCTCCACCACTTGCCGCTGCACCGTCCGGTCGAGCGCCGAAGTCGGCTCGTCCAGCAGGATCAGCGCCGGTTTCAGCACCAAGGCCCGGGCAATGGCGATTCGTTGCCGTTGCCCACCGGAAAATTCGTGGGGGTAGCGGTGCCGGGTTTCCGGGTCCAGACCTACCTCCTTCAATGCCGCAATAATCGCCGCTTCCTGTTCCTCGGCGCTGCCCATCTTGTGAATCCGCAGGCCTTCGCCAACGATATCGCTGACGCACATGCGCGGGCTCAGGCTGCCAAACGGGTCCTGAAACACCACCTGCATCTCCCGACGCAACGGGCGAACCTCGTTCTGCGTCAGGCAGTCTAGCTGCTTGCCTTCAAAGCGGATCGCACCTTTGCTGCCGATCAGCCGCAAAATCGCCAGACCCAGCGTGGATTTGCCGGAACCGCTTTCCCCGACAATCCCCAGAGTCTGACCCTGAGGTAGGCTGAAATTGATGCCGTCCACTGCCTTGACGTGATCCACCGTGCGTTTGAGCAGGCCTTTCTTGATCGGGAACCAGACTTTCAGGTCCTCGACTTCAAGCAGCGGCGCGCCGATTTTATTGCTCGCCGGGCCTCCGCTGGGCTCCGCGCCGAGCAATTCCCGAGTGTACGGATGCTGCGGCGAACGGAACAGCTCTGCGCACGATGCCTGTTCGACGATGCAACCGCGCTGCATGACACATACACGATGCGCAATTCTTCGCACGAGGTTCAAATCGTGACTGATCAGTAACAGCGACATGCCCAATCGGGCCTGCAATTGCTTGAGCAAATCGAGGATTTTCAGCTGAACGGTCACGTCCAGCGCCGTGGTCGGTTCGTCGGCAATCAGCAGTTCCGGCTCATTAGCCAGCGCCATGGCGATCATCACCCGTTGGCGCTGGCCACCAGACAATTCGTGGGGCAGAGCCTTGAGGCGCTTGTGCGGCTCAGGGATGCCGACCATCTCCAGCAGCTCCAAAGTGCGTTTGGTCGCGACTTTGCCGGTCAGGCCCTTGTGGATGCCGAGCACTTCGTTGATCTGCTTCTCGATCGAATGCAGCGGGTTCAGCGAGGTCATCGGCTCCTGAAAAATCATTGCGATGCGATTGCCGCGAATGTGCCGGATGGTCTTTTCGCTCATCCCCAGCAGATTTTGCCCGGCGTAATTGATGCTGCCGGCCGGATGACGGGCCATCGGGTAGGGCAGCAGGCGCAGGATCGAGTGCGCAGTAACCGATTTGCCCGAGCCGGATTCGCCAACCAACGCGAGGGTTTCGCCACGCTTGATGTCGAAACTCACGCCTTCAACGACCCGGTGTACGCGCTCGCCGAAACCGAATTCGACGGCGAGGTCGCGCACTTCGATCAGATTGTCCTGATTCATTTCACTTCCTCGGGTCGAAGGCATCGCGAGCGGACTCGCCGATAAACACCAGCAAACTCAACATTAACGCCAGCACGGCGAAGGCACTCATGCCCAGCCACGGCGCTTGCAGGTTGGATTTGCCCTGGGCGACCAATTCACCCAGCGACGGACTGCCGGCCGGCAAACCGAAACCGAGGAAGTCCAGCGCGGTCAGGGTGCCGATGGCGCCGGTGAGGATGAACGGCATGAAGGTCATGGTCGAGACCATCGCGTTGGGCAGGATGTGGCGGAACATGATCGCGCCGTTCTGCATGCCCAGCGCCCGCGCCGCGCGCACGTATTCAAGGTTGCGACCCCGGAGGAACTCGGCGCGCACCACGTCGACCAGGCTCATCCACGAGAACAGCAGCATGATCCCCAGCAGCCACCAGAAATTCGGCTGGACGAAACTGGCCAGAATAATCAGCAGGTACAGCACCGGCAACCCCGACCAGATCTCCAGGAAACGCTGCCCGGCCAGATCGACCCAGCCGCCATAGAAACCCTGCAATGCGCCGGCAATCACGCCGATGATCGAACTCAACACGGTCAAGGTCAGCGCGAACAGCACGGAAATGCGGAAGCCGTAAATCACCCGCGCCAGCACGTCGCGGCCCTGATCGTCAGTGCCGAGCAGGTTGTCCGCCGACGGTGGCGCCGGCGCCGGGACTTTCAGGTCGTAGTTGATGCTTTGGTAGTTATAGGGAATCGGCGCCCACAACACCCACGCATCCTTGGCCTTGAGCAGTTCGCGGATGTACGGGCTCTTGTAGTTGGCTTCCAGCGGGAATTCACCGCCGAAGGTGGTTTCCGGGTAGCGCTTGATCGCCGGGAAGTACCAATTGTTGTCGTAATGCACCACCAGCGGTTTGTCGTTGGCGATCAGCTCGGCGCCGAGGCTGAGCCCGAACAGCACCAGAAACAGCCACAGCGACCACCAGCCGCGCTTGTTGGCCTTGAACAGTTCGAAGCGGCGGCGGTTGAGAGGGGACAGGTTCATCTCAATGCTCCCGGCTTTCGAAGTCGATACGCGGATCGACCAGGGTGTACGTGAGGTCGCCGATCAGTTTCACCACCAGCCCGAGCAGGGTGAAGATGAACAGGGTGCCGAACACCACCGGGTAATCGCGGTTGATCGCCGCTTCGAAACTCATCAGGCCGAGACCGTCGAGGGAGAAGATCACTTCCACCAGCAGCGAGCCGGTGAAGAAGATACCGATAAACGCCGAGGGGAATCCGGCAATCACCAGCAACATCGCATTGCGAAACACGTGGCCGTAGAGCACGCGATGGCGGGTCAGGCCTTTGGCTTTGGCGGTGACCACGTACTGTTTGTTGATCTCATCGAGAAAGCTGTTCTTGGTCAGCAGGGTCATGGTCGCGAAGTTGCCGATCACCAGCGCCGTCACTGGCAACGCGAGGTGCCAGAAGTAATCGAGGATCTTGCCGCCGAAACTCAGTTCATCGAAGTTGTTCGAGGTCAGCCCGCGTAACGGAAACCAGTCGAGATAACTGCCGCCGGCAAACACCACAATCAGCAGGATCGCAAACAGGAACGCCGGGATCGCATAACCGACGATGATCGCCGAACTGGTCCACACATCGAAGTGACTGCCGTGCCGCGTGGCCTTGGCGATCCCCAGCGGAATCGACACCAGGTACATGATCAACGTGCTCCACAGCCCCAGCGAGATCGACACCGGCATCTTTTCCTTGATCAGGTCGATGACCTTGGCGTCGCGGAAAAAGCTGTCGCCGAAATCCAGCTTCGCGTAGTTCTTGACCATGATCCACAGACGTTCCGGGGCCGATTTGTCGAACCCGTACATGTGCTCGATTTCCTTGATCAGCGCCGGGTCCAGACCCTGCGCGCCGCGATAGGACGAACCCGCCACCGACACCTCGGCACCGCCGCCGGCAATGCGGCTGGTGGCGCCCTCGAAGCCTTCGAGCTTGGCGATCATCTGTTCCACCGGGCCACCGGGCGCGGCCTGAATGATCACGAAGTTGATCAGCAAGATGCCGAACAGCGTCGGGATGATCAGCAGCAGTCGCCGAAAAATATACGCCAGCATCTGATTACTCCGTGCCCACAGGGTCGGCTTGCAGTTTGGTTTCGACTTCTATCGCCGGTTTCGCGTCAGGCTTGACCCACCAGGTGTTGATGCCGATGTCGTATTTGGGTGAGACCTTCGGGTGACCGATGTGATTCCAGTAAGCCACGCGCCAGGTCTTGATGTGCCAGTTGGGAACTACGTAGTAGCCCCATTGCAGCACACGATCCAGCGCACGGGCGTGGGCCACCAGGCTTTTGCGCGAGTCGGCATTGATCAGGTTCTCGACCAGTTGATCGACGATCGGATCCTTCAGGCCCATGGTGTTGCGGCTGCTGGCCTTGTCGGCGGCGGCGCTCATCCAGTATTCGCGCTGCTCGTTGCCCGGCGAGTTGGACTGCGGGAAGCTGCCGACCATCATGTCGAAGTCCCGCGAACGCACGCGGTTGATGTACTGCGAAACGTCGACACGACGGATCACCAGATCGATACCGAGGTCGCTGAGGTTGCGCTTGAACGGCAGCAAGACGCGTTCGAACTCGGTCTGTGCGAGGAGAAACTCGATGACCACCGGTTTGCCAGTGGCATCGACCATTTTGTCGTCGACGATCTTCCAGCCGGCCTCTTGCAGCAGTTGATAGGCCTCGCGTTGCTGGGTGCGGATCATGCCGCTGGCGTCGGTTTTCGGGTTGTCGAACGCTTCGCTGAATACCTGCGCCGGCAGCTTGCTGCGGAACGGCTCGAGGATCGCCCGTTGATCGGCGTCGGGCAGGCCGGTGGCGGCCATTTCCGAGTTCTCGAAATAGCTGCGGGTGCGGAAGTAGGCACCGTTGAACAGTTGCTTGTTGGTCCATTCGAAATCGAACAGCAGGCCGAGCGCCTGACGCACGCGCACATCCTGAAACAGCGGGCGACGCAGGTTGAAGACGAAACCCTGCATGCCGGTCGGGTTGCTGTTGGCGATCTGTTCCTTGATCAGGCGCCCCTCGGTGACCGCCGGGATGTTGTAAGCGTTGGCCCAGTTTTTCGCGGTCATCTCCAGCCAGTAATCGAACTGCCCGGCCTTCAACGCTTCGACGGCAACGGTGTTGTCGCGGTAGTAATCGCTGGTCATCGTGTCGAAGTTGTAGAAACCGCGATTGACCGGCAGGTCTTTGCCCCAGTAATCCTTGACCCGCTCGTAACGTATCGAGCGACCAGCCTTCACTTCGGCGACCTTGTACGGGCCGCTGCCGAGCGGAATTTCCAGATTGCCCTTGGTGAAATCGCGATCGGCCCACCAGTGTTTTGGCAACACCGGCAGTTGGCCGAGGATCAGCGGCAGTTCGCGGTTGTTGCTGTGCTTGAACTTGAACAGCACTTTGAGCGGGTCTTCGGCGATGACTTCGGCGACGTCGTTGTAGTAGCCGCGAAACATCGGCGAGCCTTCCTTGGTCAGCGTGTTGAAGCTGAACACCACATCGTCAGCGCGCACCGGATGGCCGTCGTGGAAACGCGCTTCGGGGCGCAGATAGAAGCGCACCCAGCTGTTGTCCGGGGCTTTTTCGATTTTGCCGGCGATCAAGCCGTATTCGGTAAAGGGCTCGTCGAGGCTGTGCTTGGTCAGCGTGTCGTAGATCTGCCCGATGTCATCGGCGGGCACGCCTTTGCTGATAAACGGGTTGAGGCTGTCGAAGCCACCAAAACCGGCCTGACGGAAGACGCCACCCTTGGGCGCATCGGGGTTCACGTAATCGAAATGCTTGAAATCGGCCGGGTATTTCGGCGGCTCGTTGTACAGGGTCACGGCGTGTTGCGGGGCGGCAAAGGCCAGCCCGGCGAACAGCAAGCCGCTGGCCTGCACGAGCAGGGCGCGGATGGGTTTCATCGATCTTTCTCCGAAGACTTAAGCCACCATGCGCTCAGGCCCAGGGTGTAGGGCGGCGTGGTGACGAAGGCCAACCGGTTGCGGTAGGCCAGACGGTGATAATTGAGGTACCAGTTGGGAATGCTGTAATGCTGCCAGAGCAGCACGCGGTCGAGCGCCTTGCCGGCGGCGACCTGCTCGTCGCGAGTGCGCGCGGCAAGCAACTGTTCGAGCAGGTGATCGACCACCGGGTTGGCGATGCCCGCGTAATTTTTGCTGCCCTTGACTCCGACCTGGCTGGAGTGAAAGTACTGCCACTGCTCAAGGCCCGGGCTGAGGGTCTGGTTGAGCGTCATCGAGATCATGTCGAAATCAAATTGATCGAGGCGTTGTTTGTACTGCGCCCGATCCACGGTGCGCAGGCGCGCGTCGATGCCGATGCTGTTGAGGTTCTCGATGTAGGGCTGGTAGAGGCGCTCCAGGTTCGGATTGACCAGCAGCAGCTCGAACCGCAGCGGTTGGCCGGCAGCGTTTTGCAGGCGCTGACCGTTGAGCTTCCAGCCGGCCTCGGCGAGCAATGCCAATGCCTTGCGCATGGTTTCCCGGGGAATGCCGCGACCGTCGGTTTTCGGCAGGGTGAACGGCTCGGTGAACAGCTTGGCCGGCAGTTGCTCCTTGTACGGCTTGAGCATCAGCCATTCGTGGCCGACCGGCAGGCCGCTGGCGCTGAATTCGCTGTTCGGGTAGTAACTGGTGGTGCGTTTGTAGGCGTCGCTGAACAGGGCGCGATTGGTCCACTCGAAGTCGAACATCAGGCCGAGCGCTTCGCGGGTTTTCACGTCCGAGAATGTCGCGCGGCGGGTGTTCATGAACAGGCCCTGACTCTGGGTCGGGATCTGATGCGGGATCTGCGCCTTGATCACGTCGCCACGGCGAATCGCCGGGAAGTTGTAGCCGTTGGCCCAGTTCTTCGCCTGGTGCTCGATGTAGATGTCGAACTCGCCGGCCTTGAACGCTTCGAAGGCGACATCGCTGTCACGGTAGAACTCGACTTCCATGCGGTCGAAGTTGTACTTGCCGCGATTGACCGGCAAGTCCTTGCCCCAGTAATCCTTGACCCGTTCGAAGATCAACTGTCGGCCCGGCGTCACCGAGGTGATGCGATAGGGGCCGCTGCCCAGTGGCGGTTCGAACGTGGTGGCCTTGAAGTCGCGGCCTTTCCAGTAATGCTGCGGCAGTACCGGCAATTCACCGAGGCGCAGGATCAGCAGCGGGTTGCCCGAACGCTTCAGCACGAATCGAATGCGCTGTTTGTTGAGGATGTCGACGCGCAACACTTCCTGCAGCGCGGTGCGGTACAGCGGATGACCGTCCTTGAGCAGCGTTCGATAAGAGAACGCCACGTCATAAGCGGTGATCGGCGTGCCGTCGTGAAAATGAGCCTCGGGGCGCAGATTGAACACCACCCAGCTGCGATCTTCGCTGTATTCCACCGATTGCGCGATCAGGCCATAGCTGGACGCCGGCTCGTCACCGGAGGGTGAATACTGGCCGGTGCCGACCATCAGCGGCTCGTTCAGCTCGTTGATGCCGTACTGGAGGAAATTCGGCGTGGTCACCGGGCTGGTGCCTTTGAACGTGTACGGGTTGACCGTATCGAAGGTGCCAAACGCCATCACCCGCAACGTACCGCCCTTGGGCGCTTGCGGGTTGACCCAGTCGAAGTGGGTAAATCTGGCCGGGTACTTGAGCGTGCCGAACTGCGCATAACCGTGGCTTTCGGTAATCGTCGCGCTTGCGGTTGAGCTCAAGGCCAGGCTGATCAGGAGCAGGAGGAGGGGACGCTTCAAGTCAGATCTGATCCAGGCGGCTTGGGCTTTGTGGGCCGTACAGTAACAGCTTGTCTGGACAGGAAAAAGATCACGGGTTAATGCGGGGTTAATCGCTACGCGATGTTGAGCCGATTTGATTCTGTGGTGAGGGGATTTATCCCCGATGGGGTGCGGAGCGGCCCTTCTTTGCTCTTGAAGAAGCGGACTGCTGCGCAGCCCATCGGGGATAAATCCCCTCGCCACAGGGTTCCGGCTGGCACGAAGCAATCGGCAATAAAAAAGCCCCTGATTGTCAGGGGCTCTTCTGTCAGTGCGGCTGGTAAACCGTGAGCATCTGCCCAGGCTTGAGTGCCTTGCCCGCACCCGGATTCCAGCGTTTGAGATGTTGCATCTCAACGTTGAAACGCTTGGCGACCACGTACAGCGTGTCGCCGCGCTTGACCTTGTACTGGGTCTGCTGCGCGCTGTCGTCCTTGCCTTTGGTCTTGCTGTTGGCGGCAACCACCGTGTTGACCCGGCCGGACTTGCGTGCCGGGCTGCGCTTGGTGGTGTCCTGCATGACCAGGGTCTGGCCGACCTTGAGGTTCTTGCCGCTGAGCTTGTTCCAGCGCTGCAGATCCTTCACTTCGACCTTGTTGGCCTTGGCGATGGAGCCGAGGTTGTCGCCACGCTTGACGCGATAGGCGCGCTTGAGCTTGGCCACTTCCGTCGGATCGGCACCTTCGAACACTGGTTTCAGCGAACGTTTGCTGATCAGCTCGTCAGGACGCATGGTCTGCAGGCTGGCGGTCAGCAATTGCGCTTTCGACGTTGGCACCAGCAAATGCTGAGGGCCGTCAATGGTGGTGCGCTGCTTGAACGCCGGGTTGAGCTGGAACAGTTCGTCTTCGTCGATGTTGGCAACCGCGGCGACTTTGGACAGGTCCATGCGCTGGTTGATTTCGACGACCTGGAAGTACGGTTCGTTGGCGATCGGGTTGAGGTTGACCCCGTAGGCTTCCGGCGCCAGCACCACTTGCGACAGCGCCAGCAGCTTCGGCACGTACGCCTGGGTTTCCGCCGGCAGTGGCAGGTTCCAGTAGTCGGTCGGCAGGCCGAGCTTCTCGTTGCGTTCGATGGCACGGCTGACCGTGCCTTCGCCGGCGTTGTATGCCGCCAGGGCCAGCAGCCAGTCACCGTTGAACATGTCGTGCAGACGGGTCAGGTAGTCCATGGCCGCAGTGGTCGACGCGGTAATGTCGCGGCGGCCGTCGTAGAAGCGGGTCTGGCGCAGGTTGAAGTAACGCCCGGTGGACGGAATGAACTGCCACAGCCCCGATGCATCGGCCCGCGAGTAGGCCATCGGGTTGTAGGCGCTTTCAATCACTGGCAGCAGAGCCAGTTCCAGCGGCATGTTGCGTTCTTCGAGGCGTTCAACGATGTAATGGATATAGAGACTGCCGCGTTCGCCGGCGTTCTCGAGGAAAGAGGGATTACTGGCGAACCACAAGCGCTGTTGCTCGATGCGCGGGTTCACGCCCAAGCCTTCCTGCAGCTGGAAACCCTGGCGCATGCGTTCCCAGATGTCCTGGGGAACCTGTGGGCTGGGCTTCTCGGTCAGCCAGATCGGCTTCTGCTTGGCTCGCGCAGCAATGTTGGGCGTATGGGTCGCTTCAGTCTGCGGAGCATGGCTGGAACAGCCCGCCAGCGTGGCGGACACAGCCACCGCGATGGCTTGCGCCAGGCGGGTCAATGCGTCTGAATTGACGGACTTACGTATGGATGACGACATTGGCTGGAAGTAAGTTCCGGGCAAAAATGTCGGGCGATTCTAGAAAGCGCACCCCCTGCGGTCAACCATTCAGAATTTTTGTACCAAGCCATGAGCCACTTAGAACTTATCTTTCCATGCCCGCAGAGCCGCAAAAACCTCGCTCGGCGCCCGGTTTTGAGCGCCTTCCCGTTCGTCCACTTTTTGTTTAACTAATGTTTCAGAGGTACGCAAAAACGGGTTGGTGAGCAATTCCAAAGCCAAAGTAGAGGGCAGGGTCATGACGCCGTTTTGCCGTTGCTGGCTGACTTTTTCCAGACGGGCGGCAATGTCCGGGTTGCCCGGCTCGACGGCGGCGGCAAATTTCAGATTGCTCAGGGTGTATTCGTGAGTGCAGTAGACCAGCGTATCTTCGGGTAGCGCAGCAAGACGGTCGAGCGAGTGGTGCATCTGCTCAGGCGTGCCTTCGAACAGTCGGCCGCAACCGGCGGCGAACAGCGTATCGCCACAGAACAGCAGGCCATGGTGGTAATAGGCAATGTGTCCCAAGGTGTGACCGGGCACCGCATAGACCGCGAAGTCCCAGCCGAGCACGCTGACGCTGTCGTTATCCTTCAACGCCACGTCGCGCGCCGGGATGCTTTCGCTGGCAGGTCCGTAGACTTTGGCGCCGCTCGCCGCTTTCAGGCGTTCGACGCCGCCGACATGATCATGGTGATGGTGGGTGATCAGGATATCGCTCAACACCCAGCCCGGATGGGCGTCGAGCCACGCCAGCACAGGCGCGGCATCGCCGGGATCGACCACCGCGCAGCGCTGGGTGCGGTGATCCTGTAACAACCAGATGTAGTTGTCGGTGAACGCGGGCAGGGCACTGATCTGTATCATCGTCGGAATTCGCCAAGCGGAAAACATTGGCGCATCTTAGTAGTTCCTGGCGCTTTGGAGAATGCGATGAGTGATAAAGCGTTCGCACAGGCTGATCCTGACTGGCTGGCCCTGATCGGTGCAGCCCGTGAATGGCTGTCCGGCCCGCTCGGGCAATTTCTGCTCGATGAAGAGCGGCGCATGCTCGAAGACGAGCTCGGTCGGTTCTTCGGCGGTTACCTGGTGCATTACGGCCCGTCCGCCGAAACCCCGCCGTCGGCCCCGCAGGTGCAGCGCAATGTGCGCCTCGGTGCGCCGTTGCCCGGCGTCGAGATCGTCTGCGAAGAGCAAGCCTGGCCATTGAGCGAGCACGCGGCCGATGTGGTGGTGATGCAGCACGGTCTGGATTTCTGCCTGTCGCCCCACGGTTTGCTGCGTGAGGCAGCGAGCAGCGTGCGCCCCGGCGGGCATTTGCTGATCATCGGCATCAACCCCTGGAGCACTTGGGGGCTGCGGCATGTTTTCGCCCATGACGCCCTGCGAAAGGCGCGCTGCATCTCGCCGTCGCGGGTCGCCGACTGGCTCAACCTGCTGGGCTTTGCGCTGGAGAAACGCCGCTTCGGGTGCTATCGTCCGCCGCTCGCGTCACCCAAGTGGCAGGCCCGTCTGGCCGGCTGGGAACGCAAGGCGGGTGACTGGCAACTGTCGGGCGGCGGCTTCTATTTATTGGTCGCGCGCAAGATCGTCGTAGGGCTGCGGCCGTTGCGTCAGGAACGTCGCGAGCCGATGGGCAAGCTGATTCCGCTGCCGATGGCCAAGGTCAACCGCCGCCGCATCGAACCGTAAACCTTCTTTTATTTGTGACCGGGTTTGTCCCGGTCCAGGTCATTGTCGATCCGTGATCGGCAAGACACGCATTTTTTCTGGATAGAGTGGCATGAGCGAAAGCGTCGATAGCGTAGAACTGTTCACCGACGGCGCCTGCAAGGGCAACCCCGGCCCGGGTGGCTGGGGCGCCTTGCTGGTGTGCAAGGGTGTCGAAAAGGAACTGTGGGGCGGCGAAGCCAACACCACCAATAACCGCATGGAACTGCTCGGCGCGATTCGCGGCCTTGAAGCGCTCAAGCGTCCGTGTGAAGTGCTGCTGGTGACCGACTCGCAATACGTGATGAAGGGCATCAACGAGTGGATGGCCAACTGGAAGAAGCGCGGCTGGAAAACCGCGGCGAAGGAGCCGGTGAAGAACGCTGACCTGTGGAAAGAGCTGGATGAGCAGGTCAACCGCCACAAGGTCAGCTGGAAATGGGTGCGCGGCCACATCGGCCATCACGGCAACGAACGGGCTGACCAACTGGCCAACCGTGGCGTTGATGAAGTGCGCGGTTACAAACAGACCTGATTCCCAATACATACTCCCTGTAGGAGCTGCCGCAGGCTGCGATCCTTTGATCTTGATTTTAAAAACCAACATCAAAGATCGCAGCCTGCGGCAGCTCCTACAGGTTGGTGGGGTGTCATTCAAGCCGGCGCGCGATGCGAACCGTGAGCGTGTTAACATCCGCGTTTTTGCACGATTGACCCGTTGAGAGCTGAGCACTGATGGCCACCAGATCCGTTGTACTCGATACCGAAACCACCGGCATGCCGGTGACCGATGGTCACCGGATCATTGAAATCGGCTGTGTCGAACTGATCGGTCGGCGCCTGACGGGCCGGCACTTTCACGTTTACCTGCAACCGGATCGTGAAAGTGATGAAGGCGCCATCGGCGTCCACGGCATCACCAACGAGTTCCTGGTCGGCAAGCCGCGCTTCAACGAAGTCGCCGACGAGTTCTTCGAGTTCATCAAAGGCGCGCAGCTGATCATCCATAACGCGGCGTTCGACGTTGGTTTCATCAACAACGAATTCGCCTTGATGGGCCAGAAGGATCGTGCTGACATCACCCAGCACTGCTCGATCCTCGACACCCTGATGATGGCCCGGGAACGTCACCCGGGGCAGCGCAACAGCCTCGACGCGTTGTGCAAACGTTATGGCGTCGACAACTCCGGCCGTGAATTGCACGGCGCTTTGCTCGACTCGGAAATTCTCGCCGACGTTTACCTGACCATGACCGGTGGCCAGACCAGCCTGTCGCTGGCCGGCAACGCCTCGGACGGTAATGGCTCGGGCGAGGGCGCGGACAACTCGGCGACCGAGATTCGTCGCTTGCCGGCGGACCGTCAGCCGGCGCGGATCATTCGCGCGACTGAAGATGAGTTGGCGGCGCATCTGGTGCGGTTGGAGATTATTGCCAAGTCTGCCGGTGGCCCAGCGTTATGGACGCAGATCGCCGAAGCCGACGCCCAAGCCTGAAGATCAAAAGATCGCAGCCTGCGGCAGCTCCTACAGGGGATCACATTCCAATGTAGGAGCTG
>NZ_AKJD01000257.1 GCF_000282515.1 Pseudomonas sp. GM80
AGGCTCACTCCTACAGGGGGTGGTGGTTCGGGCACGAAAACGTGTGGGAGCTGGCTTGCCAGCGATGGCGGTGGGGCAGTCGATATCGATGTTGTATGTGTTGGTCTCATCGCAGAGTGGCTTGTGCCAAACTGAAACAGCACAAGCGTAAGTAATACCCGGCCGTTTTCGGGAGGATTATCCATAAAGTCTTTTCAGCTCTTCCATAGAACTGACATTACGTGACTACTCTGAATGGCCGCAGTGAATTGAAGGGTATCGATAGTTCACTATCGGGAAAATATTACAAAATGTTGCCGCAGCACCAAGTTGTTTGTTAAATTGCGCGCCTTCGAAAATTTGGCAGGGACGCGTTATGTTTCTTATTTGGCAAGGCTGGGGCATTCTTTCGGTTTTGATTCCGCTGGTGGGGCTGATTTCTTTCGCCGGCCTTCCTAACGGGATGGGGGTAGGCGTGGGTTTGCTGGTTGCAGCGGCCGCTAACGCTTTTATCGGCCACAAGCTGAACAATCAGCCGGGCAAGACCTACATTGATCCAGCTACCGGCGGTGAAGTTGTCTTCCGCAAAAAACACACATTGTTCTTTGTGCCGATGCAGTACATGTCGGTGCTGATGGTAATTGTCGGGCTGTTTGCGTTGATTACGTTGCACTAAATACACAGCTTGAAAACGGCGCACGTGGAGTCTCCGGACTTGCGTGCGCTTTTTTATGCGCGGCATTTAAGGGTTTCCCTGATCGCTTAGTGGTTTGCAACATGGCAAACTTTTGCCCCCTGCGCAGGCATGTGCCATTAGGCAAGTCGCGTAATACGGAATATCAGCCATGGAACTTCGGTGATCTTTACATCGGGTTCAACTCAACAAGGAAGTCGTCATGAAAGTCGCTTTGGGTCTTTTCACTCTCGCTGGATGCTTGTTCAGTTTTTCCGCTACGGCGGCGCCGACTCACGGCGAAATGTTCCAGGCGTTGGCCGAGTGCAAAGGCAATGCGCAGCAGGTCGGCGAGTTCAATGCGCTGGTAGACAGCGAGCAATTGAAGTTGGCCAAAGATGCGGCGCACGCACCATGGGGGGGCAGTGCCTGGCAAGTCAAACCAGCATTGACGGTAAACGGTGTGACGTCTTCCACTGCGGTGATGACGGACCGTTTCAGTTTTTTCCTGGAGATAGAAAGCACTAATCCAAAAGTTGATGCGGAAAAACTTGCCAGCGCGCTTAAATTGCAAAAGCTGCTGGATAACGACGGCTACGTTGATTATCAACGTAGCCTGAGCACCGGTGGAGTGGTGCGTGTGGTTTCTACTGAAAACAAGGACAGCGGTCTCTACGTCGGCTGCAGTTATAGGCATGGTGCGTCCTGAATCAAGGCGCTCAAGGGCACGCCACTTACTTAGTAGGCGGCGTGAGCCATAACTGACTGTTCTTCAGCCTTGCGCTTCGTCCTTCAAATCATCCAGCGCATCGATGATCGCTTCATCACTGTCGGTCAGCGCTTCTTGCATGTCTTTGGCAATGGTCGTCTGGATCGTCATGATCTTCTGAGCCAGGTCGCGACCGGTCTTGGATGTGATTATCATCGCCATGGCCTGGTCAGGATGCTGATTGGCGCGAATCATCAGGTCGAGTTCATCATTGTCGAAGTGATCGGCGTAGATCTCGACGACCATGTCTTTCAAGTCTTCGGCATCGAGGTTTTCGCGCACGACGTTGCGAATCTGCTCGTGTTCCAGCATCGGGTAGCGGGACGAGTAGCTTCGCGCTGCGACTTCAACGATGTTGCCGTATTGCTGGTTCAAGCCGCTGGCTTCGACTAGTGCCTGCGCCTTTTCCTTGCTACCGCCGCAACCCGCCAGTGCCGCTGCCAACAACACCGCCAGCGTTAGCTTTTTCATGCTCATGAGCATTGGTCCTTGAATGATTTTAATGTGCAGATGGCTCAGCGGCGATTGAGATGAATCGCGCCGATGACGATGAGTAAAATGATGAGGCCGATGAAGGTCCCGAACGCCGGGAACATCGAGCCAGGCCACACCAGGCCGCGGCCGAGGTTGTAAGCAAAGCTGAAGTGGGAATAGGCGCCGAACAGCCACGAATAGAGTGTGTAGATGAAACCTATGACGAGATAACCGGAGATTATCTTCCCTTTGAGTGACATGAAGTCTTCCTTGTGAGGGGTAAAGCGGGGGGGTGGATTTGAGTAACATACTATTTCAGTGGTGGCACTTCAATGGCATTTCGTATCCGTCCGCCCCGCATTACTGACACAAGCAATTGATAAACCCGTTGTTTCTGAAGCTGCAAGCGCGTCCTCAACGGTTGACCAAACCGCCAGCCTGTTTCCATTGCTTCTGCAGAAATTCGCTGATCAGCGCGGTCACTTGCTGCTGAATGTCTTCCCGTGGCCGCGCCGCGTCACCATCCCCGCAAATGATGCCATCGCCCGGCACGTCTTCTTCGAGCAGTGCCACTGCTCCCGGTTTGCACTGTTGCAGGAAGCTGAAGTGGCTGGCGTCGTTGATCTCGACATAGTGGCTTGACGCGGCCGGCAGGCGTTTGGCGAGGTCGGCCGACTCCAACGCTGCAGGCAGATCCAGCGACGGCGCGCCCGCCGCGATCACCAGCGCCGGTACTGGCAATGCGGCGAGGCTGGCGTCGGTCATGCCGCGTGAAAATCCCAGATCCAGTGCCACCACCGCCGTGATGCGTTTATCGCGCAAGTCGCTGGCGAGGCCATCTTTCAATGCCGGTGTGCTCGCCGGGTTGATCTTTTGGTAGTTGATGCAACTGGCCAGTTGCGGATGAACTGTGCAGTCACGCGCGAACAGGTCCGGGTCGAAACGCGCGCCGGCGATTTCCATGGCGGTCCAGCCGCCGAGTGAATGGCCGACCACGGCAATCTCGCGCGGCGCGACCCCACCAAATTTTTCAGGTTGGGAGGTCACCGCTGCAATCGTCCGACCCAGATCAACCGGCCGCTGCCACAACTGCGCGGCTGCTTGCGGGTTGCGGTCATGGGTTGTGGTGCCGGGGTGGTTGACCGCTGCAACGATGTAACCCTTTTCGGCCAGCGCATTTGCCAGCCAGATCTGATTGCCCCAATTGCCTCGGTAACCGTGGGAGAGCACAACCAAAGGATGCTCGCCCGCCACCGGTGGCGCGTCGCGCACGGCCGCCGCGCCGACAAATACCACGTCATCGGCGATCATCTGGGCAGGGGTTTTGGCGGCTGTGGGGTACCAGACGACCAAGTCCAGCGGCCGCTGATTTTGCGCGTCCGCGAGTTTCAGGGATTGGATGCCGACCGCGTTGACGTCAGCGAGGGCGTGGCTCGCCAGGCAGGTCAACAACAGGGCACTGATGGCAGTTTTCAATGGGGTTATCTTCCTTGGTTTAGGTGGAGGTGCAGCCTGGAACTTGCCGACGACTTGCATTCCATTAGCCCGAACGGACTATTGAGATCAGGTGAATGGCTGTGCAATTGCGCTCAAGGATCTTCGGTCGCGAGGGACACCTGGAGGTAGAAGTACTCTATCTGCGGCCAAGCCTTGCGCGTGTTGATGGGCGTCTCCTCGGAGCCCATTCCGAGCAGATACCAGTGCCGGGTTTTTTTATCCCGATAGGAATAGAACGTCGAATCCCAACCACAGCAGATATACCGCAGCATTGGCAATCCGAAGCGGTGGTTCAGGTAGCGCTCAGCCGCAAGGGCATCGGTGCCTTTGACGCGGTAGCGCGCGACGAAAGGTTTTCCCTGCGCGTCGAGGTCTTGGCTGCACTGCAGAAACTCGACGAATTGAGGTTTGTCGCTGAGTTTCGCGAGGAAGTCTGCGCATCGCGGCTCAGCCATGGCGCAGCCGGCAAACATGCACGCAACGGCCAAGAGAAGTTTGCTGATCCGTCTGCTCATTGCTTCTTCCGTGAGGGTCTGCCCAGGCGTCGTTTTCGGCGCCGGTCAGCTTGTTTACACGCAACCTTGGAATTTGCCAATACGCCCTCATAACATCAGCTATCCCCACGTCCCCGAGAGGAAGGACACATCATGACCACGCAAACCGAAACTGCCATTCTTGCCGGCGGCTGCTTCTGGGGCATGCAGGACCTGCTGCGGCGCTATCCCGGTGTGCTGCAGACGCGAGTCGGATACACCGGCGGCGATGTACCGAACGCGACTTACCGCAACCACGGCAACCACGCCGAAGCCATCGAAATCGTCTTCGACCCGGCCGTGATCAGCTACCGACAGATCCTTGAGTTCTTCTTCCAGATCCACGACCCGAGCACACCCAACCGCCAGGGCAACGACCTCGGCCCAAGCTATCGTTCGGCGATTTACTACCTGAGTGAAGCGCAGCGCGATGTCGCCGAAGACACCGCTGCCGACGTCGACGCTTCGAAATTGTGGCCGGGGAGGGTGGTCACCGAAATCGAGCCGGCAGGCCCGTTCTGGGAAGCGGAGCCGGAGCACCAGGATTACCTGGAGCGCATTCCGAATGGCTACACCTGCCACTTCATCCGCCCGAACTGGAAACTGCCCAAACGCGCCTGAAAATCAAATTGCCCCCTCGACGTCCGTGTGAGACGTTGAGGGCGCTGTTTATTTTTCAGGGACGAACATGACCATTCGATTGACCCAAACCCAAGACTGGAAGCTGCTGAAACACGTCCGGCTGGCCGCACTGCGGGACGCGCCGACGGCGTTCGGTGTGAGTTATCAAACCGCCGCCGATTACACGGATCAACAATGGCAATCCCGCGCTTCGTCTGCCACCACCGCGTTCTGGCTGGCGTTTGAGCAAGATCGGCCTGTGGGCATGATCGGCGCGGCGGTCAATAGCGCCAACCGCTTCAACTTGATCGGAATGTGGATTGAGCCCGCTGCCCGCGGTTCTGGCGTGGCTACGCAACTGGTCGAAGCGGTGAAGGCTCGCGCGTTGGAAAAGGGCTTCGATCGGGTTTATCTCAACGTCTCACCGGACAATGCCAGGGCCGCGAATTTCTATCTGAAGCAAGGTTTTGCTTTTGTCGATGAGTGGGAGCCGTTGGAGAGTCATCCGCAAATTACGGTTCAGACCATGTTGTGGATTGGCGGCTGATCATAGGAAGCCTTCAAAGCGATCATGGACTACGTTTATTTCCAGCATAAAAATGATCGACACCGGGTGCTGGCCAGTGACGGACCTGGCGCTTTCGCGAGACATTCCACAGGCGATGGAGGCAGGACTCATGGGCGCGCCCATTATCATTGGCAACAGCTATGACCTGTGGGTCAGCAACAGCATGAAAGATACGTTTTGCGAGGTGCTCACCGCCGTCGCGACTCTGGAGGGGCATGACGTCATGGCCATCTATGAGGAGGCCCCCGGCGTGGCGGGGGCCTACGGTATCTCCGGGGTGGGCATCCTGCTCGACGAGTTCTATCACTATCTCGGCGGATTCTCAGGCGTAAGACGCCACCTCGATGTGTGCCGGGCGAGGCTGGACGAGGTGGCGGAGTCTTGCGGGCTGTCGCCACTGGCGGCAGAACGCATGGCGCACGTCTTGGCCTGGGCGGCCTATCAGATGGATGGCCAACCTATTCCGATTGGCTGCCATTTATATGAGGCCTGGCCACCGGGCGTTGACAAGATCCGACAGTCACACCGCGAATAACCAGTTTCGCTATGCCCCAATACATTTGCAATTTTACTCGGTGACTATGGGGCATTGTTTCAGCCCCAAGACCGATGCAATTACTCCGTCGCCGCCTCTTCCTTCAGGTTCAGGCGGAAGGCATCCCGCGCGGTTTTTCCGACGTAAGTGGTGAGTGCGTAATTCGCGGTGCCACCAATGATCACGCCGATCCCGAACGGAATCACTTTCGCGGCGGCTTTCTGAGTAAACGAAATGCCGATTTTTGCGAACAGTTCCTTGATGATCTGCAGCGTTGGGCCCTTCAGATACTGCTGAACCATGCGCACGCCGGCCTTGCTGGCGATTCGGGTGGCGCCGGTCGAACCCATCTGCTCAAGCGAGCCATACAACGCAATGATGTACGACATGTGCTTGGCATCTTCGTTGGACATGTTGCCGTTAATGGCGACCGCCAGACACATGGTCATGTCGATCTGCAACTTCATGCACACCGAGATATCCGCCAGCCCGCCACCGACAGCACTGACTGCCGTGCCGATACCGGGAATAACGCCCGGCAGGGCCGTAGCGGCGCCAGACGTTGCGGCCAATTTCGAGTAGCGGCTGATGATCTTGTCGACGACGGCATCTTGAATCTTTTCATCGGACGCGGACGGCGCCGATTTGCGGGCTTGCGATTCGTACTGGGTGACCAGTTCGCGGGCATCTTGCGGGCTGATGGCGATGGCTTCTACCATCTTCATCAAAGAGGAACTGCTTTCTTCTTTTACTTGGGTCATACCGAATTCCATTCGTAGGTTTAATCAGTGACATGTTCACGGACGAGCGCGGGTTCCGAGAGTGCCATAACTGATATCAAAACAACATTACCTATATGGCTAGTGTCAGCGCTCTTTCACGTCGATTCGAGCGGTGGATGAGGTTCTTTTTCAGGCGCTGCCCATTTCTTCATACGAAACATCGAACGCGGTAACGCGTTCAGCCCACAGCGTTTCAACGGCGTCGTGGATGATTTCGGCAAGCCTTGAATTGAGCGAGCTTCCGGGCCCTTTGCGGTTGTTGGCAGTACAGGCGTATTTGTCACTGCCCACCGCGTCTAGTAAAACGCTCACTTCAAATGACCAACACTGAACGATTTATGACGACTGACTACGGGCAACGCATTTGTAATCGATGCGGTGATTCGATTACCGCGTACTGTCCGTCACTGCAGACACTTGTGGCGCTAAGGGACTTCCACGACAAGGGTGATCAGGCCGTGGTAGATGAAATCGCCCGTCGGGAAAGTATCGACCCGGTTATTGTCTGGGAGTATTTCCGCCATCGGATGAAGCCGTGTTGCGAACAAAAGATCGCCCACTGCTCCTTCTGCGGCGGGCGGTTGAGGACTTGGCGTGCGCGGCAATGCATGCACTGTTTCAAGGATTGGCGCTGACGGCACAGTGATCCCTTTTCGATAACCTTGAGGCGCTGAGATGGATTGTCATCGCGACCTGATTTCAGCAATAGAATCGTTTGATTGCTGGGAGCAGCCCTGGACATTTTATGAGTCCGTATCTTCCGCACCCACTCTCGATTCGAATGACCGCGAAACGCTAAATCGCGTTTGGGAAGTCGCCATGGAAAGTGAAGGTTGGAGGGCGAGCAAGGATTTTGCTGATGCCAGCTCGTTGGCAAATGCTCGCCTCGCGTCCGGATTTCCCTGGCTTACAACTGTGGCCCGGCGGCAGCTTGTTAATGGGGCTTCTTATCAGTGGCGGTGAGCGTGATCGTCCCGGGGCAGGGTGACCGGCCCAAATGAAACTACTTCAGGTTGCGGGGTTGAGCGTCCGCACCCTGTAGGGCCTGTATCAGACTTCGAACGACATACGCTTCAACCGCACCTTCACTGGCGCCCGCTTCAAAACCTGCGCAACAAACCGATGCGTCGCCGTCGCTCACGCGGTAAACGGCAATGACACTGCCAGGCCCGCAGCCCGTGTGTCCGCTGAGGGTGTAACCACCTTCGATCGATCCCTGCATCAAACCCAGCCCATACCCCGGCTTGACCCACGGACGCCCGGGAATCGGGCCGCCCAATGTTTTTGTTGATTGCATTTCTTCGAGCAAGTCTGTGGGGAGGAGGTGGCCGGCGAGTAGTCGATCAAGCAACAGCGCAGCTTGCGAAAGGGGGCCGATCAGCAGGCCGTGATAGACCCAGCCGGGGTCATAATTCGAGCGGCTTGCCGAGTGGGTATCCTGCACGTCGTTTCGCGTTTTAGCGAAGCGAACGTTCGACAGGCCTAACGCGCTGAGAACGCGTTGATTGACTGCGTCTTCAAGCGACAGATCAGTCACTCGCTCAATCAGCCTGCCGACTAGCAGGTAACCCACATTCGAGTAGCGCCATCCGCTTCCGGGGCTATATCGAAGCCGTTTACCGTCAAGGCGTTGCATCATTTCATCGGCGGACCAGGCTGCCTGATGGTTAGCGACGGCGGCGTGATAGTCGGCCAATTCGCTGTAGTCGGCGAGGCCTGCTTCATGGCGCAATAGTTGGCGCAAACTGAAAGGCTGATCAGGGACCGGGTCGTCCAGTCTGACCAGGCCGTCACGCACCAGCGTCAGGGCAGTCGCCGCCAGGACTGTTTTCGTAAAACTCCACCAAGGGGTCATGAGGTTTGAGTGGTCAGTTGCTGGAGACTGGCCATTCAATACAAGTGAACTCAGCATTGGCTTCCCTAAGATGGCGAGCGGGTTGATGGGGCAACAAGATATCTCATTCGCCTTGCTCTGAGGCTGTTGGGTCGTCTGTGCGTTTGGAGCGGCTGTTTTCGCCCAGATGTGCCTGATCTATGGCAATGGCGTTTGCTACCGGGCGTTGTGCGGGATTAGATTGCTGCCCGGCGGCGTCTACTCCTGGCGTCGAAGCAACGGTGCAAGCATTCTGAGCACGGGCAGCCCGAGTCTACCTGCAGGCAGATGTCTGGTTCCGTTTCCTTCAAACCCTGGTGGTTTACTAAAAGAAAATGCACATGAAGAAGCTGAGTAATGACTTCAGTGGCGCGCTGCGAACCTTTGCCTATTTCATGGCAAGTGGAAGCCACTACATGCTTAAAAACGTCGACTATCTGGAAATCTATGGCTCGGAGCCCAGCGCCATCGAAATGGTCTTTGCGATATTCGCCAACGTCATAGAGATGGACAGTGAGGGCAATGTGCTCAATTTTACCCACGCCCAGAAGAGAGCGACTGACTATCTGAGGTCATATTGCGATCCGGCGTTCAAAGTCTCACCGCCGTTTGAAGACTGGGAAATCGAACTCTATGGGCCTCCCGCTCAAGGACGCTAGAACCAGATTTTGCTCTGGCATTTCAGGGGCGGGACGATTGCTTTCGGTCGGGGGGCTGTAACCTGCGAGAGGCTCTCCCGCACTAGCCAGCCAGAATCTGACAACTCATTGAATTCGAGCACCAAGTGCCCATTCGCTGCCGTGTGCAGCGTCGGATTCATCATTCCCACAGACTGAGAAAGTGCTCATAAGCGGCGCTCTCGATTTCCAGTCTCGAATGGCTGTCCATTTGCATCCCCGTCAGGTGTTTGGCAACGGTCGGTCAACCACCGGCCTCACAACAGACTCCACGAAACCCCGACATACACGCCCATGCCTTCCCCCGGCGTAGACCGCGCGGCATCCAGCCCTTTGTCGTCGTAGCCCGGTGTAACCGTCGCCGCATAGTGTTTGTTGGTCAGATTGCGCATGTCCAGCCACGTTTGCCAATCACCCTTCGGCGCGTTGTAGCCCAGCGTTGCACCGAACAGCGCGTAAGGGTCGGCGTAGTAGCTGTCGGCGTAATCCACCGCCACTTTCGAGACCAGTTGCGTATTCACGGCGGCGAAGAAGCCCTGTGGCCAGTCATAGCGCAATTCGCCCTGGTAGTAATGCATCGGCAGGCCGGGGAGGCGGTTGTCGCCGAAGCGCTCGTCGTCGCGATAGTGGAAGTCGCTGAAGGTGTAAGCCTGGCGCAGGCTCAACTGGCGGCCGTCGGCAGCGGACCAGAGTTTGCTGTTCAGGCTGGCCTCGACGCCTTGGTGTACGGTCGGGCTGGCGTTGAGTTCATAAGGGGTGACGGCGCTGGCGTCCGGCAATACCGAGAGCAGTTCGTGGCGCACTTGCGCGTAGTACCAGGCCAGGCTCCATTCGCCGATGGCGCTGTCGCCGCGGCCACCGAGTTCGAGGGTGGTCGCGGTTTGGTTTTGCAGGGTGACCGGGTCTTTCTGGGTGCCGGTGGCCGGGCCGTTGCCCGCCGGGAAGCGCACGTTGGAGCTGTAGATCAGCGACCACGGGTGCGGTGCTTCGACCGAGCGACTGAGGTTGCCGAACACTTGCAGGTCGGGCGTGATCTGGTAGCGCAGACCGATGCGCGGTGCGTAGTCCCAGTCGTTCAGGCTGGTTTTGCCGCCGCTTTGCGGGTAGGTCACGTCGCTTTCGCGGCGGGTGTAGATGGCGGCGAGTCCGGTGGTCAGCCAGAGGTCGTCGGCGATTTCCAGATCGTTGCCAAAGTGCAGGACGGTGTCCGAGCCTTGATAGGTGAAGTTGCGCATGTGTGTGCCGGGAGCGTAGCCGGCGGTATTACCGGTGGGGATGCGCACCAGCTCGCTGGCGCCGTCGTTCGGCAGGTGTTTGGTCACGCGCAGGCCGACGTTGCTGCGGCTTTCCATACCGAAAAGAGTGTCGCGGCGTTTGTAGTCGAAGGTGCCGCTGACGTCGCTGTAGGCAACTTTCAGGCGGTTGGGGCCTTCGCGCAGATCCATCGGGTAATCGTGGTAGACGAGGCCGGTCTGGATGCTTGAATCGTCGTCGATGTAGAAGGTGGTCTTGTTGCCGATGAAGGTGCTGCCCGGCTGTTTGCGGCTGTCGTCGCGTGCCACATAAGACGGGTTGGCCGCGCGTGGATCGTGTTCGATGGAATGCTTGGTCACACGCCCGGCGAGGTCGTTGTCGGTCTCGCGGTAGCGGATGTAAAAGCGCGTTTCCAGGTTCGGGTTGAAGCGATAACCGAAGTTGGCGATCAGGCCTTTGCTTTCGCTGGCGGTGTGATCCTGATAGCCGTCGGCGTTGGAGTCGGTGAGCGACACGTAGTAGTCGAAGTCGCCGAGCACTTGCCCCGAACTGACCTGACGCTGCTGATAACCGTGGCTGCCGGTGGCGTAGCGCACTTGCAGTTTCGGCGCGTTGTAGCCGGTGTGGCTGACGTAATCGATGGCGCCGCCCAGTGCCAGCGAACCGCGATCAAAACCGTTGGCACCGCGCAGCACTTCAACGTGATCGACCCACAGCGGTTCGAGCAGTTCGTACGGCGTGCCGCCGGGACCGGTCAATGGCAGGCCGTCGAGCATCGTGTACAGCCCCGAGGCATGGGCGCCCGGCGCGCGGTTGATGCCAGAACCCCGAATCGAGATTTTCACGCCTTCGTTGCCCGCCGACTGCGCATAGACGCCCGGCTGATAGGCCAGCACGTCCTGATTGCTGGCGACACGGCCCTGCAAGGGTTGGCGCATGTCGACCACATTGGTGGCGCCGGGCACTTGTTCGAGGCGGGCCTTGGCTTCTTCAACGCTGGCATCCGACCCACTGCGCTCATCCGCCGAAATCAGTACTTGCCCAAGCTCCAGCCCTTGAGTGTCGGCCATCGCCGGGCAGGCGAGGGCCAGCCCGAGCAGGGCGGTGGGCAGGGATTTGGGCGACGGCATCGGGAAACTCCAGCAAACAAGGGGCGGACAATGAACAGTGCGACGTAACAAAGAACGAAGGAAACACATGGCAATTTTGCTTTTTGCCCGGCAATGGCAAACCGCAAGTCGTGGGCTAACCTCACGTGTCTGGTTTGCCGCGTCAATAAGCGCTTTGTTTCCGCATTCATTCGTGAGGGCTCGGTCATGGCAAAAGACAAGAAAAAGGCCGCCAAGGCGCCTGAAAGTCCCAAGCTGAAAAACAAGGATTACCTCGATCAGTTGCGCAAGCTGCACGTCGAATTGGTCAAGTTGCAGGAGTGGGTGATCGCCAAGGGCGTCAAGGTCTGCATCGTTTTCGAGGGGCGCGATGGCGCCGGCAAGGGCGGGACGATCAAGGCCCTCACCGAGCGTGTCAGCCCGCGCGTCTTTCGGGTGGTGGCGTTGCCTGCGCCGACGGATCGCGAGAAGAGCCAGATGCATGTGCAGCGTTATCTGCCTTATCTGCCGGCAGGGGGCGAGGTGGTGATCTTTGATCGCAGTTGGTACAACCGCGCCGGGGTTGAGCGGGTGATGGGCTTTTGCACGGAGGATCAGGCCGACAAGTTTCTCAAGTCGATCCCGTGGGTCGAGCATGCCATCGTTCAATCGGGGGTGATCCTGCTCAAGTATTGGCTGGAGGTCAGTCCCGAAGAGCAGACCCGTCGGCTGGAGGCGCGGATCAACGATGGCCGCAAGATCTGGAAACTGACGCCGATGGACCTCAAGTCCTACAGCCGCTGGTACGACTATTCCCGCGCGCGCGACGAGATGTTCAAACACACCGACACCGAACATGCGCCGTGGCGGGTAGCTGATTCGAACGACAAGCGCCGGGCGCGGCTGAACATCATCACCGACGTGCTCAGCCGCATTCCCTATGAGGAGGTGAAACGCGAAAAGGTGGAATTGCCCAAACGGCAGAAACCCGGCAAATACCGCGAGCCGGATTACCCCTACCAGCGCGTAGCCGAAAAATTCTAGACAACCCTCTGTAGGAGCTGCCGAAGGCTGCGATCTTTTGACCCTGATCCTGAAAAACAAAATCAAAAGATCGCAGCCTTCGGCAGCTCC
>NZ_AKJD01000258.1 GCF_000282515.1 Pseudomonas sp. GM80
AACCTATTTCAGGACTAGACACGGTTAGACGGTTATATCCGACCCAGTAGCAACAGTACCAGCAGCACGACCAACACCACACCGATGATGCCCGACGGGCCATAACCCCAACTTCTGGAGTGTGGGAAGACCGGCAGACCACCGATCAGCAACAGGATCAGGATAATGATAAGAATTGTGCCCATGTCGATTTCCTTGTTGAGAGAGTTCGAGAAGTCTTGGTGTTCAAGGGGCGACTGGAGACTAAGTAATTCCAGACGGCTTACAAAATCCGACTGGTGCGAATGAAAGAAAATTCAATGTTTTTTTAATGTATTTGGATTAGTCGCTTATTTCCTTTGACGCAAAAAGATCGCAGCCTCGTTTCACTCGACAGCTCCTACAGGATCGGTGTAGGAGCTGCCGAAGGCTGCGATCTTTTGATCCTCCATTCAGCAACTTGATGGAGCGTGGGCGCACACACAACCTTCGCTACACTCCGCGCATCTTCCCCAGAACAACAAGGCTGTCTGCTATGCAAAATCGCATGATGATCACTGGCGCGGGCTCAGGCCTGGGTCGCGAAATCGCGCTGCGCTGGGCGCGTGAAGGCTGGCAACTGGCCTTGTCCGACGTCAGCGAACCCGGCCTGCAGGAAACCCTGAAAATGGTCCGCGAGGCGGGCGGCGACGGCTTCATCCAGCGCTGCGATGTGCGTGATTACAGCCAACTCACAGCCTTCGCACAGGCTTGCGAAGAGAAACTTGGCGGCATCGACATCATCGTCAACAACGCCGGTGTCGCGTCCGGCGGTTTCTTCAGCGAACTGTCGCTGGAAGACTGGGACTGGCAGATCGCGATTAACCTGATGGGTGTGGTCAAGGGCTGCAAGGCGTTCCTGCCGCTGCTGGAGCAAAGCAAAGGCAAGATCATCAACATCGCCTCCATGGCCGCTTTGATGCAGGGCCCGGCGATGAGCAACTACAACGTGGCCAAGGCCGGCGTGGTGGCTCTTTCCGAGAGCCTGTTGATCGAACTGGCGCAACAGGAAGTCGGCGTGCATGTGGTCTGCCCATCGTTCTTCCAGACCAACTTGCTTGACTCGTTCCGTGGCCCGACGCCAGCGATGAAAGCGGCGGTCGGCAAGTTGCTGGAAAGTTCGCCGATTACTGCCGCCGATATCGCCGACTACATTTATCAGCAAGTTGCTGCTGGTGAATTCATGATCCTGCCCCACGAACAAGGGCGCGTGGCCTGGGCGATCAAGCAGAAGAATCCGCAACTGCTCTACAACGAAATGACCTCGATGGCCGAGAAAATGCGCGCCAAGGCCAAACAGAACAACGGCTGAGCTTGCCCGCTGCAGACTGCATCGTTAGGGTGGCCGCAATGATCACCCTGACGAGATACAGCAATGCTCAATTATCTGTGGTTCTTCCTCGCGGCATTGTTTGAAATCGCCGGTTGTTTTGCCTTTTTCATGTGGCTGCGCCAAGGCAAAAGTGCGTTGTGGGTGATTCCGGCGTTGCTCAGCCTGACCCTGTTCGCGCTGTTGTTGACCCGTGTTGAAGCCAACTATGCCGGGCGCGCCTATGCCGCTTACGGCGGCATCTACATCGTCGCGTCGATTGGCTGGCTGATGGTGGTCGAGCGCGTTCGTCCCTTGGGTTCGGACTGGATTGGCGTGGCGTTGTGTGTGATCGGTGCCAGCGTGATTCTGTTCGGGCCGCGCTTCTCCGCAGCCTGAATCGATGGTTTTGTGGGAAGCGTCTGACGGCTCCAAACCTGAGAGCGTGTAAGGCAAAACTGATTTGCCGGTCACGCATTGTCGCGCGCCGGCAAGCCGCGCATCTTCAGGGTTTGCTAACCCTGAAGGACGAACCTCATGCTTGTACTCAGCCGTGTTGTTGGTGAGTTGATTTCCATCGGTGACGATATTTCCCTGCGTGTGCTGTCGGTCAACGGCTCCAGCGTACGCTTTGGTGTCGACGCGCCGCAGAACGTCAATGTGCACCGTGCCGAAGTCTACGACCGAATCCAGCGCAAACAGCGCGCGGAAAAGGCCCGCTGAGGGTCAGTCGAACAGGTGCTTGGGCACGTCGTGCTTGAGCATCAACTGGCACTGCTCGCTTTCCGGGTCGAAGACGATCAGCGCCTGACCTTTGGTCAACGCCTGACGTACGCGCAGCACGCGGGTTTCCAGCGGCGTGTCGTCGCCATTGTCGGTACCGTCACGGGTGACGAAATCTTCGATGAGGCGGGTGAGGGTGTCGACCTCAAGAGCGTCGTAGGGAATGAGCATGGGCACCTCGGCTGATCAATGTCGGGATGCTACGGCGAATGCCGGTTGCCTGCCAGTTTTGTGTAGTCAGTACCGCCCTCATCGCGAGCAAGCCAGCTCCCACAGGGTTTGAAGGCGTTCACGAATATGCGATTCACCGCAAAAACTGTGGGAGCTGGCTTGCTAGCGATGGGGCCAGCCCTGCCATAACAAAAACCGGATCAGCTATCCGAACGCTGCCCCACCAGACTGTCCACCGACGGTACCCGTGTATCGCTTTCCATCTGCGTGTCATGTTCAATCTGATGACTGAAGCGATCCAGCGAAGCGTTCGCCGGCGCCGCATCACTCGCAAACACCGGCGGGCTCAGAATGTACGCGCCCAACAACCGGCTCAACGCCGCCAGACTGTCGATGTGCGTGCGCTCATAGCCATGGGTTGCATCACAACCAAACGCCAGCAACGCGGTACGAATATCGTGCCCGGCGGTCACCGCCGAATGCGCATCGCTGAAGTAATAGCGGAACAGATCACGGCGCACCGGCAACTCGTTTTCACTGGCCAGCCGCAACAAGTGTCGCGACAGGTGATAGTCGTAAGGCCCGCCGGAATCCTGCATCGCCACGCTCACCGCGTGCTCGCTGGAATGCTGCCCCGGCGCGACCGGCGCAATGTCGATGCCGACAAATTCACTGACGTCCCACGGCAATGCCGCCGCCGCGCCACTGCCTGTTTCTTCAGTGATGGTGAACAGCGGGTGGCAATCAATCATCAATTCCTGGCCGCTGTCGACGATGGCTTTCAGCGAAGCCAGAAGCGCAGCAACGCCAGCCTTGTCATCGAGGTGGCGGGCGCTGATGTGTCCGCTTTCGGTGAACTCCGGCAGCGGATCAAACGCCACTACATCGCCGACGCTGATGCCCAGCGAATCGCAATCGGCCTTGGTCGCGCAGTAGGCGTCCAGACGCAATTCGACGTGATCCCAACTGATCGGCATCTCATCCACCGCGGTGTTGAACGCATGCCCGGACGCCATCAACGGCAACACACTGCCGCGAATCACACCGTTGTCGGTGAACAGGCTGACCCGGCTGCCCTCGGCAAAGCGACTCGACCAGCAACCGACCGGAGCGAGGGTCAAACGACCATTGTCTTTCACGGCGCGGACGGCGGCACCGATAGTGTCGAGGTGCGCGGAGACTGCGCGATCAGGGCTGTTTTTCTTGCCCTTGAGCGTGGCGCGTATGGTGCCGCGCCGGGTCATTTCGAATGGGATGCCGAGTTCTTCGAGACGCTCGGCGACGTAGCGCACGATGGTGTCGGTGAACCCGGTAGGGCTGGGAATGGCGAGCATTTCCAGGAGAACTTTTTGCAGGTAGTTGAGATCCGGTTCGGGGATTTGCGGGGTCATGGAAACTCCTGATGGGTTGAGCACTGATCGTTCCCACGCTCTGCGTGGGAATGCAGCCCGGGACGCTCTGCGTCCCAAATGGACGCGGAGCGTCCGGTGAGGCGTTCCCACGCAGAGCGTGGGAACGATCAGGAAGGGG
>NZ_AKJD01000259.1 GCF_000282515.1 Pseudomonas sp. GM80
TAAATCCCCTCACCACAGGTAAATGTCTCTCACCCCAGAAAATGAGCCATAAAAAAGCGGCGCCTGTGAGGGCGCCGCTTTTTTATGCCCTGCAACAACCCCCTGTAGGAGCTGCCGCAGGCTGCGATCTTTTGCTCTACCGCTTAAAAATCCAACACCACCCCGACATTCACGCCCTGCTGGGTAAAGTCATCATCCTTGCGCAACGAATACCCGCCACGCAACGCCAGATCCGCCGTCAGCTTATGGCTCACGCCCAGACTCAACCGATTCAAATGACTCTGCGGCGTATACCCCTCAAGTTTGAAGTCATTCGCCGGCAAGGTATTCAGCGCGATGTTGACCTTCTGCACGTCATCTTCGTACTCACGCTCGTGCGCGTACTCACCAAACACTTGGGTTTGCGGGGTGAAGTTGTACTTGCCCTGAATACCAAAGCCCAGACGTTTCGAATCGCGGGTCTGATCATCGAAGGTCAGCGCGGTGGCGCGGTTGCTCTTCTCTGAATAACCATCGACATCGACGCTGGCGTAATCAGCGCTGACGAACGGCGACAGATGCCATTCGCTGCCCGGCTGGGCAATGTCGTAACCGATGCGCGTGCTGAATGCCCAGAGGCTGCCGTCGGTATCACCTTTCTCCGCACCCTCGCTGGCGCCCAGATCAAACTTGCGCTTGAGGTTGTCGTAGTCGAGTTTGCCACCGGTCAACGCGGCGTCGGCCCACCAGCGATTCTGCTGGAACTGGGCGAATGCGGTGGCCATGTAGCTGTTGAGCTTGTAGTCCGAATCGTTATGCCCGGCCTCGAGATTCTGCCGGTAGAAACCACCCGCCACACCGACACGCCACGCTTCGTTGAGACGATAGCTGCCGCCGACGTTAAGGTTGTAACCGCTGCCGTCGGCACTGGCGCCGCTGCTTTGGCTGTCGACATCCAGATGCTGGCCACCGGCGGAAACGATCGCGCGCCATTGGCCGACCGCTTGCCAGTTTTCCCAATCCGCCTGCCATTGGCTGCGCAGTTCATCCTGATGCGCACGCACGGTGGCGTGGGCCATTTCCGGCAGCAGCGTCAGTTCCCACGGCGCCGCCAGCAGGGAATAGGCGTAGTCGGAGATCAGTTTTTGCCCGGCTTCGGTCGGGTGCACGCCGTCGTTGTAAATCAGCTTGGTCGGATCCGGCGTTGCACTGTTGATGCCGTAACGGGCGTTTTCCGGGCAACCGCTGCCGCTGAAACACGTTGCGGTGAGGTTCTGATCAGTGGCCAGGCCAAAACGCCCCGGATCGGCGAACACTTCCGACAGCAAAACCGGAATGTTCAGCGGAATAATTTCCGCGTTGATGCCTTGCAGGCGCGTGACCAACTGGCTGTTGAACTGCGCGGCGAGCTGGCTGCTGAACGCTTGCAGCGGTGTGCCGTTGATGGCTGGGGTCAGGCCGACGTCAGGCAGCAGCCAGACCATCACGTATTTGGCCCCGGCTGTTTGCAGCGCTTGCACGCTGTCAGCCAGGCGATCGGCGCCGGCGTTGGCTTGCGGCAGGCTGAGGATGCGACCTTGGAGGAAGTCGTTACCGCCACCGGAAATGTAATACAGCGCATTCGGGTCGGCGCGGAAGCCGTTCGAGGGCAGGTAGCCGGCGCGGGTGCGTTCGCCGGTGGCCGACTGCGTAGTGATCGAATCGAGAATCTGGTCGGTGCGATAACCGCCGACCGCCCAGTTGTTGCCGTCAGCCTGGCCATTCTCGGCACGCACGGCCGAGCTGGAGGAGGCGGTTTGATCGGGGGTGAAGCCGAGGCGTGCGCCGAGCCGTTGGGTGGCGTTCAGATCGCGGGATTCGCCGCTGCCGTCCAGATAGATCGGCCCGGTACGGTTGGTGTAGCGCTGGGTAGAACCGGCCGGGCCGCCGGTGTCCCTGAAGGTGCCGGCATCGTTGAGGCTGTCGCCAAACACCACGAAATTCGAGTAGGGATTGGGGGCGGCATTGGCCTGAGCACAAGCCAGTGCGAGCAGGCAACCAGCCAGCGGTACAAACAACGTCTGTTTGATCATGAGCAAGTCCGTTTATTTATTGTTGTAGGTGAACGAAACGACAGTACCAAAAACTTCCGGCCTTTTGCCATCGGTCGCGAACCCTCGCGCAGATTTAACCCCCATACGCCCGGCCATATTGCACGCTCCGCCCAGCTAAGTTACTGTGCCGGAACGTATGAACGAGACCTTCCCCGTGTTGATCACCAGCAAACTTCTGGATCAAGTCATCAAGGCACACGCCCGCTGGCGTTGGCGCGCCTGAATCTTTTCTGCCGGCCCCGCCGGATCTGTATCGCTTTGCCTTCCTTGCCTGTTTGAAATGCCGCTGTGCCGACGCGTCCATCTGCGTCCGACATCGTGCAGCGCCCTGCGGGCAAGTCATCTGAAGGCTGTCTCCAAGTCAGAATTCAAGAGGTTCGAAACGCCATGTTGCTGATGATCGACAACTACGACTCCTTTACTTACAACGTTGTGCAATTCCTCGGCGAACTGGGTGCCGACGTCAAAGTCGTGCGCAACGACGAATTGACCGTCGCCGAGATCGAAGCACTCAAGCCCGAGCGCATCGTCGTATCGCCAGGCCCGTGCACGCCGACCGAAGCCGGTATCTCCATCGAAGCGATCAAACACTTCGCCGGCAAACTGCCGATTCTGGGTGTCTGCCTCGGCCACCAATCCATCGGCCAGGCCTTTGGCGGTGATGTGGTGCGCGCGCGCCAAGTCATGCACGGTAAGACTAGCCCGGTATTCCACGAGGACAAGGGCGTTTTCCAAGGTCTGAATCATCCGTTGACTGTTACCCGCTACCACTCGCTGATCGTCAAGCACGATACGTTGCCCGATTGCCTGGAACTGACCGCGTGGACGCAACACGACGACGGTTCGGTCGACGAAATCATGGGCCTGCGTCACAAGACCCTGAACATTGAGGGCGTACAGTTCCACCCCGAGTCGATCCTCACCGAGCAGGGTCATGAACTGTTTGCCAACTTCCTCAAACAAACCGGCGGCACGCGCTAAGGACTTCCCATGAATATCAAGACAGCCCTGAGCCGTATCGTCGAGCACCTCGATCTCAGCACCGAAGAAATGCGCGATGTGATGCGCGAAATCATGACCGGCCAATGCACCGAGGCGCAGGTCGGCGCGTTCATGATGGCCATGCGCATGAAGAGCGAGAGCATCGACGAGATCGTCGGCGCCGTGTCAGTGATGCGTGAGCTGGCCGATCAGGTCGAACTGAAAACCCTCGACGGCGTGGTCGATGTGGTCGGCACCGGCGGTGACGGTGCAAACATCTTCAACGTGTCGACGGCTTCTTCCTTTGTTGTCGCGGCAGCCGGTTGCACCGTGGCCAAACACGGTAACCGTGCGGTCTCGGGTAAAAGCGGCAGCGCCGACTTGCTCGAAGCCGCCGGCATCTATCTGAACCTGACGCCGGTACAGGTTGCGCGTTGCATCGACAACGTCGGCATTGGTTTCATGTTCGCCCAGACTCACCACAAAGCCATGAAGTACGCCGCCGGCCCGCGCCGCGATCTCGGCCTGCGTACGCTGTTCAACATGCTCGGCCCGCTTACGAATCCGGCCGGTGTGAAGCATCAGGTAGTGGGCGTATTCAACAAGGCGCTGTGCCGGCCATTGGCCGAAGTGTTGCAGCGTCTGGGCAGCAAGCACGTGCTGGTGGTGCATTCGAAGGACGGTCTGGACGAGTTCAGCCTCGCCGCGCCGACGTTTGTCGCCGAGCTGAAGAACAACGAAATCACTGAATATTGGGTCGAGCCGGAAGACCTCGGCATGAAGAGCCAGAGCCTGCACGGTCTGTCGGTCGAAGGCCCGGAAGCGTCGCTGGCGCTGATCCGCGATGCCCTCGGCAAGCGCAAGACCGAGAACGGCCAGAAAGCCGCCGAAATGATTGTGCTCAACGCCGGTGCTGCGCTGTACGCCGCCGACGTGGCGAGCAGTTTGAAACAAGGCGTGGAGCTTGCGCACGACGCCCTGCACACCGGCCTCGCTCGGGAGAAACTCGAGGAGCTGGGTGCCTTTACCGCGGTATTCAGAGTGGAGAATGAGGGATGAGTGTACCGACGGTTCTGGAAAACATTCTGGCCCGCAAGGTTCAGGAAGTCGCCGAGCGTAGCGCCCGCGTCAGCCTGAGCGAGCTGGAAAGTCTGGCCAAGGCGGCCGATGCACCCCGCGGTTTCGCCAACGCGCTGCTGGCGCAAGCGAAGAAGAAACAACCAGCGGTGATCGCTGAAATCAAAAAGGCTTCGCCAAGCAAAGGCGTGATCCGCGAGGACTTCGTTCCGGCGGATATCGCCAAAAGCTACGAGAAGGGCGGGGCAACCTGTCTGTCCGTGCTGACCGATATCGATTATTTCCAGGGCGCCGATGCTTACCTGCAACAGGCGCGCGCCGCCTGCAAGCTGCCGGTGATTCGCAAGGACTTCATGATCGATCCTTACCAGATCGTTGAAGCCCGCGCGTTGGGCGCCGACTGTGTGCTGCTGATCGTCTCCGCGCTGGATGACGTGAAAATGGCCGAGCTGGCGGCGGTGGCCAAAAGTGTTGGCCTCGACGTGCTGGTGGAAGTTCACGACGGTGATGAACTGGAGCGCGCGTTGAAAACCCTCGATACGCCGCTGGTCGGCGTCAACAACCGCAACCTGCATACGTTTGATGTCAGCCTGGAAACCACCCTCGATCTGCTGCCGCGTATTCCGCGTGATCGTCTGGTGATTACCGAGAGCGGTATCCTCAACCGTGCCGATGTCGAGCTGATGGAAATCAGCGACGTGTATTCGTTCCTGGTCGGTGAAGCATTCATGCGCGCGGAAAATCCGGGCACTGAACTGCAGCGCCTGTTCTTCCCGGAGCGTGGCGTGCCGATCAGCGGTTCGACCCTCGACTGATATTCTTTCAGACCGAGTCGACGCCATCGTCGGAACGCCGCCCGGAGCAGGCTCACTCCTACAGTTGGAATGCGTTCCCCTTGTAGGAGTGAGCCTGCTCGCGAAGGGGCCATCGAAACCGCTGAAGATTCTTATGTTGCCGGAGCCTGTTATGTCGCTGCCAACCCCGCTGACCATCGAAGCCGGCCTGCAGGCCGAGCAAGACTTGCTGGCCTCGGTCTGCGCCGGCGACTCCGAATTCGGCCTTCTCTTCTGGCAACCCAGCGATCGCGCACTGGTCATGCCACGCCGCCTGAACCGCTTGCCCGCTTTCGAACACGCCTGCGAAGTCTCCGCCGCTGCCGGCTGGCCAGTCCTGCTGCGTGAAACCGGCGGCGAACCCGTCCCGCAATCCGCCGCCACCATCAACATCGCGTTGGTCTACGCACCACCGCGCAGCGAAGGCGATCTGAACCGCATCGAAACCGGCTACCACCGTCTCTGCGATCCGATCTGTCAGTTGCTCGATGAGTTGGGCGGCACGTCATCGTTAGGCGAAATCCACGGCGCATTCTGCGACGGCCGTTTCAACGTCAACCTCGACGGTCGCAAAATGGTCGGCACCGCCCAGCGCTGGCGCCAGAGTCAGGGCGGACAACGGCCGGTCGGTCTGGTGCACGGGGCGATGCTGATGGATGACGAGCGCGAATCGATGGTTGCAGCGGTCAATCGCTTCAACGAAGCGTGCGGCCTGGAGCAGCGGGTGAGGGCGCAAAGCCACATCGCCCTGCATGAGAAATTCAACGCGCCACAGGCCTTGGCGCGTCTTGATGAGCTGTTTCGTTTGATGCTGGCGCAGATGTACAGCGCCTGATATTCGGGCTTAGCGTGTACCGAAGACCACCATGGTCTTGCCTTTCACATCGACCAGGTTGCGTTCCTCAAGATCCTTGAGCACGCGACCGACCATCTCCCGCGAACAACCGACAATCCGCCCGATTTCCTGACGGGTCACCTTGATCTGCATACCGTCCGGGTGGGTCATCGCGTCTGGCTGTTTGCACAACTCCAGCAGGCAACGCGCTACGCGACCGGTCACGTCAAAGAACGCCAGGTCGCCGACCTTGCGCGTGGTGTTGCGCAGGCGTTGTGCGATTTGTCCGCTGAGGACGTAAAGAATGTCTGGATCCTGCTGCGATAATTCGCGGAACTTGGCGTAGCTGATTTCCGCTGTTTCGCATTCCACCTTGGCCCGCACCCAGGCACTGCGTTCCTGTTCCTGGCCGGCTTGCTCGAACAGGCCCAACTCACCGAAGAAATCCCCGGCATTAAGGTAGGCGATGATCATTTCGCGGCCGTCGTCATCCTCGATCAAGATCGTCACCGAACCCTTGATGATGAAATACAACGTATCGGAACGATCGCCGGCACAAATGATGTTGCTCTTGGCCGCATGGCGACGGCGCTGACAATGCATCAACAGCTTGTCGAGGTTCTTGATTTTGGGTGTGGGGGTAATAGCAACCATGGTTGTATCCCGAAAAGACTGCACGGTGATGTTTGATTTTTTTATGAGGCGCTGAAGGCGGTCGCTGCACGGCTGGCATGGGCGCCAGCGAATTGGCGCCAGCTTAACAGACACTTCGTCGCAAATTCGAGAAATTACCTACACAGTTGGAGCATTCGTCCTAGGAACGCTGCTCGCGGTCAGGGCAATCCCCTGTGCTAAGCTGGCGACCCTTTTTTTACAGTGGAGTCTGGGCGATGAAGGCACGCATCCAATGGGCTGGCGAAGCCATGTTCCTCGGCGAATCCGGCAGCGGTCATGTCGTGGTCATGGACGGTCCGCCGGACGCCGGTGGTCGCAATCTGGGTGTTCGCCCGATGGAAATGCTCCTGCTCGGTGTGGGCGGTTGCAGCAATTTCGACGTGGTCAGCATTCTGAAGAAATCGCGTCAGGCCGTTGAAAGCTGCGAAGCCTTCCTCGAAGCCGAGCGCGCGACCGAAGATCCGAAGGTATTCACCAAGATTCACATGCATTTCGTGGTCAAGGGCCGTGGCTTGAAAGAAGCCCAGGTCAAACGCGCGATCGAGTTGTCCGCCGAGAAGTATTGCTCGGCTTCGATCATGCTCGGCGCCGCTGGCGTGGCCATCACTCACGATTATGAAATCGTCGAACTCGGTTGAACCGACATTCAACTATCATAAAAGCAGTGCAGACTCTGGCGATCCCCCGCTGACGTCTGCATAATGCGCCACTTTTTTCAGGGCAGTGATCGGTCAGCCGACGGGTCATCCGCCTGAACAGATAACCAAAATCGCCATCGCGAAGAGGTGTTAACCGTCCTACGCAGGTGCGTTGTTCGCACTTGACGGGCATGCTTGATCACGCGGCTGCGCCGCATACATAGAGAGTTTTTAACGGTGAAAAGCAAACTCAAGCTCCACGGGTTCAATAACCTGACAAAGACCTTGAGCTTCAACATCTATGACATCTGCTACGCGGAAACCCCGCAAGACCAGCAGGCTTACGTCGAGTACATCAATCAAGAGTACAACGCGAAACGCCTGACGCAGATTCTCACAGAAGTTGTCGAGATCATTGGTGCCAACATCCTGAACATTGCCAGTCAGGACTATGAACCTCAGGGCGCCAGCGTCACGATTCTGATTTCTGAAGAGCCGGTAACCCCGACTGAAAGCCAGATTGAAGAATCGCCGGGCCCGTTGCCCGAAATTATCCTGGCCCACCTCGACAAGAGCCACATCACGGTGCACACCTACCCGGAAATCCATCCGGACGACGGTATTGCAACGTTCCGTGTGGACATCGACGTGTCGACTTGTGGTGTCATCTCACCGCTGAAAGCGCTCAATTTCCTCATTCACCAGTTCGATTCGGACATCGTGACTGTGGATTATCGTGTGCGCGGCTTCACTCGTGACGTTGAAGGCAACAAGCACTTCATCGACCACGAGATCAATTCGATCCAGAACTACCTCTCCGAAGACACTCGCGACGCGTACCAGATGACCGACGTGAACGTGTACCAGGAGAACCTGTTCCACACCAAAATGCTGCTGAAGAACTTCGAACTGGATAACTACCTGTTCGGCGACGCCACCAGCAGCCTGTCCCCGGAGCAGCGCGCTCAGGTGACTGATCGTGTGAAACACGAAATGCTCGAAATCTTCTACGCGCGCAACATGCCGACCTAAGATTCCCGGGCACAAAAAAAGGCGACTGTCTCAGGACAGTCGCCTTTTTTATTGTTGATGTCCCGTCCTGAATAAGGTTTACACCTTCTGACCCATTCTCAGGAGGACGTAATGAACACGGGAAAAAGGCGCAGTCAGCGTGATTACACGCTGACCT
>NZ_AKJD01000260.1 GCF_000282515.1 Pseudomonas sp. GM80
ACGTGCGTGAGACGGTGGTCATCGCTCAAGACGGCTCGTTGCTGGTGGCTTATGTGGTGCCAACGGATGAAGCGCTGGTCGATGCCGATGAGCAAGCTCATCAGGCACTGCAGCGCCGCCTCAAGGTACACCTGAGCCAGCACTTGCCGGAATACATGATTCCGCAGCACTGGTTGCTGCTGGCGAAGATGCCGGTCAGCCCGAACGGCAAGCTCGAACGCAAGGCTCTGCCGAAGGCCGACCTGAGTGTCAGCCACAAGGTTTACAGCGCCCCGACCAGCGCCACCGAACAAGCGCTGGTGGCGATCTGGCAGAGCGTGCTCGGCCTGGAGCAGGTCGGCATTGACGACAACTTCTTTGAACTGGGCGGCGACTCGATCATCTCGATCCAGGTGGTCAGCCGTGCGCGTCAGGCCGGGATTCACTTCAGCCCGAAAGACTTGTTCCTGCACCAGAACGTGCAGAGCCTCGCGGCGGTGGCCAAGGTCGGCGTGGCCGGCCCGAGCATCGATCAGGGGCCGGTAAGCGGTGACAGTCCGCTGTTGCCGTTCCAGCAGTTGTTCTTCGACAGCGCCATGATCGATGCCCATCACTGGAACCAGTCGGTGTTGCTCAAACCGCGCGTTGTACTTGAAGCGGCGCACGTCGAGCAGGCCTTGCAGGCGCTGCTGGTGCAGCACGATGCCTTGCGTCTGTCGTTCCGCGAGCGCGACGGCGTGTGGGCCGCCACTCACCGAGCGCCACAGGCTGAAGCGGTGCTTTGGCAGTACGACGTGGCTGACGCCCAGGCACTGCAAGAACTCGGCGAACAGGCCCAGCGCAGTCTCGACCTGGCCCATGGCCCGTTGCTGCGTGCAGTGCTGGCGACCCTGGCCGACGGCAGTCAGCGTCTGTTGTTGGTAATCCATCACCTGGCGGTCGATGGCGTGTCGTGGCGAATTCTGCTCGAAGACCTGCAACAGGCGTATCAACAGTTGCAAGCCGGGCAGGCGATCAAGCTGCCGGCGAAAACCACGGCGGCGAAAAACTGGGCGCAGCGCCTGCAAAACTACGCCGCGAGCCCGGCGCTGCAAGCCGAGCTGGGCTTCTGGCAGGCGCAACTCGAGGGCGCGAACGTGGGGTTGCCGCAAGACCATGCCGACGGCGCCTTGCAAAACCGTTACGCCGCCAGCGTCGAAACCCGTCTGGACAAAGAGCGGACCCGTCGTCTGCTGCAACAGGCCCCGGCGGCCTATCGCACACAGGTCAACGATCTGTTGCTGACGGCGCTGGCGCGAGTCATTGCGCGCTGGACCGGTCACCCGTCGACGCTGATCCAGCTCGAAGGTCATGGCCGCGAAGACCTGTTCGACGACCTTGACCTGAGCCGCAGCGTCGGCTGGTTCACCAGCCTGTTCCCGATCAAGCTGACCGCAACGGCTGACGTGGCGGAGTCGATCAAAGCGATCAAGGAACAACTGCGGGCGATTCCGGCCAAGGGCATCGGTTTCGGCGCTCTGCGTTATCTGGGCGATGCCGCCGCGCGCCAGACCCTGCAAGCGCTGCCGATGCCGCGCATCACCTTCAACTATCTGGGCCAGTTCGACGCCGGCTTCGCCGAAGACGGCGCTGCGCTATTCAGCCCGTCGGGTGAACCGTCCGGCGCCGAGCAAAGTCCGCTGGCGGCCCTGGGCAACTGGCTGACTCTCAACGGTCAGGTGTACGGCGGCGAATTGAGTGTCGGCTGGACCTTCAGTTCGCAGATGTTCGACACCGCGACCATTCAGACGCTGGCCGATGCCTACGCCACCGAGCTGAGCGCATTGCTGGAACATTGCTGCCAGCACGACAGCCACGGCGTGACGCCGTCGGACTTCCCGTTGGCGCAGCTGACGCAGTTACAACTCGATTCGCTGGCGCTGGCACCGCAGCAGATCGAAGACATTTACCCGCTGTCGCCGATGCAGCAGGGCATGCTGTTCCACACCCTGTACGAGCAACAGGCCGGCGACTACATCAACCAGATGTGCGTCGACGTTCAGGGGCTGGACATCGAGCGCTTCCGCGATGCCTGGCAAGCGACACTGGACACGCATGATGTGTTGCGCAGCAGTTTTGTCTGGGACGGTGAATTCCAGCGTCCGGTGCAGGTGATCCACAAGCATTTGCCGGTGCCCTTCACTGTGCTCGACTGGTCGGGTCGCGATGACGTGACGCACGCTATCGCCGCGCTGGCCGAGGCTGAGCAGCAACAAGGCTTTGAGCTGGGCGCCGCACCGCTGTTGCGTCTGGTGGTGGTGAAAACCGCCGCCAATGCCTGCCGTTTGATCTACACCAGCCATCACATTCTGATGGACGGCTGGAGCAACTCGCAGTTGCTCGGCGAAGTCTTGCAACGCTATAGCGGTCACGCGCCGGCTGCGACTGGCGGACGTTATCGCGATTACATTCAGTGGCTGAACCGCCAGGATGTGACGCTGAGCGAGACCTTCTGGACTGCACAATTGGCGGGCCTGCAAGAGCCGACCCGACTGGCCCGGGCATTTGCTGCCGTGGCACCGCGCAGTGGCCATGACGAGCGTTTTCACGTGCTGAATACCGAGCGCACGCGCCGGCTCAATGAGTTTGCCCGTGGTCACAAAATTACCCTCAACACCCTGGTGCAAAGTGCCTGGCTGTTGCTGCTGCAACGTTACACCGGGCTCGACACGGTCAGCTTCGGCGCAACGGTGTCCGGGCGTCCGGCACAACTGGCGGGTGTCGAGCAACAGATCGGGCTGTTCATCAACACCTTGCCGGTGATCGCCACCCCGCGTGCCGAGCAACCGTTGAGTGAGTGGTTACAACAGGTGCAGGGGCAGAATCTGGCCCTGCGCGAGCAGGAACATACACCGCTGTTCGAAATCCAGCGCTGGGCCGGGCAGGGCGGTGAAGCGCTGTTCGACAACATCCTGGTGTTCGAGAACTACCCGGTGTCCGAAGCCCTGCAACAAGGCGCGCCGCAGGATCTGCGTTTTGGCGAAGTGGCCAATCGCGAGCAGACCAACTACCCGTTGACCCTGGCGGTCAGCCTCGACGCGCAGTTGTCGATGCACCTGAGCTTCGACCAGGCGCAGTTCGACGCTCGCTCGGTCGAGCAACTGGCAGCGCAACTCGATCATTTGCTGCAACAGATGGTGCAGGCACCGGCATCGACTTGCCTCGGTGAGCTTTCACTGGCCGTCGGGCCAATGCTGGAGGTTGTCGATGCGCCGGCCAGCGAACAATGCGTGCATCAGTGGTTCGAGCAGCAAGTGGCACAAACCCCTGACGCCATCGCACTGATGTTCGAAGACCGTCAGCTCAGCTACGCTCAGCTCAACGCCGCCGCCAACCGCGTTGCGCATGGTTTGCTGCAGCACAACGTGGGGCCGGACGTGCTGGTGGGGATTGCGGCGGATCGCTCGCTGGACATGATCATCAGCCTGTTGGCGGTGCTCAAGGCCGGGGGGGCTTATGTGCCGCTCGATCCGGAATATCCTGCCGACCGTCTGCTGGCGATGATCGAAGACAGTGGTCTGCGTCTGATGCTCAGCCAGCAACATTTGCTGCAACGTCTGCCTTCGGTGAGCGGCGTCGTCACGCTGGCGGTGGACGACGCGAGCTGGCCACAGACCGAGAGCAATCCGTCAGTGACTGTCCACGGCCAGAGCCTGGCCTACGTGATGTTTACCTCCGGTTCGACCGGGCGACCAAAAGGCGTTGGCATCAGCCACGTCACACTGGCCCGGCATACTCGGGTGTCTGAAGCCTACAAGGGGTTGTCGGCCAGCGACCGGGTGCTGCAATTCGCTACGTTCAACTTCGACAGTTTTGTCGAGCAGGTGTACCCGGCGCTGATCTGCGGCGCGGCGGTGGTGTTGCGTGGCAACGAAATCTGGGACAGCGAAACGCTGTATCAGCAGATCCTCGACAAGGACATCAGCGTCGCTGACCTGACCACCGCCTACTGGAACGTCGTGGTGCAAGACTTTGCCGATCACGGCCCGCGCGATTATGGGCGTCTGCGTCAGATGGTGGTGGGCGGTGAAGCGATGCCGCCGCAAGGCATTGCGGCGTATCAGCGTGCCGGTCTGCACCAGGTGCAATTGATTAACGCCTATGGCCCGACCGAAGCGACGGTAACCACTACCGTGCTTGATTGCGGCGATTATGTGCAGGGTGAAAAGCCGCTACCGGCGGCACTGCCCATCGGGCGCGCTTTGGCCGGTCGCTCGATTTATATCCTCGACAGTACCGGCCAGCCGGTGCCCGAGGGCGTGGTGGGTGAATTGCTGGTGGGCGGCGAACTGCTGGCGCGCGGGTATTTAAAGCGTCCGGATCTGACTGCCGAACGTTTCATTCCTGATCCGTTCAATGCGGCGGGCGGCCGCTTGTACCGCACCGGTGATCTGGCGCGGGTCAATGCCGAAGGCCTGATCGAATACATCGGTCGTATCGACCATCAGGTGAAAGTACGCGGCTTCCGCATCGAACTGGGCGAGATCGAAGCCTGCCTGCTGCGCCAGCCTGCAATCCGTCAGGCATTGGTGCTGGCGCAACCGGCTGCGGGCGGTCAGCACCTGGTGGCTTACGTTGTACCGCACGACAGTGCGGCGGCCGATGAGGCGCATCCGCAACAGGCCGAGCTTCTGCGCGCACTGCGCGATGGCCTGAAAACCAGCCTGCCGGATTACATGCAGCCGAGCCACGTGTTGCTGCTGGCGCAATTGCCGATCGGGCCGAGCGGCAAGGTCGATCGCAAAGCGCTGCCACTGCCGGGCAGCCTGCTCTCGGACGCCACTTTCGTGGCCCCGCAGGGTCTGCTCGAAGAGCAGATCGCCGCCATCTGGCGGGAAGTGCTGGAGCGTGAGCAGGTCGGGCGTAACGCGCACTTCTTCGAGGCGGGTGGCCATTCGTTGCTGGCAACGCAAGCTGTGTCGCGACTGCGCAAGGTCACCGGGCTGACCGTGAGCCTGCGTGATCTGTTCGGTGCCCCGGTGCTCAAGGATCTGGCTGCCGTCATGCAAGCCAATGTCGGTTCGGCGCTGGCGGCATTCGATTCACGTCAGGTGGAGCTGACCGCGCACGGGGCGAAAACCACTGCACCGTTGTCGCTGGTGCAACGCCGTTTGTGGATTGCCGAGCAATTGTCCGGCGGTAGCTCCGCTTACGGCATGCCGATGGCGCTGCGCCTGCGTGGCGAGTTGTCGGTCGAGCGTTTGCTTGGCAGTTTCGCTGAGGTGGTGCGCCGTCATGAGGTGCTGCGCACTGCGTATGTGCAAGACGATGAAGGTGATCCGATTGCACTGATCGTCGCCGAGGTCGAGCTGGACTTCCCGTTGATCGACCTGTCGGCGCTGTCGCGCAGTGATCAGGAAGAGCAGGTGGCGCAAGCGGTGCTCGACAACGCCAACACCCCGATCGACATGGAGCAGGCGCCGCTGTTGCGCGGACGCATTCTGCATCTGGGGCCGACCGAGCACGTGCTGCTGTATTCGATGCACCACATCATTTCCGATGGTTGGTCGATGGGCGTGTTGATCAATGAACTGGTGCAGATCTACGACCGCGTCAGCCAGGACCAGGCGCTGAATCTGCCGGCGCTGGCCGTGCAGTATTCGGACTTCGCCTTGTGGCAACAGGCGCTGGAACAACAGGGTGTGCTGGGCCAACAGGCCACCTTCTGGAAGGCGCAGTTGAAGGGCTATAACGGCCAACTCAGCCTGCCGATGGACAACCCGCGCGGGACGGTTGCGTCCTACGCCGGTGATGCGGTGCAGTTCGCCCTGGGCCGCGAATTGAGTCGTGGCGTGAAGGCATTGGCTGCGCGTTCGGGTGTCACGCTCTACAGCACGTTGCTGGCGTCGTTCCAGGTGCTGTTGCACCGGGTCGGCGCGGGTTCGGATGTGCTGGTCGGTGCCGATGTCGCCGGGCGCGAGCGGGCGGAGTTGGAACGCTTGATCGGCTTCTTCGTCAACGTGTTGCCATTGCGTTCGCAATTTGCCGCCGATGCCTCGTTCGGCGGTTTCCTCGCGCAGACACAGGCGACGTTGCTGCAAGCGCTGGAGCACCAGGACCTGCCGTTCGACATGATCGTCGACGCGTCCGGTGTGCCGCGTCACAAAGGCATGAACCCGCTGGTGCAGGTGCTGTTTGTGATGAATAACCTGCCGGGCCGCACCCAGGCCATGGGCGGTTTGCAGGTGGAAGCGCTGCCGTTGCTGCAGACCCATTCTAAATTCGACATGGCATTGTTCGTTGACGAAGAAGAAGGGCAATTGCTGGGTAATTGGCAATTCGCCACAACCTTGTTCGGACACGAGCGCATTCAGTACCTGGTGAAGGCCTGGATAGCCCTGTTGGAACAGATCGTCGCTGATCAGGACATTCAATTGGGAGCTATCAGCATGCCAGTGGACAATTTAGCAGTGGCCGCCAAACCCGCTGCCCCCGGACCCAAGGCCGACAAACTGGGCAAGTTCCTCAAGCGCGGTGCCGCACCGGTGGCCAAGGTTCGCCCGACGCCGATTCGCGAATCGCTGATCGCCGCGCCACAGCCGTTCCCGTTGCTGATGGAGCCGAACGAGCCGCAATTGGACTTGATCGAGTGGATCAAGCGCAACCGACCGCTGATCGAAGAAAAACTCGCGACGCACGCCGGCATTCTCTTCCGTGGTTTCGAACTCGACGGCATTCAGGGCTTTGAAGCCTTCGCCGAAGCGATCCAGCCGGGCCTGTACGGCCAGTACGGCGATCTGCCGAAGAAAGAGGGCGGCAAGAACACGTACCGCTCCACGCCGTACCCGGAACGCAAGATGATCCTGTTCCACAACGAGAGCTCGCACCAGGATCGCTGGCCGCGCAAGCAGATGTTCTATTGCGAACAAGCGGCGCCGGTTGGCGGTGCAACGCCGGTGGTGGACTGCCGTCTGATGTACGAAAAACTGCCGGCAGATTTGCGTGACAAGTTCGAGTCCAAGGGCTTGCTGTATGTGCGCACTTTCACCGACAAGCTCGATGTGTCGTGGCAGCACTTCTTCAAGACCGAAGACCGCGCCGAGGTGGAAGCACGTTGCCGCGCCGGGGGGATCGAATGGCGCTGGCTCGACAATAACGAACTGCAAACCCGCACACCGGGGCCGGCGATCATTCGTCACCCGATCACCGGCGCCAAGTCGTTCTTCAACCAGGTGCAACTGCACCACATCTACTGGCTGGAGCCGGATGTGCGTGAAGACCTGTTGTCGATGTTCGGCCCCGAGCGCATGCCGCGCCACGTGTATTACGGCGACGGCACACCGATCGAAGATGAGGTGATGCAACGCATTGGCGATCTGTATGAAGAGTGCGCCGTGCGCTTCGACTGGCAAAAGGGTGACGCCATTCTGCTCGACAACATGCTGGTGGCGCATGCCCGTGACCCTTTCGAGGGGCCGCGCAAGATTGTCGTGGCGATGGGTGACATGTACGACCACGGCGATCTGCAAAACAGCCGTGGCGAGGCGGTTCGCCAACACGTGGTGAACACCGAGGAGAGCGGGGCATGAACGAAATGATGGATCAAGAGGACGTGGGACAAGCGTTGACCCCCGAGCAACAGATGCTCTGCGATCAATTGCCCAAAGCGGCGTGCTGGGCCGATGCCGCACGCTTTCTGCGCATCGACATCGGTGGCGTGTTGGCGCCACAGCGTCTGCAGGCAGCGTTTGACAGCCTGCTGGCGCGTCAGCCGATGCTGCTGGCGCGACTGGCCAAGGCCCCGGGTTTTCACGGTTTGCGGCAATTCACCGACGTCGGCGAACGTTTTCCGCTCACCGTACAGACGTCACCCGCCAGCGAGGCCGACATTCAAGCGCAAGTGACCGAGTGGGCTCAGCGCGCATTTGTGCCCGGTGAGTCGGCAGCCCTGCAAGCGGTGCTGTATGCGCTGCCGGAACAGCGTTGGACGCTGGTGCTGGGCGCGGCGCGTTGCAGTCTCGATGACCGCGCGCTGGGCTTGATCTATGAGCAATTACTGCTGGCCTATGAACACGGCGAGCTGCCGGAAGACGAGGAGGCGGGTGAGTTCTCGCAGTATCTGGAATGGCGCAGCGAGGTGATTCTCGATGAGGACGCCGCCACCGCTCGCACCTATTGGCAGGAACACCTCAAGGGAGTCAATGCAACGTTGTCGACACCTTGGCTGGCCGCGCGTCGAGCCGATGCTGTGGCCAGTGAAGCGGCAACGTTGCACACGTCGCTGGATGCCGCGCTGGTGACCGGTCTGCAAAACCTTGCGCAATCCCTAGAACAACCGTTGGCGCTGCTGATGCAGAGCGCCTGGGCGCTGTTGCTGGCGCGTTTGAGCGGTCGCGACGAAGTATTGCTGGGCTGGCGTCACGATGGTCGTGAAGATTACCCATATTTCGCTGGCGCGGTCGGCGTCTTTGAAAAAACCTTGCCGCTGAATCTGTCGGTCAACACTGAACAATCGTTCGCTCAGTGGCTGCCGAGTCTGGCAGCACATCTGGAAGAACATCGGACCTGGCAGGAATACTGGGCGCCGGAACTGCAACCGGCGGCGGCACGTCCGGCCTATGGATTTGCCGTACAGCATCTGTCACCAGCGCAGTCGGTAGCGGCGCTGCAATGGTCGGCTCAAGGCGTGGAGACCGGACGCGGTCACGTATTCGAGTTGCTGATGCAACTGCAGCAGACAGCTGAGGGCGATGTTCGAGGTCTGGCGCTGGAGTACGCCGTGCAGCGTTACAGCGCGGCTTCGATGCAGGTTTTGCTCGAACAATACCGCACGCTGCTGGGCAATCTTCTGGGCGATGCCGACGTGCTGCTGGGGCAGGTCAGCCTGCTGAGCGAGGCTGAGCGTCAGCGTGCCCTGGCGTTCAATCCAGCCGCTCAGGCATGCGCCGATACACGTTTGTTGCCGCAGCGTATTGCCGCGTGGGCGCATTCCACTCCCGAGGCGCTGGCACTGACCGATGAAGCCGCCAGCCTGACGTATGCGCAGTTGCAGGCACAGGTCGAGCGACTGGCGGCGGCCCTGCATGCCGAGGGCGTGAGCAGTGGTTCGGTGGTCGCACTGGCGTTGCCGCGTTCGGCAGCGCTGGTGGTGGCGATGCTCGCGATCTGGCGTGTCGGCGCAGCGTATTTGCCGCTGGATCGGCAATGGCCGCTGGTGCGTCAGCAGTTGATGCTGGAACAGGCCGGCGCTGAATGGCTGTTGGCCGAGCCGGCACAATTGAGCGAATGGCCTGCCAGTGCAATCAACGTGCGCACGCTCGAGCAGCTGCTGGAAAACGCCGCCGCAGCGGCACCTGAACGTGAAACTCAAGGTGCTGATCTGGCTTATGTGCTGTTCACTTCCGGTTCGACCGGCGTGCCGAAAGGCGTGTTGATCGAGCATCGGCAATTGTTCAATTACACCGCCAGCGTCAGCACGGCGCTGGGTCTGAATGCGCTGCGCCACTTCGGTTTCAGTTCGACCGTGGCGGCGGATCTGGGCAACACCGCGCTGTTCGGCGCCTTGTTCAACGGCGCCGCGTTGCATGTGGCCAGCGACGAGCAGATGCAGGACGCGCGATTGTTCGCCGAGTACCTGCAACGTCATGCCATCGATTGCCTGAAGATCGTCCCGTCGCACCTCGCCGCGTTGCTCGACAGCGACACCGCGTGCCTGCCGCAAACGCTGGTGCTGGGTGGCGAAGCGATTGCCGCGCCGCTGCTGCAACGCATCGCTCAGGTGCGCGGTGATTGTCAGGTGTTCAACCACTATGGCCCGACCGAAACCACGGTCGGCGTGCTGGTGCACAAAATTGTGCCCGGGCAGGATGCCGGGCGGCTCGGCCAGGTGCTGGACAACAATAACGTCTACGTGCTCGACACTCACCACCAATTGGCACCGGTAGGCGCGCTGGGCGAGCTGTACGTGGGCGGTGCGCAGTTGTTTCGCGGGTACGTCAACGTCGAGCCCGAAGACGGTCTGCTGATCGACAATCCGTTCATCGAGGGTCAGCGCTTGTACCGCACAGGTGATCTGGCGCGCTATCTCGCCGAGGGTGGAATCGTCCTGCACGGTCGCCGCGATCATCAGATCAAGGTGCGGGGTTTCCGCATCGAGCTCAGTGAAGTCGAAGCGCAGCTGCTGCGTGATCCGGCAGTGGCCGAAGCGCTGGTCATCGCTGGCGACAGCGCTGAACAGGGTTTGCAGGCATTTGTGGTCGCACGTCACGGACTGTCGGCCGATGGCCTGCGCGAGCAACTGGCGCAGCAATTGCCGGCGGTGATGGTGCCACAGCAGATTCGTTTGCTCGAACGGCTGCCACGTCTGGCCAACGGCAAAATCGACCGCAAGGCCCTGCAGCAACTGGCCAGCCAAGGCATCGAGGAAGATTACCTGGCACCGCGCGATGCGCTGGAACAATTGTTGGCCGGGCGCATGGCGCAGTTGCTCGGGCAGGAGCGGCTGGGCGTCGAACGCGACTTTTTCGCCGCCGGTGGGCATTCGTTGCTGGTGATCAAACTGGTGGCAGGCATCCGCAAGCTGCTGCAGTGCGAGATCCATCCGGGCGTGGTCTTCGACCATCCGACCGTAGCGGGTCTGGCACATGCACTGCGTAGCCAGGAAGCAACGCCTGGGCAATTGGACAAACTGGCCCAGGCGCGGGTGCGGCTGGAATCGATGAGCCCGGAAGAGAAAGCGTTGCTGACCGAAAAGGCTCGTCAGTTACAAGCCGCCAAGGTGGCCCAGGACGTCTGATAGCTCATCGATAAACAAACCGCCGCCTGACCGCGGCGGTTTTTTTTAATTTATTTCACAAATGATAAACAAACGCATTCCGGTTTTATCGGTCTGTACCGTCTTACTAACGTAAGCGCGTGAAGCAACTCGCAAAAAGGCCTTTGCCGTTGGCTGGGACCACGCGGCGACACACGGATTTTTCATGCATTCCCATCACCGGCCCGCGCCTGGCGCGTGCGACTGCTGCCCGGGGAGGGGCCAGTCGATCGATTCACATGAGTGAACGATTGCGCGGCGGGTGTGCATTTTCAAGGGCGCCTGGCGGCCCGCTGGCTTTTCCACTTCGACCAATAATAGAGAGCACAATGTCCGCAATTCACGAATTGAAACCCCTGTTCAAGGCCTTGGTGATGTCCCGAACGTTGCGCTCGCGCTCCGTGATGGCGGGATTGAGCATGGCGTGCCTGTTGCCGCTCAGCGCTCAGGTGCACGCCGAGGACAAGTCTTTCAACATCGCGGCTCAATCGCTGCCCCAGGCTCTGCAAGCGTTCGGCGAGCAGAGCAACATGCAGGTCATCTACAACGCCGATGACATGGCTGGCCTGAAAAGCTTTGCGGTCAAAGGCTCCATGACGCCTCAGGCGGCGATCGGCGAATTGCTGCGTGGCACCGATGTGCGTTTCACCGTGGAAGGCAACACCCTCATGCTGGTGCGCAGTGGCACCACCAAAGGCATGGAGCTGGGTGCCACCACCATCAACGCCGCCGCAATGGGCGCCACCACCGAAGGCACCAACTCCTACACCACCGGTGCGGTGACGATTGGCAAGGGCCAGCAGAAACTCAAGGATATCCCGCAGTCGGTCAGCGTCCTGACCCGCAAGCGCATGGATGACCAGAACGTCACCAACCTGACACAAGCCGTTGAAGCCACCACCGGTCTGACGGCGCTGAAATCGCCTGGCCCGGGTATTTTCATCTACTCCCGTGGTTTCGACATCGAAGCGATCCAGTACGACGGCGTGCCGATCCCGCGTAACGTTTATGCGCTAGGTAGCTACATCACCGAAAACATGGCGATCTACGACCGCATGGAAGTGATCCGTGGCGCGGCCGGCCTGTTGCAGGGTGCCAACAGTCCCGGCGGTGCGATCAACATGGTGCGCAAGCGCGGTCAGGCGACGCCGACTGTCACCCTGACCGGCAAGGCGGGTAGCTGGGATCGCTATGCCTCGCAGGCTGACGTTGGCGGCCCGTTGAACGATGCCGGTACCATTCGCGGCCGTGCGGTAGTCAACTACGAAAAAGATCACTCGTTCACCGACTACGCCTGGAACTGGGAACAGACCGTCTACGGCGCTCTGGACTTCGATCTGGACGAAGACACTGTGCTGGGTATCGGCTTCAGCAACAAGAAGAGCCACGGTCGTCCGTACCTGCTGGGTCTGCCGCGCTACGCTGACGCCAGCAACATCAATCTGCCGCGTTCGACTTACACCGGTGCCACCTGGAACCGTTCGATGAACGACCAGACTGCCGTTTACGCTGACCTTGAACACCACTTCAACGACAGTTGGAAAATCAAGGCATCGGCCATCGCCATGAACGAATCGAACGAGGCGACCTACCAGTTTATCGCTGGCGTGGTTCCGGTCGGTGGAAGCACCGGCCCGCGTTTTTCCGACTACGCGACGGACTTCGCCAACAAAAACCGTGCGTTCGACGTGTACGTCGATGGCCAGTTTGAGGGCTTCGGTTTCAAACAGGGTCTGACCGTGGGTGCCAACTACTCCAAGTTCACCAGCGATGACAAATACGCACGCCAGTTCACCCCGGGCGTGGACGTCTTCGACATTGATCACAACCGTCCGCAAAAATCATTCGACATGATCGCTGACGCGGCCAACCTGGCCGTGAGCACCTACGATGTTCGTCAGAAAGGCATATACGGCAGCTGGAAGGTCAACCTGACCGAGCCGTTGACCCTGATCCTGGGCGCGCGCACCAGTTGGTATGACTTCTCCTTTGACCAGGACAACTACTTCGCCCGCGAACTGCAGGAAGGTGGCGAGAAGAACTCGATCACCAGCACCGGTCGTGTGACCCCTTACGTCGGCATGGTGTATGCGCTGAACGAGCAATGGTCTGCTTACGGCAGCGTTGCCGAGGTGTTCATTCCGCAAACCCAGTTGACCAAGGAAAAGACTGCGCTCAAGCCTGTCGAAGGCACCAACTATGAGCTGGGTATCAAGGGCGAACTGATGGATGGCCGCTTCAATACCTCCCTGGCATTGTTCCGTTACATCCAGAAAAACCGCGCGGTCTCCGATCTTTCCACCGATATCGAAAGTCCGGAAGCCTGTGGCGGCTGGTACTGCTCGTTGGCGTCGGGCAAGGTCCGCAGTCAGGGTCTGGAAGCGGAAATTGCCGGTGAACTGTTCGATGGCATGCAGATCTCCAGCGGCTACACCTATAACACCACCAAGTTCCTCGAAGATGCAGAGCTGAAAGGCAAGCGCTTTGCCACCGGCACACCCATGCACATGTTCCGCCTGTGGGGTGATTACACTCTGCCGGGTGACTTCAACAAAGTCAGCGTTGGTGCCGGTGTAAACGCCCAGAGCAGCACGCTCAGCTTCGACCGCAGCTTCGATCTGCCGGGCTTCGCCATCTGGGGTTCGCGCGTTGCCTACCAGGCCACCGACGAGGTCAACCTGGCGGTCAACCTGAACAACATGTTCGACAAGCGTTACATCGTTCCGGCCTTCGCCCAGATCAACAGCAACAGCTACTACGGCGACCCGCGCAACGTGATGTTCAGCGTGACGTACAAACCGCAGTTCTGATTCTCCGGCAATGAAAAACCCGGCTTGCATTGGCAGGCCGGGTTTTTTATTGCCCAGAATTTGTTGCTCCCAGGATTCGGACTAAAGTCGTTGTTCCACTTTGTAACCGTCGAACTCAAGTTCAATGATTGCTTTTTTACCTTGTTTGGTAATGCAGGCGATTCTTAGCGGTTCTTTGATAGTTAGGGGGCTGAATAAATATTGTTCGTCGTAAAGATGGAGGTCGGCAATGATCGTGACGGTGTCGCCAACCTCAAAATTAACGGGATCGATTTTTGTGAAGATTTCAGTGTGGTTGAGAATCTTCGAGCTGGCGGATCCACCGTAAGTGCATTCAAATTCGAAGGTTGCCAATGCGGGAGTGGCTTGCCTCACAGCGAGACCGTGATATCTGGATTCTTTCTGCGTTCCTGTATCCAGATGTCTTTTTATTAGAATGGGAGCCCCATTCTCTATATCCGTATTTGAGGACTGTTGTATTTTTGCAACGACGTTGCTGTACTTTTCTTCATGAGTACTTTTTATTTTTCTCATGGCGGCAACGTCGTAGATGCTCGTGTCATTAGTGACGACATGATGCTCGTAACACATCAGAAGCAAGTTCTGAAACGTCCGTCGCTGTGCGTTTGATCCATTTACGTTGAAACGCTGACCGCCTTCCTCTGCGGCTTCTATATGGCAAAGTTGACCGATGAAATCCCCGTTGGCGGCCATTATTCTCTTCTCGCACTCAGGGAAGGCACATTCGTTTCCGGATTTCAAATACAGTTCGCGCAGAACGCTACCCAAAGGTTGTAATCGTTTAACTTTCTCGGTCATAAAATAGTCTTGAGGTTGGATCGCCGTCACACGTAGTGCGTACGTCAGAGGAGAGGTATTTTTCTAGCGTAGCAAGGGCCTGAGGAGCTGCACACCCTATCTTTGAGGTATTGGCTTTTAAAAAAGGAAACCCCGCCAATCCAGGATTGCCGGGGTTTTCGGTTTGCACAGAGGCTCAGCGAGCCTGGCTACTGTTCAGGAATGTTTTGATCAGGGAATCGAGCAATTCATCCTGGAAGATCATGCTGCGGTGTTCCAGTGGCACCAGGTGCGAGCAGTTCAGCTCGCCGGACTGGCTGTAGCGCTGGATCAAAGCCTGGCTGAACGCCAGTTCTTCTGCGGTTTTTTCCGGCACGGCCCACCAGCAGCTCGGTTTGACCCGCAGCGGTTTGTAGGTGAAGGCCTCGAACGCTTCTACCAGTCGGTCATGCACCGAGAACGCCTGGGCGTTCATGACTTCACTCTTGATGCTCTGCACGATGGCCAACACATCGCCCTGACCCGGCTCGATCTGACCGGCGGCCCAGTCGTAAAAATCTTTGACCGTGCCCTGCGGTGATGCTTGCAGGTAGGCGGCGGTTCGTAGCGCCAGGGTCGGGAACAGCAGGTTGAAGTAATGCACGGCGTCGAGAACTTCCTCGGTTGTGCCGCTGAGTGCTTCCTCATCGACCCGCTGGAAGCGCGGCATGTCGGCCGGAAAGGCCACCGCTGGAATGGTACCGTCGACCAGCCCCAGAAACGCCACTTCATGGCCCTGACTTTCCAGCGTGGCGGCGATGTCCATTGCCAGTGCACCGCCCAACGACCAGCCCATCAGATGGTAAGGCCCTTGTGGCTGAGTGCTGACGATTTCTCGGCTGTACGCGGCGATCATTTGCGCCCAGGTCTGTTCGTCGTTGTGCTGCTCCGAAAAGCCACGATGCATCACGCCGTAGACTTTGTTGCCTGCGTTCAGACGTTTGGCCAGCGGCTGATAACAGAACACGAAGCCACCGCTTGGGTGCAGGCAGAACAGGGCCGGCGCATCGGCAGGTGCGCTGTTGAGTTCGACCACGCATTGCGCGCTTTCGAAGTGCTGGCGGGCGATGAACGCCGACAGCTCGGCAATGGTCGGATTGGCCAGGAGCGCTTGCAGGCGCACCTCGATGTTCAGCTGAGCCTTGAGCTGGCCGATCAGCTGGATCGCCAGGATCGAATGCCCGCCGAGTTCGAAGAAGTTGTCGGTAACCCCCACGCGTTCAATGTTCAGCGACTGTTGCCAGAGTGCGACGAGGGCCTGCTCCAGCGGATTGGCCGGCGCCACGTAGGTGCGTTGCCAGAGGCTGGCGTCCGGCTCGGGCAGGGCTTTGCGGTCGAGTTTGCCATTGGCGTTGAGCGGGAAACGTTCGAGGAACAGCAAGTGGCTGGGCACCATGTAGTCGGGCAGTTGCGCACGCAATGCAGAGATCAACCGGTCACGCAGATCCGCCGAGTCATCGGTGATGACATAGGCCACCAGTTGCAAGCCGCCAGGGCCTTCGTGGATCAGCACGGCGCAATCCTGAACTTCAGGCTGATCGAGCAGACGGGCCTCGATTTCGCCGAGTTCAATGCGGAAACCGCGAATTTTTACCTGATGATCAATGCGTCCGACGTACTCGATGCTGCCGTCGTTGCAGTACTTCGCCAGATCACCGGTGCGGTACAGACGCCCGCCAGGAACGCTGTCGAACGGGTCGGGAATGAACCGCGTGGAGGTCAGGTCGGTGCGGTTGAGGTAACCGCGAGCGAGTCCGGCACGACCGATGTAAAGCTCGCCGGTGCAACCTTTGGCGACCGGTTCGAGTGCTTCATCGAGCAAGTACCAGGACAGATCGGTGATCGGCACGCCGATCGGGCTGGCCGATTCTGTATTGAGGTCGGCCATCGACAATGGACGATAGGTCACGTGTACGGTGGTTTCGGTAATGCCGTACATGTTGACCAGTTGCGGTGCATGATCGCCAAAGCGTTCGAACCACGGGCGCAGGCTTTTCACTTCGATCGCTTCGCCGCCGAAAATCACGTAACGCAGCTGTTGCGTCAGCGTCTGGTCGGCGGCGCAGGCGACTTTCATCAACTGTTTGAACGCCGACGGCGTCTGGTTCAGCACGCTGACTTTTTCTTCGCAGAGCAGGGTGTACACGTCTTGTGGCGAACGGCTGACCGCGTGCGGCACGATCACCAGACGTCCTCCATACAGCAACGCACCGAAGATCTCCCACACCGAGAAATCGAATGCGTAGGAATGGAACAGGCTCCAGACATCGTGCTGATCGAAGCCGAACCAGCCTTCGGTGGCTTTGAACAAACGCACCACGTTGTGATGCGGCAGCAGCGCGCCCTTGGGTTTGCCGGTCGAGCCGGAGGTGTAGATCACGTACGCCAGGTTGTCCGGCTGCATGGCAACGTTTGGATTGTGTTCGGGGTGATCGGCCAGGGCCGCTTCATCATCGAGCAGCACGCAGCGCACGTGGGGCGGCAGTGGCAATTGTTCGCGCAGGTGTGCCTGAGTCAGGACCCAGTCGATGCGGCTGTCTTCGATCATGTAGGCAAGACGGTCGGCCGGGTAGGCCGGGTCCAGCGGCACATAGGCACCGCCCGCCTTGAGAATCGCCAACAGGCCGATAAGCATCTGTGGTGAACGTTCGGCAGCGATACCCACCAGCACATCCGCGCCGACGCCGTGGGCGATCAACTGATGTGCCAGCCGGTTAGCCTGGCGATTGAGTTCGGCGTAACTGACCTGCTGCTCGCCGAAGGTCAGCGCGATGGCATCACCGGCCCGTGCCACTTGTGCTTCGATCAACTGGTGCAGGCACAACGACGGATTGATTCGGGTCTGTTGCGGGTTCCATTCGGCGAGAGTCTGCTGCTGTTCCTGCGCGTCAAGCAGTTGCAGCTCGTTCAGTTGCAGGCCAGGGGCCTGGAGCAATTGTTGCAGCAGGTTTTGCCAGTGACGACCCATGCGCTCGACGGTCGCCGGGGTGTACAGGTCGCGGCTGTATTCGAAGGTCGCGACAAGGCTTTGCGGGCTGAAATCAACGTCCAGCGACAAATCGAATTTCGCCTGGCTTTCACCGGCATCGAGAAATTGCAGGTGCAACCCGCCCCATTCCACTGCGGCCGGTTCGGCACCGCCGGTGCGCCAGTTGAGCAGCACTTGAAACAGCGGATTGAGCGATGCGGCGCTGCCGCGTTGCAACTGATCGAAGAGCAACTCCAGCGGGTAATCGGCATGCTCCAGCGTCGCCAGCGAGTGGGCGCGCAAGCTTTGCAGAAAGTCGCGCACCGGTTGTTGGCCATCAAGGTTTGCCTTGTACACCTGGCTACTGACGAAGAAACCTACCAGTTCCTGACTGTCGCTGCGATTGCGGCTGGCGTTGGGCACGCCCACGGTGAACTCGCGTTGCTGGCTGTAGCGGCTCAACAGCAGTTGCCAGGCGCCCATGACGACCACAAACGGGGTCAGCCCTTCGCGCTGGCAGAAGCTGTTCAGGGCTTGCACATCCCTCGACGCAAGGCTGAAGGAATGCCGGCCGGCGAGATGTTGCTGTCCTTCGCTGCGTGCGTGATCGGTTGGCAACTCCAGCACTGGCAGATCGCGACCCAGATACTGGCGCCAGTAATGATCGGCGCGTTTGCAGGCCACGCTGTCGAGATATTCGCCGCGTTGCCATTGTGCGTAGTCACTGTATTGGATCGGCAACTCGCTCAGCGTCGGGCTGATGCCGGCGCTGGCTTGCGCATAGGCGCGGGCCAGGTCCTGCATGAGGATAGCGTTCGACCAGGCATCGGAAACGATGTGGTGCATGTTCAGCAGCAACACATGTGTGCGTTCACCGGTCTTGATCAGAGTGGTGCGAATCAGCGGTGCGCGGCTCAGGTCGAACGGCTGCAAGGCCTGGGTCTGAACGCGTTGTTGCAGGTGCATCTCGCGCGTTTCTGCGTCGAGGCTGACGAGGTCCTGGCGCTTGAGATTCAGGCGCGTCGAGCGCTCGACCACTTGCACCGGGACGCCGTCGATTTCACGAAACGCACTGCGCAGAATGTCGTGGCGGTCGATCACCGCATTGAGCGCGTTTTCCAGCGCCTGCGGATCCAGGTCGCCGTCCAGGCGCAAGGCACGGGGCAGGTTATAGGCGGCATTCGCCGGCGCTTGTTGCTGCACCAGCCACAGACGTTGCTGGGCATACGACAACGGTGCCTGATCCAGACGGCTGCGCAGCGCAGTGGGCTGATCCGCATCCGTCGCGTCGGCATCGGCCAGCAGCAAGGCCAGCAGGTCATCATCAAGAAGTTCGTTCATGGTTTTCTCTAAACATTCGACAAGGGCAAGTGCGGCTCAGCAAGCCGCTGCCGGGACTTTTTCGCTGATGACCTGGCCGCCTTGCATGCGCACCAGTTGGTCGGCGACGTCGAAATAACGGTCGTCGTGGGAAATCACGATGATGGTCTTGCCCAGGTATTTGAGTTCCGGTAACAGCTCGGTGTAGAAAATTCGCCGGAACACCGGGTCCTGGTCGGCCGCCCATTCGTCGAACACCAGCACCGGACGCTCTTCCAGCCAGGCGTTCAGCAGCGCCAAACGCTTGCGTTGACCGGTGGACAAGTCAGTGGTGCTGAACGCGCCGTCACGGATGCTGACCTTGTGCGAGATTTCCAGGCGCTCGAGGTAACGGTTGGCGTCTTCAGGCACTTGTTGGTCGCCCTGCACCAGCTCGTCGAACAGGTAGTAGTCGGCAAAAATCGTCGTGAACAACTGACGATAGTCGTCACGATTTTCGGCGACGACCGGAGCACCGTTGAGGATGATTTCCCCGCCCTTGGGCGCATACAACCCCAGCAGCAATTTGATCAGCGTGGTCTTGCCGCCGCCGTTTTCGCCAACGATGAAAACGATTTCGCCCTGGCTGATCGACAGGTTGACCGGGCCCAGGGTGAACGGTTTGTTGTTGTCGACTGCCGGGAACGCGTAATGCACGTCGCGCAATTCCAGGTGCTCGACCACAGGTTTGGCCATCGCGGTGTCGCTGAGCAGCAGATGCGGCTCGGGCGAAGAAAATTGTTCAGCCAGGTCAGCGATACGCTTGAAGGCGATATTGGCGCGGCTGACCACCGGCAGGGTGGTGACCAGATATTCCAGCGGGCCCTTCATGTACAGCAGCACCAGGACGAAACCACTGAGCACGGCTTTATCGGTGCCCAGCCAGAAAGATTGCAGGGCGAGGGCCAGGCCGATTACCACAAAGAACAGCATCGAACCGAAGGTCTTGGCCACCACGAACGTGTTGATCGAACGGATGTGCGTGTTGCAGATGTAATCCGCCGTGCCTTCGATGCGCTGGCTGAACATGCGCTGGCGACGCGGGCGATGGATGCGCAGTTCCTTGGCGCCGGCCGCGATGGCGCTGTAGTGCTTTTGCAATTCGTCTTCGGCTTCACGAGCGGCTTCAAAGCCCTTGATGCCCTTGGCCCTGGCGACATACTGCACGACGGTGCCGATAATGATCGCGACCAGCAACAGGGCGAACATCGGCACCGACAGGTAAGCCAGATAGCCCAGGCAGCCGAGGGTCACGGTGAAGGCAATCGCCAGTGGCGCGAAAGAAAACGCAAAATCGCTGACGGTGTCGACGTCGTGGGTCAACACCGGAATCAAGCGATGGCTACGGAAGCGTTCGATCTGTTCAATGGGCGCCAGCAGGACCTTTTCGCCGAGGGATTTGCGCAAGCCGGCGATGATGTGTTGGCCGACATGATTAGTGCCGATGTCGGACAGAATCGAGCTCAGCAACGCCAGCGCGCAGAGGCCGGCAAAACTGGCGAGCACACTGAGCGAAGGGCTGCCATTGGCATTCAGGGCATCGTTGATCGTGGCCAGCAACGCCGTGACGCTGAGGCCGCCGACCATGCCGAGCATGATCGACAACATCACCACCAGCCGATAGGGCTTGAGCAGACTGAGAACTTCGCTGATGGCGCCACGGGATTTAGTGGTCATGGGGTATTCCGCTGTTGGAGGCCGCTTGCGGCGATGATTCGAAAGAGACGCAAGGCGCCGGCGGGCAGGCCGGCGCCAGGTGGATCAGAGGTCGCGGGCTACGCGAAAGCCCAGCCAGTCGCCGCGCACCTTGGGATACACCGCGTTGCGATTGCCGGAACGTGAGAACACCGGCGCTTCGCCCCAGTCGTTGCCGCGAATGCGCTGGATCTTGCAGTCGCCGGCTTGCCAGGCGCTGCCATCGCCGGGTGCGCCGACGTAGTTTTCGTTGTAGCAATCGGCCGTCCACTCATACACGTTGCCGTGCATGTCGTAGACGCCAAAGGCGTTGGCCGGAAAGCTGCCGGCCGGCGCGGTAAAGTTGTAGCCGTCAGCGGCACCATAGGTGTTGGCGTGTTTGGCGATGCTGTATTCCTTGCCCTCATCGAACGGGAAAGGGAAGGGCCCGCTGCTGCCGGCGCGCGCGGCGTATTCGCGCAGCGACTCACTGACCAGGCGGTATTGTTTGCCGGTCTTCTTCGACAGCCAGGCGACATACGCATTGACCTCGGCGAAGTCCATGCACACGGCTGGATGTTTATCGGTGTACTGCTTACGTGGATCGCTGCCCTGGTAATCGGGAATGCCGGCCTTGCACGTGCGGCCCGGGCGATCGTCGCCATCGGGCATTTGATAGCCGGTGTCCTTCAGGTAGGCGTCCCATTGGCCCCTCAACACCTGGAAGCGGCTGATTGCCAGCGGTTTGGCAAAGGTCACCGGGTGCATCGGACCTTCATCCGGCTCGCGGCCAACTTCGTCATCCGGGGTGCCCATGGTGAAGGTACCAGTGGGCAGCACGACCATTTCCGGGCAGTCCTTGCAATCCTTGAATACTTTGCCCGGCTTGAGCGGTTCAACCGCTTGCGCAGTGCCCGGTAACACGCTGGCGAGCAAGGCCGCCAGGCCCAGCGCAGGAAGTGATTTCAGGGAAAAATTACGCAGCTCACTGTTCATCATTTCTCTCGATAACAGGTGGAAAGAGGTTCGCGGTGCTTACAACTGGGTAACGAGCACGGCCATGAAACGGTCGATTTCCTGTTCGTTGTTGAGCAGGCCCGGGGCGCTACGGATCACCGGCCCGACGTCGCGTTCAACGGCATCGGCGATCACCCGGTTTTGCATGAGGTAGGCGGCGATCTTGTCGCAGTCCCTGCCCTTGACCCGGAAGAAGGTAAAACCGGCGGACAGTTCCGGGCTCAGTGGCGTGACCAGTTCGATCTGCGGGTGTTCCTGAAGGCGTTTTTTCAGGTAGCTGTTCAAGCCGTGGATGCGCGCCTGAACGTCGGCCTTGCCCAGTTGCAGGTGCAATTTGAACGCTTCAGTCAGGGCCCAGCGGTACTCGAAAGAGTGGTAGCCGCCGGGCGTCATGGTGGTGGAAAACGCCGTTGCTTCAGAGAAGGTCGGCGTGATCGGCGTGACGTATTTGACCTCGCTGCTACGGTTGCAAACGATGCCGGTGCCACGTGGGCCGAACATCCATTTGTGTGTGCCGGCAATAAAGAAGTCGCAGTTCATCGCCGGGAAGCTCAGGTCGTCGACACCAAACCCATGCACGCCATCGACCACATAAATGATGCGGTTGTCGTCGCTGCGACCGCGGTTGTGCTTGTCGACCAGCGCGCCGATGTCGGCAATCGGCAGTTTCATCCCGCTGCCCGAATGCACCCAGCACATGCCCAGTACGCGGGTTTCAGGGCGGATGTTGCTGTCGATGGCGGCGAGGATTTCAGCTTTGGTCGCGGTCTGCGGGTCCTTGAACAAGCGAATTTTGCGCACCTTGGTCCCCTCGCGCTGGGTGCGCAGGGCAAGAATGTTGTGGGTCGCGTAATGCTCGTGATACGTGGTGAGGACTTCCTGATCCGCGCGCACATGGGCGCCGCCGTAAATCATCGTCAGGCCTTCGGTGGTGCTGCCGGTGAGGGCGATCTGTTTGGCATCGGCCTGCAGATAGCGACCGGCCCAGACGCGCACTTCTTCCTCACGTTGTTCAATGACGCCCAGGTCCCAATCCATCGCCAGCCCCGGATTCTTGTCGAGGGCCGCGCGGTGCCTCTCGATGGCCTCGCGCACCGGCTTCGGGTGCGAAGTGATCAGGAAGTTGGAGAAGTGCAGGCAGGCCGGATCCTGATCGAACAATTGGCGCAGTTGCGTCCATTTGTCGCCAGAGGCCGTTGGCGCTGCCGCGGTGGCAGGGGTGGCGGCGCAGGTCAGCCCGGAGGTCAGCGGCAGGCCGGCGGCGAGAATTCCGGCCTGTTTGAGAAACGTACGACGATCACTCATGGCTTGCTCTTGTCCTGCTGTGAAATCAGTGCGGGGCGGGCGGCTTTCTGCACCTGATCCCAGACGCGCAGGAAGTTGCCGCCCCAGAGTTTGGCGATGTCGGCTTCGGAGTAGCCGCGCGAGATCAGTTCGGCGGTGACGTTGCGAATGTCGCCGACGTTTTCCCAGCCTTTGACGCCGCCGCCTTCGTTGAAGTCGGAGCTGATACCGACATGGTCGATGCCGATCTTGCGCACGGTGTAGTCGATGGCGTCGCCGTAATCCTTGAGCGTGGCCTTGGGCTCTTCGTCGAGGATCGCGTAGAGGCGGCTGGCGTACTGGCCGAACTTGGCCTCGGGCCAGGCGGCGATGATCGGGTCGCCCGGCATCAGCGCCACGGCAAGGTTGGGCAGTGGAGGCAGGTCGAAGCCTTTGCGCAACTCATTGAGCTTGTCCTGGGTGGTCTGGGTCAGCGGTCGCAGGTATTGCGAGAAGCCGACGACCTGAACCACACCACCACTGTTCTTGATCAGTTGCAGCTCTTTGTCACTGAGGTTGCGTGGGATATCGACCATCGCACGGGGGGCGGAATGGGACGCGACCATCGGCGTGCGGCTCAATTGCGCGACTTGCTCCAAAGCCTTGGTCGACATTTGTGAAACGTCGATGATCACCCCCAGATCATTGAGGCGCTTTACCGCTTGTTTGCCGAGTTCTGAAAGACCGTCGAGCGCGTCCGGCGAATCATTGAAGAACGGCAATGGGCGCGACGAATCGGCCCAGTCGTTGTTGCCGATGTAGCTGAAGCCAAACATGCGCATGCCGCGCGCTGTCCACAGGTCCAGCAGGTTCAGGTCATGGCCCAGTGGATAGGCGTTGAGCATGCTGATGAAAATGGCGAACTTGCCTTCACCGTGCAGACGGCGGAAGTCGTCCGGGGTGTAGGCGATACCCACTTGATTGGGGAAGTCGCGGACCATGCCGGAGATGATTTTGTAGCGGATTTCCTGCTGATTACGCGCCTCGTCAACGAAACCGGCAGTGGGCTTGTGCGGCGCGTTGGCGCCGTTCCACAGTTCTGGCCAGCCGAAAATCGTCAGTGCAGCGCCGGACAGTTGGCCGCGATTGGCCTTGATCAGGTCGAATTGCCCGGCACCGTCCTTGTCGGCTTCATTGCCCTGGGTACCGAAATCCTGCAGCACGGTGATGTGGCTGTCGAAAGAGAGCATCCGCTCATGCAGCTCGCGCGCCTGTTCCATGACTTTGACCGGATAACCGGGGTTGTCCCTGAACCAGTAATCCCAGGCTGCGAAGCCTGCGCCGGCGCTGATCGCCAAGGCCAGCGGCAGGCCAATCAAAAGAGCCTTTTTCGAACGTGGTTTTGTCATTGCCATCTCAGTCAGGTTCGCCGTCGAGGTGCTGGCGCAGAGGCCATTGCTATCTGGAAAGAACGAGTGATTGGCCGTGGAATTTAGGTTGCCGGGCTAAAAGATCGCCGCCTTCGACGGCACATGCCGGGGCATCTATTGCATGCAGGAGTCGGCGAAGGCGGCGATCTTTGCAAAGCCACATAAATTTACCCACCCAGCAAACGTTCTAGCTTGGATAAAGCCTGCTTCATGGCTGACACAGGTAGGGCAATGAAGATTTCTCGACGATGGTTCATGGCAGGCCTGGCGCTGACTGGCGCTGCTGTGCCTGCGGCTTATTTTGGGCATCGTGAATGGACGAAGCCGGACCCGACGATCACCCCCGGCGAAGCGTCGTTTGACGTCGCCGACGTCGCCGGACAACGTCTGGCAAACAAATTGCGCGGTGTCTGGGATATCCGTTTTGAAGGTCGTGACGCCGGTCTGGATGGACTGCCGGCGAGCGGTCTGCAGGTGTTTCTCGACATCGGCCAGAAGGGCCGTGGGGTCTGTGGTTTTCTCGATACGCCGCAACGATTGCGCTCCGGTGAAACACCGCGTTACCGAATTGTCGGCGACCTCGCCGCAGCCAATGCGGCGAAACTGAGCTGGCGCCTGATCGGTGCCAAGGGGCAGATCGACTATGAGCTGGAAATGGTCCTCGATGAGGTCTGGGCCGATTTTGGCAATGCCGGCAGCGGCACGCTGAGCGGACGCGCTTTGCGTCTCGACCGGCCCTTGGCGCTGTTGGCTCAGGACAACCGGTTTATCGCGGTCAAACGGATGTTTCCGGAAGCGCGACAGACCACGCCGCTGCACCCGACGTTGCTGGCCTGGCTGATTGCGCCCGAGCATCGGCTGTTTCACCAGGTCTGGCATGCTACCCGTGACAAGTGGCACACCCTTGATGAAGACAAGCGCAATGCCTTGCGCGGCATCGGCTGGCAACCCGGCCCACGCGACAAGGAGCGTGATGCCCGGGGTGACCGCAAGGACCGCAACGGTTCCGGTGTCGACTTCTTCTTCATGCACCGCCACATGCTCGGTACGGCGCGCTCGATGCAGGACCTGCCGTCCTGGCAATACTTTCCGCTGCCGCAGCCGGAATTGATCCGCGATCGTGTCGGTTTCGCCAATTACTTCGACAACCACGACGGAACGGCGCTGCCGCCAACCTGGCTGGCCGATGGTGATGGCGAGTACAGCCAGTGGGTCAGCGACATCAAGACCGCAGAAACCTACGAAAGCAACTTCCAGGTGTGGGAGTCGCAGTACCGCGATCCAGCCTATCTGGCCAAACTGACCCTGGGCCAGTTCGGTTCTGAAGTGGAGCTGGGCCTGCACGACTGGTTGCACATGCGCTGGGCCTCGGTGCCGCGTGATCCGTCCAACGGCCAGCCGGTGCCGTTTGCCCGCGACCCGGCGGATTTCGCTGCGCGTTGGTACGCGGCGGAAAACGACTTTCTCGGTGATCCGTTTTCATCCCACGTCAATCCGGTGTTCTGGCATTTTCACGGCTGGATCGATGACCGCATCGAAGACTGGTTTCGCGCGCACGAGCGTTTCCATCCGGGCGAAGTCACCCGCCAGGTGGTCAATGGCGTGCAATGGTTTGCACCAGGGCGCTGGAACGAGGTCGATGACCCCTGGCTGGGGCCGACCACTCACGGCTGCAGCACCACGCCGGGGTTGCAGGTGGGAAAGTCGGTGGAAATGGACCCGGAAACCATGAAGCTGGCGCTGCGCATCACCTTCATCAACGACGAGAAGAAACTCGCCGGGCTGTTTCGCCGCGTGCCGCAACGGCCATGGTATGCGCGCCATTTGAAAGCCAAAAAAACCCAGGCCTGAGTGGCGCATCAGCGTCTTTCGCGAGCACAGTTTGACCGCGTTCCTGCAGTTGAAATGCGGTCCCTGCAGGAGCGAGCCTGCTCGCGATGGCGGTGGGTCAGACGCTGAGATTTTGCATGTGCCGGCCTTATCG
>NZ_AKJD01000261.1 GCF_000282515.1 Pseudomonas sp. GM80
TCGCTGTAAGAGCGAAACCGCCGGCGGCAGCACCCGCAGCAAAGGATATGCCCCCAAAACCAAAACTCAACGCCCATTGACCCACCCTTAGACGATGCGTAGCCTTGCGCTTTCGAGGTTCTTCGGCCCACGCCGAAGCTAAGAAGGGAACGCGGTCAATGCCGCGGCTGCCCCCGCAACTGTGAACGGTGATGTTCGCTGCCACGCCACTGCCAGCTCAATCGATGAGCCCGCGGGAAGGCGCAGCAAACGCCAGGCCTCGCGCCTGAACACCGTCAGCCAGGAGACCTGCCTCGTCACAGATTCTCACTACAACCGGGCGGGGTGATCCGGTGGCGAACTCTCCAGGCACGCACGCGCGCTGCCGGTTCTCGTCCCGTATGCCCGCCGCTTGCCAAAGGGCATACCGATGAAAACACTGGCCAAACTCCCCGTCACCATCGTCACCGGCTTCCTCGGCTCGGGCAAAACCACGCTCCTGCGGCACATGCTCGACAACGCGCAGGGCCGTCGCATCGCGGTGATCGTCAACGAGTTTGGCGAGCTGGGCATCGACGGTGAAATCCTCAAGCAATGCACCATCGGTTGCAGCGAAGAAGAAGCCACCGGCCGCGTCTACGAACTGGCCAACGGCTGCCTGTGCTGCACCGTTCAGGAAGAATTCTTCCCGGTGATGCGCGAACTGGTCGCGCGTCGTGGCGACCTCGACCACATCCTCATCGAAACCTCGGGCCTGGCCCTGCCGAAACCTTTGGTCCAAGCCTTCCAGTGGCCGGAAATCCGCAGCGCCTGCACCGTTGATGCAGTGATCACCGTGGTCGACAGCCCGGCCGTGGCCGCTGGCACCTTCGCCGCGTTCCCGGATCAGGTCGATGCGCAGCGCAAACTCGACCCGAACCTCGATCACGAATCGCCTCTGCACGAGCTGTTCGCTGATCAACTGGCCAGCGCCGACCTGGTGATCCTCAACAAGGCCGACCAGACCAGCCCGGAAGACCTCGCTCGCGTTCGCGCTGAAGTCGCCGAAGAATTGCCGCCCGCCGTCAAAATCATCGAAGCCAGCAACGGTCGTCTGCCGCTCGACGTGTTGATCGGCCTCGGCGCCAGTTCCGAAGAGCACATCGACAGCCGTCACAGCCATCACGATCACCACCACGGTGAAGGCGATGACGATCACGATGACCATGATCACGACGCTTTCGATTCGATCTCCATCGAACTGCCGCAAGCCGACGAAAGCCTGCTGCTCGACGCCCTGACGCAACTGGTGGTCAAGCACGGCATCCTCCGTGTCAAAGGTTTCGCCGCTATCCCGAACAAGCCGATGCGCCTGCTGATCCAGGGCGTGGGCACGCGTTTCGACAAGCATTTCGACCGTCAGTGGGGCGCCGAGGAAGTGCGCGTGACGCGTCTGGTGCTGATCGGTCAGGAACTCGACGCGGTGCAACTCGAAGCGCAACTGCGCGCTGCGCTCAGCGTTTAAGCCATGCACCTGCTCAGGACTCAGCCCGGCGGTTTCGTCTCGGATGACAACATTGCCGACCTTGGCCAAACCCCCGCCGAGCTGGTGATCCTGTGCAGCGGTGATTCCAGCCTGGCGCTGCTCGCCGAAGCGGCGCAGCAGTTGCCCGAGGATTATCCGAGCCTGCGTCTGGCCAATCCGATGCAGGTGCAGAATCACGCTTCGGTCGACTTGTACGTCGATGAAGTGTTGCGTCACGCCAAGGTCATCCTGATTTCGCTGCACGGCGGCATCGCCTATTGGCGGTATGGCGTCGAGCGTTTGATCGAGTTGGCCGAACGCGGCGTGCAGGTGATTCTGGTGCCGGGTGATGACCGGCCCGATCCGGAGCTCAGCGACCTGAGCACCGTTGACGCCGAAGATCGCGACCGGCTCTGGCAGTTCTTGCGCCAGGGCGGGATGGGCAACGCACTGGATTTCTTCCGTTGCATGGCCAGCCGTTGGCTCGCCCGCGATTATGCGTGGGACGAGCCGCAAACCCTGCCGCGCACGGCGATTTACCACCCGACTAAAAACACCGCTGCACTGAGTGACTGGCAAGCCGAATGGCGGCCTGAGCAACCGGTTGCGGCAGTGCTGTTTTATCGCTCGCATTTGCAAGCGGCGAACACCGCGTTCATCGATGTTTTTTGCCAGCGCTTGCAGGCGGCGGGGCTTAATCCGCTGCCGATCGCGGTGGCCAGTTTGAAAGAGCCCGGCTGCCTCTCGGTGGTCGAGGATTGGCTGGATGAAGTCGAGGCAGGGGTGATATTGAACACCACCGGTTTCGCTCAATCCAGCCCTGAAGCGCCGCACTTGCGGCCGTTTCGCCGCAACATTCCGGTGATTCAGGCGATCTGCGCGCAAGACAACGAGCCCGGCTGGCGCGACAGCGAACAAGGTCTGGGCCCGCGCGATCTGGCAATGCACATTGCCTTGCCGGAACTCGACGGGCGAATTATCAGCCGGCCGATCAGCTTCAAGGATCTGGCCTGGCGCAGCGAGCGCAGTCAGTCCGATGTGGTCTGCTATCGCGCGCAGCCTGAGCGTATGGATTTTGTCGCTGAACTGGCAAGGCGCTGGATCGATCTGGCGCGGGTGCCGAATGGCGAAAAACGCATCGCCTTGATTCTCGCCAACTACCCGACCCGCGATGGGCGCATCGGCAATGGCGTCGGCCTCGACACCCCGGCGGCGGCGCTGAATATTCTTCGCGCCTTGCAGGCCGAGGGCTATCCGATCACGGGAGAACTGCCGGGCAGCGGCACCGAGTTGATCCAGCAATTGCTCGGCGGCGTCAGTAACGATCTCGACACCATTGACTTGCGGCCCTGCCAGCAAAGCCTGGCCATGGACGCTTACCTGGCGATGTTCAACGCGTTGCCCGAAGCCAATCGCAGCGCCGTGGTCGAGCGCTGGGGATCGCCGCAAAACGATCCGATGTGCCGCGACGGGCGGATGATGATCGCCGGCATTCGTTTCGGCCTGACCTTCGTCGGCATTCAGCCGGCGCGCGGTTATCAGGTCGATCCGAGCGCGGTCTATCACGATCCGGATCTGGTGCCGCCACACGGCTATCTGGCGTTCTATTTCTGGTTGCGCAACACCTACGGCGCGCACGGCGTGATTCACGTCGGCAAGCACGGCAACCTCGAATGGCTGCCGGGCAAAGGCGTCGGCCTCTCGGAAAACTGCTGGCCGGATGCGCTGCTCGGGCCGCTGCCGAATATCTACCCGTTTATCGTCAACGATCCGGGTGAGGGCGCCCAAGCCAAGCGGCGCACGCAAGCGGTGATCATCGACCACCTGATGCCGCCGCTGACCCGCGCCGAAACCTACGGGCCGTTGCGCAATCTGGAACTGTTGGCCGACGAATATTACGAGGCGCAACTGCTCGATCCGCGCCGTGCCCGTGAGTTGCAGCGCGACATCCTGCAACTGGTCCGCGACACGCAGATTGATCGTGAACTGCAACTGGATGCGGGCCTGGACAGTGACGCCGATGCGGCGATCTGGCTGCCGCGCCTGGATACCTATTTGTGTGATCTGAAGGAATCGCAGATTCGCGATGGCCTGCACATCTTCGGTGAGTCGCCGAGCGGACGTTTGCGCATTGATACGTTGTTGGCCTTGCTGCGGATTCCGCGAGGGGACGGCAAAGGCGCGCAATCGAGCCTGCTGCGCGCACTGGCCAAGGCGTTCGAACTCGGCTTCGATCCGCTCGATTGCGCGCTGGCTGAGCCATGGATCGGCCCGCGCCCGGAGGCGCTGCAATCGCAAAGCAACGAAGCCTGGCGCACCGCCGGCGACACCCGCGAACGCCTCGAACTGTTCGCCACCCAACTGATCTCCCAGTCACTGCAATCCCCTTGTAGGAGTGAGCCTGCTCGCGATAGCGGTGGATCAGGTAAATCTTCAGCGACTGACACTCCGCTATCGCGAGCAGGCTCACTCCTACAAGAGCCGCGTTGGGCGGAGGTCAGTGCAATCATTCAGAATCTGCGGGAGGTCGTCGCCCCACGTCTGGACGCCTGCGGCCCCGCCGAAATGCGTGGTCTGCTCGACGCCCTCGGCGGTCGTTTTGTGCCCGCCGGCCCCAGCGGCGCACCCAGCCGTGGCCGCCTCGACGTCCTGCCCACCGGCCGCAACTTCTACTCGGTCGACGTGCGCAACCTGCCGACCACCACCGCGTGGCGCATCGGTTTCCAATCGGCGACGTTGATTCTAGAAAGGCACCTGCAAGACCACGGCGATCACCTGCGCCAGCTCGGCCTCTCCGTGTGGGGTACCGCGACCATGCGCACCGGTGGCGATGACATTGCCCAAGCGATGGCGTTGATGGGCGTGCGCCCGGTCTGGGCCACGGGCAGTCAGCGTGTCGATGATTTCGAGATTTTGCCGCTGAGCCTGCTCGACCGCCCGCGCGTCGATGTCACGCTACGGGTTTCGGGGTTCTTCCGTGATGCGTTTGCCAATCTGATCCGCCTGTTCGACGCCGCCGTGCAAGCCGTGGCAGCGCTCGACGAACCGGACGATCTCAATCCGTTGGCGGCCAAAGTGCGCGCGGAACGCGAGGCGCTGCTGCAATCCGGCCTCGATGAAGACACCGCGCGACGTCAGGCCGGTTGGCGGATTTTCGGTGCCAAACCCGGTGCTTACGGGGCGGGCGTGCAGGGCGCTATCGACGGGCGTTTGTGGCAAAGCCGCGACGATCTGGCCGAGGTCTATCTGAACTGGGGCGCTTACGCTTATGGCGGTGCCGACGAAGGCACGGCCGCCCGCGAGCAATTCGTCCAGCGCCTGAGCCAAGTGCAAGCGGTGCTGCAGAATCAGGACAATCGCGAGCACGACTTGCTCGATTCCAACGACTATTACCAGTTTCAGGGTGGCATGCTCGCCGCCGTCGAAACGTTGCGCGGCGAAACTGCCGCCAGTTATCACGGCGACCACAGTCAGCCGGATCTGCCGAAAATTCGCACCTTGAAGGAAGAGTTGAACCGGGTAATCCGCTCGCGGGCGGCGAATCCGAAATGGATCGACGGGGTCAAGCGCCATGGCTATAAAGGCGCGTTCGAACTGGCGGCGACGGTCGACAACCTGTTCGCGTTTGATGCGACGACGCAGTTGATCGACGATCATCAGTACGCTTTGCTGGCAGACGCGTATCTGTTGGATCCGGCGACGCGGGATTTCGTCCGCGAGCACAACCCGCATGTGCTGCGCGACATGACCGAGCGCATGCTCGAAGCGCAACAGCGGGGGATGTGGCAGGAGCCGGGGGCTTATAAAGAAGCGCTGGAAAATCTACTGCTGGATATAGAAGAAGATAACTGACGCGATCCCTTGCAGGCCTTCGCCTGCTTGCGATAGCGCTGTGTCATTGAGAACTGAACTGCCTGACACGCCGCCATCGCGAGCAGGCTCGCTCCTACCGTTTGAAAACTTTTCACCGACCATGACTGAGTAACCAAGATGACCGACACTCCGCATTTCCCGCTCTCCGCCGTGGTCGGCGCCGATGACTTGAAACTCGCCCTGTGCCTCACCGCCATCGACCCGAAAATCGGCGGTGTGCTGATCGAAGGCCCGCGCGGCATGGCCAAATCGACATTAGCGCGCGGCTTGGCCGACTTGCTCGCCAGCGGTCAGTTCGTCACCTTGCCGCTGGGCGCCACCGAAGAACGGCTGGTCGGCACCCTCGACCTCGACGCGGCCCTGAGCGAGGGCCGGGCGCAGTTTTCGCCGGGCGTACTGGCGAAGGCCGACGGCGGGGTGCTGTATGTCGATGAAGTCAATTTGCTGCCCGATCATCTGGTCGATCTGCTGCTCGACGTCGCCGCCAGCGGCACCAACTTGATCGAACGCGACGGCATCTCTCATCGCCATTCGGCAAAGTTCGTGTTGATCGGCACGATGAACCCGGAAGAGGGCGAGTTGCGTCCGCAGTTGCTCGATCGTTTCGGCTTGAACGTTGCTCTCAGCGGTCACACCGCACCGGTCGAGCGTGGGCAAATCATTCGGCGTCGACTGGATTTCGACAGTGACCCGCAAGCCTTCTGCGCACAGTGGGAAACCCAGCAGCAAACCCTGCGCGAACGCTGCGAGAACGCCCGCGTTGCGCTGGTCAATATTGCCCTGGACGATGGCGCACTTGCCCAGATCACCGAGCGTTGTTTCGCCGCCGGGGTCGACGGTTTGCGCGCTGATCTGGTCTGGCTGCGCGCCGCTCGGGCGCATGCCGCGTGGCGCGGTGCCAAGGTAATCGAGGACGAAGATATCGACGCCGTTGCCGAATTTGCCTTGCGCCATCGACGTCGCGAACAGTCCGCGCCCAGCCCGCAACAGCCGCCTCAATCCCAAGGCAATGCGCCGTCCGAATCGCGTGAAGGGCAGGGCCAGTGGGGCGATCTGCCCGCACCGGCACTCGCCACCGGCGCGCGCCGTGAAGTGCCGAGCTGGCCGCCAAAAAAGTCCTAGGCATTCGCCCCCGATCCGACGTGGGGGCGAATGCCAGACCCCGTGCCGGGCGCCTGGACAACGGCCGTCAGGGCAAGCGTCACGCGGCCCGCAGTGGCTCGGTGAACTGGCCGGGCACGCTGCTCAAGGGACGTCCGCAACGTCGCGCCGATCTGTTGTTTCAATGGCGCAGCCGTTCTGCGCATGAGCTATGGCTGGTGATTGTCGATGCCTCTGCGTCGACGCGCCGTCATCAAGCACTGAGCGATGCCAAAGGTTTGCTCGCGCAATTGTTTGACGATGCCTACCGCCAGCGCGCGCGGCTGGCGTTGCTGACGGCCAGCGGAACGGCGCCGAAGTGGCAGGTGCAAGGCCTGAAGGCTTCTTCGGGCTTGCGCGCATGGCTCGATGGGCTGGGCGCGGGCGGTGGCACGCCGCTGGTGGCGGCGTTACTCCAGGCGCAGCAATGGTTGACGCTGCGGCGCAAGCGTTTTCCTGCCGAGCAGCAGCGCTTGCTGGTGGTGACGGATGGACGCTTGAAGGATGTGTCTGGCGTGTCGGCACCACAATGCGCGGGGCTGTTGATCGACATCGAGCGCGGGCCGATCCGCTTGGGTCGCGCCCGGGAGCTGGCGACGGCGCTGGATCTGGGCTATCGGCACATTGATGAGGTCAACAGGGTTTGATCTGACCTCTTCGCGGGCAAGCCTTGTATCTGCACGTGGAAGCCGCCACTCGGTCTATGCTGGCCGCAAACCAATCACAAGGAGTGAGCGATGCGCGTTTTGGTGAAAAACCTTCAGGACGATTTTCGCGTCAAGGCCTACGCCGGCACCAACGGCGTATTGCTGGCCATCGACCTCGCCGAACCGCGCCGCCAAGGCTTGCTCGGCTTCGCCATCGAAAAGCAGCAGGGCAACAAGCCGTGGCTGTTTCTGTTCAACAGCCTGACCTTTCCCGGCAAAACCCACACCTTCGCGCAGTTCCACGCGACGCCGAGTGACCTGGCGCCGTTGCAGAAATTTCGCTGGGCCGATTACGCGGTCAATCCGGGGATGACCCTTCACTACCGCGTCCATCTGGCCTACGGCACCCCGGACGCGCCGCAACTGGGTGAATCGCTGGAGCTGACGATCACCGCGGATGACGGTCATCCAGCCAATCAGAGCGTGATTTTCAACCGTGCAGTGGCCGCCAGTCAGGCATTCCAGCGCAAGTTTCCTGACCTCGACGCGCAAATCAGCGCCAACAAGAACATGCCCATCGAAGCCTGGCCCGACGCTGCCCGGCAATGGCTGGAAAATGGCTTGCTCGGGCGTCTGCTGGGTTTTATCGAACGGGCAGTTGATGACCAATGGGCGCTGGACATCGCGATCTATGAATATCAGTTACAGGCGATTGTCGATGCGGTGAACGCTGCGTTTGCGCGCGGCGTGCAGGTGCGGGTTGTGTACCACGCGCGGCCCGATGACGAAGACACCACGATCAACGAGGCCAGCCTGGCCAAGCTGCCTGCCGCGAATAAACGCGGGCGGGTCACCCACAATATTTTTCACAACAAGTTCATCGTACTCAGCCGGCTCGACGCCACGGGCCAGCGGCAGCCGCAAGCGCTGTTGTGTGGCAGCACCAATTTCACCGCCAATGGCGTTTATCGCCAGGCCAACGTGGTGCATGTGCTCGACGACGCGGCGGTGAGTCTTCGCTATTTGCAAACCTTTGAAGAGGTGTGGGCGACACCGGACGATGTCGGTGCGACCCGCGCATGGATCAACGAACATAACCCGATGGATGCCACGCAGCCGTTGTTTGCCGGATTCTCGCCGCGCACCGGCGGCGCTGATTTGCGTGAGTTTGTCGAGATCATCGAGGCGGCGAAAAAAGACCTGCTGTTCGTCACCGCGTTCAGCCTGCCGGACGCCATTCTCAACGCGCTACTGGGGCAGCCTCACGACGACATCTTGCGTTTCGGCCTGCAAAACACCGCCAGCCGCATCACTGGATTCCACGCCGATCGCAGCGCCGAATTCGCTGCCACGGCGCTGCTCAATACCGGGCTGGAAGGTTGGCTGCGCGAGAACATGAAAGGCCAGAAGGGTAATTTGCTGGTGCACACCAAAGCGGTGGTCACCGACTTCACCACCGATACGCCAACCATCATCAGCGGCAGCCACAACCTCAGCAGTTCGGCGAGTAACGGCAACGACGAAAACTACCTGATCATTCGCGGCGACACCGACCTGGCCGACCGTTACGGTCTGGAGTTGCTGCGATTTTACGAGCATTACCGCTTTCGCTATTTCGCCAGGAAGTTGGCCTTGAAGCAGGTACAGCCCTTGGCCGTGGATGATCGCTGGACCGACGATTATTACGTTGCCGGTGATCTGCGCCAGCTCTCACGGCTGCGTTTTGCCGGCCGCTGAATCGCGCGCATGAAAAATGCCAGTCAGGTCGCCCTGACTGGCATTTTTGTCCGGCGTGGACGGCCTAACGACGACCGAGCAACAGGCCTACCACCAGACCAAAACCGGCCGAAATGGCCACGGTCTGCCATGGATGGCCGCCAATGTAGCTTTCGGTGGCGTCAACCGCCGGTTTGGTGCGGTCGCGCACGCTCGACACTGATTCCAGCGCCTGCTGCAATTTCTGGGCGATTTGTCCGCGCAGGGTTTCCGCTTCCTCGCCAACCAGTGAAGCGCTGTTCTTGAGCAGTTTGTCGGACTCCTCGATCAGCGCCTGAAGTTCGCTGAAGGCTTGATCCTTGATTTGATCCTGGGCGGCTTGCACGGCGGATTTCCGGGCCATTGGGTAACTCCTTGCAGGTGAATGGACAGTGATCAATGGAGTGTGGCGTCAGTCAAAAAGTTGCACTGAATTTAGGTCAGAAAGAAAAACCTGCGCGGGAGATTTCCGTCGAGCGTGTAAGATGTCGCCATTTTATGCAGCAGGATAATTCCCCATGAGTTTCAATCTGGCCGACAAATCCCTCGCAGAGCGCGCTGCGCTGGAAGACGAGAAATCCCGTCTGTTCGAACTCTGGCAGAACAATCTGGGCAAAGCCAAAGGCGAAGCCGCGCGCCTGTTCGGCGAGCGTGGCAAGCGCAAGGGCAAATGGGCGGAGTGGGTGCGTTCTGAGCTGGACGGCATGTCGCCGCCGGAATTCGCCAACATGGTGCGCAGTGAAGTCAATCGCCTGATGGCGGCGAACAAGTAAACCTTAGCGGAAACTGGCGGCAATCGCTTCGCGCACCTTGACCACCACCGGATCGATCTGCGTGCTGGTACGCCAGCCGAGTTCGATCGGGTAGCGCGGCAGGGCCAGCGGGCAGGGCAGCAAGCTCAGCCCGCTAAGCGCCGCAATGCTCGCGGCGGCGTGCGTCGGAATCGTCGCCACCGCCTGACTGCCCTTGAGCAGATAAGGCAGCGCGGCAAAATGGCTGGTCGACGCACACACCCGACGGCTCAGGCCCAGTGCCGCCAACCCCTCATCGGTGATGCCGATAAAACCGCCGGACGACACCAGAATGTGCTCGCGGGCGACAAACGCTTGCAGATCTATCTGCTGCTGACCCGGTGCAAGGCTCGCCGGATCGACCAGGCAGGCATAACCGCTTTCCCCCAACACTTGCCGACTGAGCAAACGCTCGGCAAAACCGCCAGCGGTGATCGCCAGGTCGATGCTGCGTTCCATCAGGTCACGGGCGACGATCTGGCTGTGGGTCTGGCGGAAAATCAGGCGCAACTTCGGCGCGCTGCGGGCAATTTCTTCGATCAGACGGCGACCGTAGGCAATTTCGAAATCATCCGACAGGCCTACGGTTACCGAACGGCCCTCGTATTGATGGGCCGCCGGATCGACCATGGCCAGGCTTTGCCGGCATTTGTTGAGTGCCTCGCTGACCACCGGTTTCAACTGATTGGCCTGCAGTGTCGGCGCCAGTCCGCGCCCGGTGCGCACAAACAATTGATCGCCATACACCTCACGCAAGCGCCGCAACGCCGCACTGACCGCCGATTGCGTGACGCCCAGGCGCAACGCCGCGCGACTGGCGCTGGATTCCTCGTGCAAGGCTTCGAAGACTTTCAGCAAGTTAAGGTCGACGTTGGCGATATTCATTTGGCTCATATCATTCAGCAGTGTTCTGGGCTTTATTCATGATCGCGTGGCGCCGCAAAATCGGCAACCTCGGAACCTGATGGAGTAAACGTGATGGCCAAATCAATTGTTGCCGCCCTGCAAATCGGCTCGTTGCCCGGTGGCAAAGGTGAAACCCTGGAGCAGATTCTCGGTTGGGAAGCGGCGATCATCGAATCCGGCGCAGCGCTGGTGGTGATGCCGGAAGCGCTGCTCGGCGGTTATCCGAAAGGTGAGGTGTTCGGCACGCAGTTGGGATATCGATTGCCGGAAGGGCGTGAGGCCTACGCCCGCTACTTCGCCAATGCCATCGATGTGCCGGGCGCCGAAACCGAAGCGCTGGCCGGTTTGTCCGCACGGACCGGGGCCAATCTGGTGATCGGCGTAATCGAACGCGCGGGCAGCACGTTGTATTGCACGGTGCTGTATTTCGACCCGCAGGCCGGGCTCGTCGGCAAGCACCGCAAACTGATGCCGACCGGCACCGAGCGGCTGATCTGGGGCAAGGGGGACGGTTCGACGCTGCCGGTGCTCGACACCCAGGTTGGCAAGCTCGGTGCGGTGGTGTGCTGGGAAAACATGATGCCGCTGTTGCGCACGGCGATGTACGCCAAGGGCGTTGAGGTCTGGTGCGCGCCGACAGTCGATGAGCGCGAGATGTGGCAGGTGAGCATGCGCCATATCGCCCACGAGGGCCGCTGCTTCGTGGTCAGCGCCTGTCAGGTGCAGGCCTCGCCGAATGCGCTGGGGGTAGAGATCGCCAATTGGCCAGCGGACCGACCGTTGATTGCCGGTGGCAGCGTGATCGTCGGGCCAATGGGCGACGTGTTGGCCGGACCGCTGCGCGGTGAGGCCGGATTGCTCACCGCCGAAATCGATACTGCAGAACTGGTGCGCGCACGGTATGACTACGACGTGGTCGGCCACTATGCACGGCCGGACGTGTTCGAACTGAGCGTGGACGAACGCGCCAAACCCGGCGTGCGCTTCACAACGTAAACCCGAAAATCCCCTGTAGGAGCTGCCGAAGGCTGCGATCTTTTGATCTTTTTAACAACAAGATCAAGAGATCGCAGCCTTCGGCAGCTCCTACAGGGGGCTTAGTGGTTTTGCAGCCATTCTTCGCGGGTGATTTCCCAGATGTCACGGGGGAAGCGGCCGCTGACGAAGTTGTCTTCGTCGGTTCGAATCAGGCGCATGCCCGCACGCTCGGACAGTTTGCGCGAGCCGAGGTTGGGCGCCGCTTTGGGCACGCGCATCACCGTACGATTCAGAGTGATAAACCAGTATTCGCTCACCGCCGCACACGCTTCAGTCATCAACCCTTGACCCTGCCACGCCGGTGCCAGCCACAGGCCACGGTTGTTGTCCGGCTGATCCATCAGGCTGATGTTGCCAATCAACTGCTCGGGCGCTGACTTCAAGCGAATCGACCAATGCCATTCCTTGCCGGCCGCCACTGCTGGTAAAGCAATGTCGCGCAAGTAGGTGAGCGCACCATCTTCGGGGTAGGGCCAAGGAACGGCGGCGTTCAGATAACGCACCACCTCCCACTGCGCAAACTGTTGCTGCACCGCTTGGGCATCGTGCAGTTGCAGCGCACGCAGGATCAGCCGTTCGGTGTACAACGTCGGTGTATCTTCCATAAACCTGCAGCCTCCCTGAGTGTCTTTGATAGACGTGCGAGGCTAACGCATTTTTACCAGGTTGCGGCACTGGCCTTGGGCAAGCTCAGCTTGCCACTGTCGACGAAGCGCATGGTGCCGAACAAGCCGCCCGCGAGTTTGCCGTGCAACACGTAGGGCAGGTTGTCGAGGGTTTGTGTCTGGCTGAGGCCGAGGGTCTGGCGCAGTACCGAGAAGGCGGAAATGCTGACGGGTACGCTGACGATGGTTTCGGAAAAGCGCGGGATCGAGCCGCTCTGATCGCTCACACCCGAGGCCAGCGAATGGCCGTTGACCTCAAGATCGAGGGCGATGCCGTTGTAATCGATCGCGGTTTCGTTGGGGTTTTGCACGCGCAACTTGATGGCGAAGCGCACTTCCAGGTCCTGGCTCGGCAACGGTTCGAGACCAACCACATTGATGTTCACCGGATCACGGTTGGGAAACAGCGCGCAGGCACTGAGGGACAGCAGCAGTAGCGACAGCATGACGGCGTGGAGGCGGCGCATAAACGGTCTCTCAAAAAAAAGGGCTGAACCGTTGCCGGCTCAGCCCTTTGTTCCAAGGCCAGACGTTAGCGGTTCAACTGTGCGACAGCCGCCGCCGGGGCAGGTTCACCTTTGGCCGGCATGTCCGGATTTTCCATGACCTGAAGAATCGACGCTTCCGGGTCGAAATCGTCCTCTTCCAGCTCGATGAATTCTTCCGGCAGGAAGATATTCAGCACGATAGCGCAGAGTGCGCCAACGGTGATTGGCGATTCGAAGATATTGCGCAGCGCTTGCGGCAGTTCACGCAGAACCTCCGGCACGGCGGCGATGCCCAGGCCCATGCCGAGGGAAATCGCCACGATGAGCATGTTGCGCCGATGCAGACCGGCTTCGGCAAGGATCTTGATTCCGGCCACGGCGACGGTGCCGAACATCACCAGTTCAGCGCCGCCGAGCACCGGTTTCGGCATCAATTGCAGCACCGCGCCGATCATCGGGAACAGGCCCAGCAGCACCAGCAGACCGGCGATGAAGAACGCCACGTAGCGGCTGGCCACCCCGGTAAGTTGAATCACGCCGTTGTTCTGCGCGAACGTCACCATCGGCATGCTGTTGAACACCGCCGCCATGGCCGAGTTAAGGCCGTCGGCGAGCAGGCCGGACTTGATCCGGCGGATGTACAGCGGGCCTTTCACCGGTTGCCGCGAGATCATCGAGTTGGCGGTCAAGTCGCCCGCAGCCTCCAGCGGCGACACGAGGAAAATCACCGCCACCGGGACGAACGCCACCCAGTCGAAGTTGAAACCGTACTTGAACGGCACGGGCACGCTGACCAGCGGCACCTCGGGCATCGAGGCGAAATCCACCGTGCCCATCAGCCACGCCACCACGTAGCCGAGGGTCAGGCCAATGACGATCGCGCCCAGACGCAGAAACGGCACGTCGACGCGGTTGAGCACAACGATGGTGCCGATCACCAGCGCCGCCAAGAAGAGGTGACTGGAGGCGCCAAGGTCAGGCGCGCCGAAACCGCCGGCAATGTCGGTCATCGCGACCTTGATCAGCGACAGCCCCATCAGGGTGATGATTGTGCCCGTGACCACCGGGGTGATCAGCATGCGCAATTTGCCGATGAACTGGCTCAGCACCACTTCGATGAACGCGGCGAAGAAACACACGCCGAAGATCGTCGAGAGGATTTCATCGGTGCCGCCACCGCGTGCCTTGACCATGAAACCGGCGCTGAGAATTACGCTGATAAAGGAAAAACTGGTGCCTTGCAGGCACAGCAAACCAGAACCGACCGGGCCGAAACGTTTGGCCTGCACGAAGGTGCCGAGACCGGAGACGAACAGTGCCATGCTGATCAGGTAAGGGATTTCACTGTGCAGGCCGAGAGCACCACCCATGATCAAGGTCGGGGTGATGATGCCGACGAAGCTCGCCAGCACGTGTTGCAGGGCGGCAAACACGGTCGCCGTGAGGTGCGGACGGTCGTTGAGACCGTAGATCAGGTCGTTGTTGCGCGAGGCTTTTTCAGAGGCGGTCATGGTGATTTGCGTGCCGCGAGGCGGTGCCGGGTCAGAAAATGGGTGCGCAGGATGCCGCAAGCGGGCGGCGAGGGCAACGCAATAAAATTGCCTGAAAGGTCAGGTTTTATTGGCTCAGGGGGCTTTTTGCAACCAACCCTGGCACAAGTCACACCCGTGAAGAGCAGGATCTATCTATGCAGAGCAGGATTTATCTGTGTAAAGAGGGATTCATCTGTGGCGAGGGGATTTATCCCCGATGGACTGCGCAGCAGTCCCCTGCATTTTCAACAGGCAAAAGAGCCGGGGCCGCTGCGCGCCCCATCGGGGATAAATCCCCTCGCCACAAGTGTTCTATTGCCATCAATGAGTTGTTCCATACCCGGTCATTGCGGTGTTCAGGTGAAGGCTGCCAACAAGTCTTTTTCGAATGCCTTTTGCGCATCCCCGGGCACCTGCGCTCGATGCCGGGCGAGATGGAAGGCCACTTCGAAACTCAACTCGCCGGGACGCAAGGCGCGCAGCAAACCGTTGGCTTGCCACTGATGCGCATAGTGGTCCGGCAGATAACCGACATGTTTGCCCGACAGGATAAACGCCAACGTGCCCTCGACCTGCTCCGATCGCGCCGAACAGACCTTGCCCTGGAACGGCTCGTCGCTGCGCAGAAAACGGTAGGGGTGATCGACTCGGTCGCATGCCTCAAGCGCCGCGTCACTGGGCGCCGCGTCGGTAAACAACGGATGCCCCGGCGCGCAATACAAATGCTGGGTTTCGCTGAACAACTGCCGATAATCGAAAGCGCTCTGCACTTGCGAGAAATAGCCGATCGCCAGATCCAGCCGCTGTTGCAACAGCAGGCGTTCCATTTCGCCGGGCATGGCGCTGATCAACTCGATGCGCACCGACTCGTCGCGCTCGCGAAAACGCCGGATGGCCGCGGCGACGCGTTGCAGCACTGACTGATCGACCGACTCGGAAATCCCCAGCCGTACTTCACCGATCAAGCGTCCGGCGACGCCGTTGGATTGATGGCGGAACAGCTCGATCGACTCGAACAGCGCACGCACCGCGATCAGCAATTGCTCACCCTTGGGTGTCACGCTGAATCCGCCCTTGCCCCGGCTGCACAGGCGATAACCCAAGCGGGTTTCCAGTTTGGCCATTTGCTGGCTGATGCTCGACTGGCTCAGGCCCAGATCACCTTGCGCGGCACTGAAACCACCGCACTCGACCACCCGCACAAACAGGCGCAGCAACTGCAAATCAATATCGTGGAGTTGCCCCAACATCACATTACTCCGGGATAAAGTCAGGATAATTATTCAGCTATTTTTCTAATGTATCCGACGGCGCATCCTGCAACCACTTCCTCCGGTCAGGTGTTCGTCATGGCTCCCTTGTTCAAGCTGTGTTTCCCCATGCTGTTGTTGTCCGTGGCCATCCACGCTCAGGCCGAGGAGAAAACCCTCAACCTCTACAGCTGGGCCGATTACGTACCGCCGCAAACCTTGCAGCGTTTCGAGCAGGAAACCGGCATCCACGTGCGCTACGACACCTTCGATACCTCAGAGGTGCTGGAAACCAAATTGCTCACCGGTGGCAGCGGGTATGACGTTGTCGTTCCATCGTCCAGCGTGTTGGCCCGGGGATTGGCCGCAGGCGCGCTGAAAGAAATCCCCCACGACGGACTCAAGGGCTACGCCAATCTTGATCCGGATTTACTGGAGAAACTTGCCGCCGTCGATCCCGGCAATCGCTATGGCGTGCCATACACCTGGGGCACGTTGGGGCTGGGCATGAATGTCGAAGCGGTGAAGCAGCGTCTGCCGGACGTGCCATTGAATAGCCTCGATTTGCTGTTCAAACCTGAATATGCCAGCAAGCTCAAAGATTGCGGGATCGCAATTCTGGATTCGCCGCAGGAAGTCATCGGTCTGGCCCTGCATTATTTGGGCAAAGACCCTTACAGCACCGACAAACAGGATCTGGCAGCGGCCGAGGCGTTGCTGCAAAAACTTCAACCGTCGGTGCTCTACGTCGCCACCGGCCGGCAGATCAATGACCTGGCCAGCGGCAACGTCTGCCTGGCGCTGACCTATAACGGCGACGCGAGTATGGCCCCCGATCAGGCGCGCAAGGCCAACAAGCCTTACGAAGTCGCGTATCGCATTCCCAAGGAAGGCACGCTGATCTGGCAAGACAACCTCGCCATTCCCAAAGACGCGCCGCACCCCGCCGCCGCCCGGGCCTTTATCGAATTCATGTTGCGCCCCGATTCGGTGGCTGAGCTGACTAATACGCTGTTCTTCGCCACTGCCAATCAGGCCGCGACGCCGCTGGTGGATGAAGCCGTGCGCAGCGATCCCGACATCTACCCGCCGAGCGATGTGCGCGCGCGGCTGTACGCCGATCGCAGCATGAACCTCAAGGACATGCGCCAGCGCACGCGCCTCTGGACCACTTTCCGTAGCCACCAATAGCCCTGAATACAATAAGAAGGAGCACTCCGATGGACGTGCCAATGCAAAACGACCAGGCCATGACCCGTGACAGCCTCTACGGCACTGCCGCCGAAAGCACTTACGCCGGCATCACCAGTTTCATGCGCCGACGCTACAGCCGTGACTTGCGTGGCGTCGACGTTGCCGTCAGCGGCGTGCCATTCGACACCGCCACCAGCAACCGTCCCGGCGCACGTTTCGGACCGCGCGGGATTCGCGCAGCCTCCACCGGGATTGCCTGGGAGCGCCACTGGCCGTGGGCATTCGACCCGTTCGATCATCTGGCCGTTATCGATTACGGCGACTGCGATTTCGATTACGGCTCACCGCACAGCATCCCGGAGAGCATCGAGGCCCATGCCGAACACATTCTCAATGCCGGCAGCGCCATGCTCACCTTCGGCGGCGACCACTTCATCAGCTACCCGCTGCTCAAGGCGCATGCGCGCAAACACGGCAGGCTGTCGCTGATCCACTTCGATGCGCACAGCGACACTTGGCCGGATGAAGAGGGCAAGCGTGTCGACCACGGCACCATGTTCTGGCACGCGGCCCGCGAAGGTCTGGTGGACCCGGCGCGTTCGGTGCAGATCGGTTTGCGCACCACCAATGACGACCCGATGGGTTTTCAGGTCCTCGATGCGCGGCAAGTGCATCGGCGTGGCTGCGAAGCGATTGTCGAAGCGATCCGCGCGCGGGTCGGCGATAACCCGGTGTATCTGACCTTCGATATCGACTGCCTCGACCCGGCCTTCGCACCCGGCACCGGCACACCGGTGTGCGGCGGCCTGAGCACGGTGCAGGCGCTGGAGATTCTCGGCGGTTTGCGCGGGATCAATCTGGTCGGCATGGACGTCGTCGAAGTCGCCCCGGCCTACGATCACGCCGACGTCACCTCGCTGGCCGCCGCCACGCTGGCGATGGAAATGCTTTGCCTCTACGCCGCCCGACACAAAGTCGATCTCTGATTAACACCGCATAACCCTGTAGGAGTGAGCCTGCTCGCGAAGACGCCAGTTCAGCCAACATGAATGTTGAATGACAAACCGCGTTCGCGAGCAGGTCCCAAAACTCCTACGCCACCGGAACCTTAGGCAAATCCAGTATCTGCGAACCGGTAAAACGCGGAGTCGAGCTGACAATCGTCTCGTGTGGAACACCCGCCGCCGTGCTGCTGATGCCATCGAGTCGGGCCAGTTGGTCATCGCTCAATTGCACGTCGAGTGCACCCAGCGTCGCATCAAGTTGTTCACGAGTCCGCGATCCCAGAATCGGAATCAGCGCGGTGGTTGAGCGCTTGGCTTTTTCCCGCAACCACGCAATGGCGACGTGGGTCGGGCTAACGCCGATTTCGCTGGCGACCGCCAGCAAAGTATCGAGGAGGGCGGTTTCCCGAGCGCTCTTTTCCGCATGCACCAACATGCCGAGTTTCGCCGCACGGTTGTTGTCATCGTTGCCGCGATACTTGCCGGTGAGGAAGCCGCCGCCCAGTGGCGACCACAGTGTGGCGGCCAAACCGAGGGCTTCAGCCATCGGCAGCAACTCGCGTTCAGCGCTGCGTTCGGCGAGGCTGTACTCGACTTGAATCGCCGCAATCGGCGCAAAGCCACGCACCTCTGCAAGCACGTCGGCACGGGCGATCCTCCATGCCGGGAAGTTCGACAATCCGGCGTAGTGAATTTTCCCCGCGCGAACCAGATCATCAAATCCACGCAGGATTTCTTCCATCGGCGTCACGCCGTCGCTGATATGCGCCCAGAACAGATCGATGTGATCGGTGTTCAAGCGTTTCAGGCTTTCTTCGACGGCGCGCACCATGTTTTTACGGCTGTTGCCGGTGTGGGAAATGCCGTCCGCCGGTGTAGTACCCATCGTGTATTTGCTGGCGATCACCAGACGATCACGTTCCGGGGCGATGAACTCGCTGAGCATCGATTCCGATTGCCCACCCTGATAGCCATTGGCGGTATCAATGAAATTGCCCCCGGCATCGAGATAGCCATCAAAGATGCGCTTGGCTTCATCGCGCTCCGCGCCGTGGCCCCAACCGGTGCCGAAGTTGCCAGCGCCCAGCGCCAGTTCCGAAACACGCAGGCCGGTTTTACGGCCGAAAACCTTGTAATGCATGACGATGTCCTCGATGAAATCAAATGGTGGAAATAAGATTACGGTCGAAATATGGCGACAATATGATGCTGGTAATATTGGCTGTCAATACGCTTGGTGCTCAACGGTCAGCCGGTTACCGCGGGAGGGAATGCATGCGTGGTCGACGCCTTAAACCTCACTGTTTAAGCAACACCCACAGACACTCTTTTCAGGCTACGCAACTTTGCGCCTTTGCCTACAGCCAAGCCAGAATCCGCCGGCTTGTGCGCTTGGGGTCCGGTCTTTATCGTTTGCGGGTCGCGAGCAGCGGGCATCACTGACTGATTTGATCGTTGCCACACGTTCAGCAGGGTCATGGCATACTGCCGCGCATGACTTTCGACTCTCCTCTAAGCGCCTGGCAGCACGCCATCGAACACAAGGGCTTCATCCAGGATGAAGCTCAGGAACACGCGGTCTGGGCGCTGCAAAAATGCCATGAAGCCTTGCATGCCGGAGCCCGTGCGGTCAGCGGCGTTTACCTGTGGGGCCCGGTCGGCCGGGGCAAGACCTGGCTGATGGATCAGTTCTATCAGAGCCTGCGGGTGCCGGCGCGGCGTCAGCATTTTCACCATTTCATGGGCTGGGTACACCAGCGTTCGTTCCAGTTGAGCGGCATTGCCGATCCGTTGCGCGCATTGGCCAAAGAGCTGGCGGCCGAAGTGCGCGTGTTGTGCTTCGATGAACTGTTCGTCAATGACATTGGCGATGCGATCATTCTCGGGCGCCTGTTCCAAGTGATGTTCGACGAAGGCGTGGTGGTTGTCTGCACTTCCAACCTGCCGCCGGATGATTTGTATGCCGATGGCTTCAACCGTGACCGTTTTACCCCGGCGATTGCGGCGATCAAGGCGCACATGCAGGTGGTGCCGGTGAACGGTGCCGAAGATCATCGCCTGCACCCAGGCGCCGGTCTGCAGCGTTATTTTGTTGCCACACCGGGCGCGGCCAGTGCGTTGGGCGAGGTGTTTCAGGCTCTGGCGGCCGGGGAATCGGCCAGTGACCAGCCGGTGTCGGTCGGGCATCGGATGTTGAATGTGGTGCAAGCCAGCGAAGCAGTGTTGTGGTGCCGCTACGCTGATCTTTGCGAACAGCCTTTTGCCGCCATGGATTTCATCGCGCTGTGCGATACCTACCGAGCTATTCTGTTGGGCGAGGTACCCAACCTCAGCGCGCAGAAGCGGGAAGGGCGCATCGCCCGTGGTACAGAAGACAGCGCCGAGCGGGTAGTGGCAGGGGATCGAGAACTCCCGCAGTTGTCGGTACACGACGATGGTGTGCGCCGCTTTATTGCGCTGGTCGATGAGTGCTACGACCGTAAGGTGCCGCTGTACGTCGAGGCACACGTGCCAATGGACGCGCTGTACACCGAGGGTTATCTGGAATTCCCGTTCCGCCGCACCCTCAGCCGCTTGCAGGAGATGCAATTGCAGCGCTTTGCCGAAGCTTGATCAGTGAAGAGGGCGCCGACATGACCCAACCGCTGTCCCATCATCTACTGACCCAGGCGTATCAGAACGCCTGGGCCAATCACCGACTGGCCAAGGCTTGGGCGCAGCTCTCTGACGCCGACCTTGCGGCACCACGGGTGAGCTTTTTTCCGGGCATTCGCCTGACCCTCAATCACATCCTCACCTGCGACTGGTTCTACGTCGATGCGCTGGAACGCGAGTTGCGCGGCGATGAGCCGCATCCCGATTGCTACGTGTTTTTCACTCAGGACGAACCGTTTACCGAGGCTGCCGCGTTGCGTGCCGAACAGGCGCATGTTGATCGGCGTTTGATCGCCTATTGCGAGCAACTGCGCGACGCCGACCTTGCGCGTATCGTCACCATTGCTCGCGACACGCCGCAACACGACAGCCGTTTGCGCATGCTGGCGCACTTGTTTGAGCATCAGATCCATCACCGTGGCCAGGTGCATGCGATGCTCAGCGGTACGTCGGTAAAGCCGCCGCAACTGGATGAGTTTTTTTGTGCCGGTGAAAGTGCCCTGCGTGCGCAGGACTTCGCCGAGCTGGGCTGGACTGAAGAGTTGATTTGGGGGCATTGATAACAGCAAAAGATCGCAGCCTTCGGCAGCTCCTACAGTGAGTACGGTATTCCCATGTAGGAGCTGCCGAAGGCTGCGATCTTTTGATCTTTTGATCTTTTGATCTTTTGATCTTTTGCTGTTGCGGGTTGCCCACCAGTTCCCCCCCGCGCTAAGGTCGAGCAGCCTGTCAGCGTGCATTTTGCGCGCCGGGGCTCATGTGTATTCGGGGATGGAAATGGATTCCGCAGAGATTCTTGTGCTTCAGGCCAGCTACACCAATCCACTGCACGCCGAGGCCATCGGCATCGTGCTCAATCATTACGCAGAAGACCCCATGGGCGGCGGTCATTCGCTCGATCCTGATCTGCTGCGACGGTTGCCGGAAGAACTGGCCCGTCGGCCTTACGCTTTCAGTGTGCTGGCGTTCGTCGGCGGCGAGCCGGCGGGGCTGGTCAATTGCTTCGAGGGTTTTTCAACCTTTGCCTGCAAGCCGTTGGTCAACGTCCACGATGTGGCGGTGGTGGGCAAATTTCGCGGCCTCGGCCTGAGTCAGAAAATGCTGCAAAAAGTCGAGGACATCGCTCGTCAGCGTGGTTGCTGCAAGATCACCCTCGAAGTGCTGGAAGGCAATCCAGTCGCGCAGGGTTCCTACCGCAAGTTCGGCTTTGCGCCGGGCATGTTCAATCCGGAGCACGGGCGCATGCTGTTCTGGATCAAGGATCTGCAGGCATAAAAAAAGGCGCCCGAACAGGGCGCCCAACTGTCATCTCTCAGGCCGGAGCGCAGCCGAGAGAGGTCCATCGGTTGCTCGATAAATCAGTCGCGATAAGACTCGGTCACTTGTGCGGTCTGGTCGGCGGGGACCCGCAGCTCTTGGGCTTTGGCGTCGCTGGCCGGCGCACTTTGCGTGCGCTGGACCGGGAAGTTGTCGTAGTAATGGTGCATGCGCTCAGCGCCGCCTTCGGCGAAAACGCTGGCAGAGCCAAGGGTGAGCAGACCTGCAAGGATTGCTGTGGTGGTTTTCATGGTGCCTCCTACTGAAAAACGTCGGAGCCGTTCATCCATGAAGCAGAACTCGGAACAAAGTCTGTAGGAGGTGAATTAACTCGGGGTTAACGCAGTGGAACGCCTGTCACCCAAACTGTGGTGAGGGAGCTTGCTCCCGCCGGAGGGCGAGCATCTCCCTGGAACAAGGGCCTGCTGCGCAGTCCATCGGGGATAAATCCCCTCACCACAGGTGATCTCAGTTAGCTGGGGAGGGTTAGAGCTTCCAGTCGAGGCTCAGCGTTACGGTGCGTGGGTCTCCCCAGTACACGCCGTTGTAGAAGCCGACGTTGTCGTAATACTTCTTGTCGAACAGGTTGTTGACGTTCAGCGAGGCCGACAGGTGCTTGTCGAACTCATAACGCGACATCAGGTTGACCACGGTGTAGGCGTCCTGGTTGATGCGCGTACGTTCAGTGAGAATCCGCCCGTTGGCGCCGCGCCCGATCGGGCGGTTGGCGGTGCCGTAGACGTCGCTCTGCCAATTGACAGCGCCACCGACGGTCAGCGCGTTCCAGTTGCCCGGCAAGCGATACGCCGTGGACAAACGGAACATGTTCAGCGGCTGGTTGGTGTTGCTCCGTTCCTTTTCACCATTGGCCGAATGGGTGTAGGTATAGCCGGCGGTCATGTTCCAGCCAGTGAGCACTTCACCCGAAACTTCAGCTTCGAAGCCGTTGACCTTGTTGCCTTTGCCGCCGCTCTTGTAGAACTCCTCGCCGGTGACCGGATCCGGTGCGACCGAATCGTCGACTTCGGCAACGTTGTCCTGTTTGCTCCAGAACAATGCGGTCGACAGGTTCAGACGTTCTTCCAGCAGACTGCCCTTGAGTCCCAGTTCGTAGTTGCTGCCCACCACGGGGTCGAGGTAGTTGCGACTGCTGTCACGGTTGCTTTGCGGTTTGAAGATGTCGGTGTAGCTGACGTAGGCGGTGTATTCCGGGGTCAGGTCGTAAAGCAGGCCGGCGTACGGCGTCCAGATGTCGTTTTGACGCTGACGGGTTGCGTCGAAACGACTCAATTGCAATTGGCTGTCGTAATAGTTATCGCGACTGGATTCGTCCCAACTGCCGTAACGGCTGCCGAGCACAGCATGCAACTGGTCGGTAAAGCTCAAGCGGGTGGCCAGGTAACCGGCCTTTTGCCGGGTCTGGCTTTTCGAGCCACTGAGTCCCGTCACCGTGTCCGGGAATTTGGCGATGTCGCCCATGTATTTCCAGTCACGGATGTTTGCGTAGTCCGCCGCAGTCGGGCCGTCAACGGTATACGGCGAGTCGGCACGGTATTGGGCCTCGCCATAGCCGACCATCAATTCGTGTTCGCGGCCCAGCAAAGAGTAGGGGCCGGACAAGTTGAAGTCGTAAGCCTTCATGCTCTGATCGCCGATCATGTGCCCCATGTACGCGACCATCCCGCTGCGATCGGCTTCAGGAAAACCGCCACCGCCATAATAGGTTTTGCCGTCGGAATCGCTTTTACGATGGGTGTACGCGGCTTTCAAATGCCAGCCGCCGGCAAGTTGCTGATCCAGCGTGGCGAAGGCGGTCTTGTCACGCAGCGGCCAGGAACTCCACGAGGTCGCCATGTTGGTTGAACGACCCAGTCCCGCTTTGCTGCCATCGGCGTTCCAGTACGGCACCGTGCCCCAGGACGTGCCTTGCACTTGTTTGTCTTGGTAGTCGTAGCCCACGGCCAATACGGTTGATTCGGTCAGGTCCGCTTCGAGAATGCCGTAACCGACCTCGCGTTGCAGCGCGTATTTATCCTTGATCGACTGGCTGTCGCGATAGGCCAGCACCGTGCGCCCGCGTAAACGACCGTCGAAGGCCAGCGGGCCGCCAACGTCGACGTAACTGTAGTAATCGTCGTAACTGCCGCCGCTGACCCCGGCCAGAGCCTGCAGTTGTGCCGTCGGACGCTTGCGCACCATGTTGATGGTCGCTGACGGATCGCCCGCGCCGGTGGTCAGCCCCGTGGCGCCGCGCACCACCTCGATGCGGTCGTAGATGATGGTATCGGCGTCGGACTTCATGCGGCCGAAGGTGTTGAGCATGCCGTCAATCTGGAAGTTGTTGATCGAGTAGCCGCGTGACGAATAGCTGACCCGGTCGGAATCGAGGTGCTGTACCACCACGCCGGTGGTCTGCTGCATGGCCTCGGTCAACGTACCGAGTTTGAAATCATCCATTTGCTGGCGGGTGACCACCGACACTGACTGCGGAGTTTCCTTGATCGACAGGTTCAGCCGAGTCGCGGTGCTCATCGCACCGGTGGTGTAAGCGTCAGTGTTTTCGGTGGTGGTGCCCAGGCCTTGGGCGGTGACATCGGTCGCAGCAAGTTCCAACGCTGTAGCGGCCGGATTTGGCGGGTTTGCGGTATCTTTTTCAGCCAGTAGATCAGCGCTGAACGCAGCGCTGCACAGACCAAGCGTGAGGGTCATGGAACGGGTGATGGGCGCGAACATCGCAGCCGACTCCTTGTCTTCGAGGGGAAATATCCTTTGGTTCAAAGACGAAGAGTGGAGACGCGATTTAGTAACAAACGAGAAATATTATTATTTAAGGCCTTCCCCAACCCTGTAGGAGCTGCCGCAGGCTGCGATCTTTTGATCTGTTTTTCAAAACACAAAATCAAAAGATCGCAGCCTGCGGCAGGTCCTACCGG
>NZ_AKJD01000262.1 GCF_000282515.1 Pseudomonas sp. GM80
CGCAGAGCGTGGGAACGATCATATGGGGAGGGGGATCAGGTGCCGGCGATCAGTTGGCGTGCCGCCTGGCTGTGATCGGCGATCAGGCCTTTCAGGTCAAGGCCTTCAACCTGGCCATCGACCACGCGCCACTTGCCGCCAATCATCACCCGATCCGCACGATCCGCGCCGCATAACAGCAGCGCCGAAATCGGATCATGGCTGCCGGAGAAGCGCAGCTCATCGAGCTTGAACAACGCCAGATCCGCCTGCTTGCCCACGGCAATCTCACCAATGTCGGTACGGCCCAACAAGCTCGCCGAGCCCTTGGTCGCCCAACCCAGCACGCGTTCCGGAGTGATCTTCTCGGCGCCATAACGCAGACGCTGGATGTACAACGCCTGACGCGCTTCGAGAATCATGTTCGACGCATCGTTGGACGCCGAACCATCGACGCCCAGACCAAACAGCGCACCGGCGTCAGTCAGATCAATACTCGGGCAGATGCCGGAAGCCAGACGCATGTTCGAACTCGGGCAATGGCAAATCCCGGTGCCAGCCTGACCGAGGCGAGCGATTTCGTCCGGATTGAAATGGATGCCGTGGGCCAGCCAGGTACGCGGGCCGAGCCAGCCGACGCTGTCGAGATAATCGACAGTGCGCAGGCCGAAACGCTGCAGGCAGAAATCTTCTTCATCGAGGGTTTCGGCCAAGTGCGTGTGCAGGCGCACGTCGAGCTTGTTCGCCAGTTCGGCACTGGCCGACATGATTTCCGGGGTCACCGAGAACGGCGAGCACGGCGCCAGCGCGATCTGGATCTGCGCGCCATCGCCACGCTCGTGGTACTCGTGAATCAGGCGCTGACTGTCGTCGAGAATCACCTGACCTTCCTGCACGGTCTGTTGTGGCGGCAGGCCACCGTCCTTCTCGCCGAGGCTCATCGAACCACGAGTGAGCATGGCGCGCATGCCCAGTTCACGCACGGTTTCGACTTGCACGTCGATGGCGTTTTCCAGGCCATCCGGGAACAGGTAGTGATGGTCGGCAGCGGTGGTGCAGCCGGACAGCAGCAGCTCGGCCAACGCGACTTTGGTGGCGAGGGCGAGTTTCTCAGGTGTCAGACGCGCCCACACCGGGTACAGGGTTTTCAGCCACGGGAACAACGGCTGATTGACCACTGGGGCCCAGGCGCGGGTGAGGGTTTGATAGAAATGGTGATGGGTGTTGATCAGGCCCGGCAGGATCACATGCTCGCGGGCATCGAACACTTCATTGCACGGCGCCGACGGCTGTTGGCCGGCAGCCAGTACTTCGACGATGACACCGTCTTGCACGACTAGACCGCCACGGGCATCGAGCTCGTTGGAGGTGAAAATAGCGAGGGGATTTTTTAACCAGGTACGGGTCGCGGGCATGTTGCCGGCTCCTCTGAAAGTTGGGTTCAGGGTTGCCAGCTCAGTGATGCCCTGTCTGCTGATCCAGGGTCGCCGCGGGGACGAGGTGCGCAGTGTCAAACAAAACGCTGCATCGGGCAAGCCCAACCCGACAGGACAACATCACCAAAATACACAACCCAATGGCGATGTAATCCGACAACGCCCATTCCAACAAACCACGCAACCCTGTAGGAGCTGCCGAAGGCTGCGATCTTTTGATCTTGTTTTTTACAATCAAAAGATCGCAGCCTTCGGCAGCTCCTACAGTTAGCCAGTCATGCAGGTATTCAGGGGATTCTGATTTCGCTGCTTACCAGGGAATGGTTTCACCCTTGTAGTTGATGAAGTGATGCCCGCCCTTGCCGGTGTACGCATTCACCTGATCGATCAGCCCACGAGTGCTGGTTTCCACATCCAGATCCGCGCCTTCGCCACCCATGTCCGTCTTCACCCAACCCGGATGCAGCGACAACACGGTCATCTTCTGCTCGCCCAATTGCGTGATAAAACTGTTGGTCATCGAATTCAGCGCAGCCTTGCTGGCCTTGTACAGCGCCAGTTCCGGCGCGTCCGGCACGGTCACGCTGCCCAGCCCGGAACTCATGAACGCCAGCACGCCGCTGCCGTCACGAATCTGCCCGACAAAACGCTGGGCCAGATTGATCGGCGCCACCGCATTGGTGAAAAACAGCTGACCGACTTCGGCCAATGTCGCGCCGCCCGGGGTCTGATCGGCCGGGCCTTTGACCCCGGCGTTGACGAACAGCAGATCAAAGGTTTCGCCCTTGAGTTGCTGACTCAATGCGATCACCGCTTGCTGATCGTCCATGTCGAGCTTCTCGATCCGCACCTTGCCTAATGCTTGAAGCGCATCGGCATTGGCAGGATTGCGCACGGTGGCGGTGACTTGCCAGCCGTCGGCCAGCAGGGTTTTCACCAGACCGAGGCCAAGGCCCCGGGAGGCGCCGATGATCAGTGCGTTTTTTGCAGACATGAGGGGCTTCCTTGATGAATGAGGATCATGGATTCAATGGACAGGCCTGACCGAGCCGAAGTTGCAGCTCTTGCCGCAGTACGTCGAGTTCGCTCATGCGGGTTTCGATCAGTTGCAGTTTGTCGCGCAGAAGTTGCGCCACAGCGTTGTCCGGATCGGGCGCGTTCCACAACGCCGCGACACTGTCACCGATCTCGCCGAGGGTAAATCCCAGGCGCTGCGCGGTTTTGATATAGAGCACCAGTTGCACCATCTCCGGTGGATAGTCGCGGTAACCATTGGCACTGCGCTGCGCCGCAATCAGCCCGCGCTGCTCGTAGAAACGCAGGGTGTCACGGCTGACGGCGCTGGCCAGGGCTAATTCACCGATGCGCATGGCGACTCTCAAAAGGGCTATTGACCCTGGAGCATACTCCAGGCTTTACCGTGCTTGCTCCCTGAATTTCTGGAGCAAGGACGATGTGGACTTCAACGCAATATCGCAACGTGGTGCGCGGCAGTGCCTGGTATGACTTGATCGTTACTGTGGCTTTTGCCACGCCGTGGAGTTTTGCGCTTGTGCACGGGTTGTTGAGTGCGCTGGATTTGCCCGGCGAATTGCCGGTGTTTCAGCCAGTGCATATGTTGATGGCGAATCTGTTGGGGTCGGTGGTGTGCGTGTGGGCGGTGCTGCGGATTCGTGATCCGCAGGCGCTTTATGGACGGTATGACGCGGTGGCGCGGTTTTTGTTTGCGGGGTGGCAAGCGTACGCCTTGCTGCACGGCGCCAGTTCGATTCTGATTGTTTTCCTGGTCTTCGAACTGGCGTGGGGCATTGCTCAGGTGTTGCCTGTCAGGGCCTCATCGCTGGCAAGCCAGCTCCCACAGTGTCTGTGCCGTGCACAAAATTTGTGATCACCACTGAACCTGTGGGAGCTGGCTTGCCAGCGATAGGGCCATTGAAATCACCGCACTAATGCCCCGCCTGCCAAGGCTGCCCCAGCGAAACCGGTGCATACAACCGCGTACGCACCGCATCCCGCGACAACAACACCAACACCAAAATCGTCGCCACGTACGGCAGCATCGCCAGCAAACTCGACGGAATCGCCAGCCCCAACCCCTGCGCTACCAAATGCAGGATGCTGGCGAGGCCAAACAGATAAGCCCCCAGCAACAACCGCCACACTCGCCAACTGGCAAACACCACCAGCGCCAACGCAATCCAGCCACGCCCGGCGGTCATGTTTTCCGCCCACATCGGCGTGTACGCCAGCGACAAATAAGCCCCGGCCAACCCGGCCATTGCCCCGCCAAACAGCACCGCCAAGGTACGCACGGTCAACACCGGCAAGCCCATCGCACTGGCCGCATCCGGGTTCTCACCCACGGCTTGAATAATCAACCCGACACGACTTTTGATGATCACCCACGCCACCAGCGCAAACAGCGCGAACGACAGATACACCAGCAGATCCTGCGCAAACAGCATCCGCCCGATCAGCGGAATTTCACTCAGATAAGGAATCGCCAACGGCTCGAAACCGGCCAGTGGTTTCCCCACCCAGGCCGCGCCGACAAAGGTCGACAGCCCGACACCAAAAATCGTCAGAGCCAAACCGGTCGCCACTTGATTGGCATTGAATACCAGCGCCACCAAAGCAAACAGCGACGACAGCAGCATGCCCGCGAGCATCGCCAGCAACACGCCAAGCCACAGGTTGCCGCTGTTCAGCGCGACGATAAAACCGATCACCGCGCCAAACAGCATCATCCCTTCCTGCCCAAGATTGAGCACACCGCTCTTCTCGCAGATCAGTTCACCCAGCGCCACCAGCAACAGCGGCGTGCCGCATCGCACCATGGCGTAGAAAATATTGCTCAACAGATCGATATCCATCACAGCGCTCCGGCGGTTACGGCGGTGGTCGACGTGCGCTTCACCCAGCGCAGGTTCAGGCGTGGCCGATAGAGGATCAGCACGTCACAGGCGAGCAGGAAAAACAGCATCATTCCCTGGAACAACTGGGTGATCGCCTGCGGCAGATTCATCGTCATTTGTGCGCTCTCGCCACCGATGTACAGCAGCGCCATCAACAGACTGGAGAACAGAATCCCGATCGGATTGAGGCGCCCAAGAAACGCCACGGTAATCGCCGCATAGCCGTAACCCGGCGACACCTGCGGCACCAATTGGCCAATCGGCCCGGTAACTTCGCAGACACCCGCAAGCCCGGCCAAGCCGCCGCTGATCAACAGCGCGAGCCAGATCAGCCGCTTCTCGCGAAAGCCGACAAACCCCGCCGCACGCTTGTCCAGCCCGAGCACTTTGATCTGGAAACCGACAAAGCTTTTCTGCAACAACACCCACACCGCAACCAGTGCGAGCAGGGCGAAATACACCCCGGCGTGCACGCGGCCATCCTCCATCAACAATGGCAAACGGCTGGCGTCACCGAACATCGCCGACTCGGGAAAGTTGAATCCGGCCGGATCCTTCAGCGGCCCATGCACACAGAACAGCAGCAGGTTCAGCGCGATGTAATTGAGCATGATGCTGGTGAGAATTTCATTGGCGTTGAAACGTGTGCGTAACCACGCGGTCAGCCCGGCCCACGCCGCGCCGGCGAGGGTGCCGGTGAGCAGAATCAACACCAGCGCCCAACGGCTTTGCATGTCGATGATGTTCACCGCCAAGGCACTGCCGGCGAGTGCGCCGAGGAGCAATTGCCCCTCAGCGCCGATGTTCCAGATCCGCGCCTGATACGCCACCGCCAGACCCAAAGCGCAGAGCAGAATCGGCAACGCTTTGACCAGCAATTCGGAGACGCCATACATATCGCTGACCGGTGCAATCAACAGCGTGTGCAAGGTTTGCAGCGGGTCGTGGCCGAGGGCGATAAACAGCAGCGAGCCGCAACCGAGCGTCAGCGCCGCCGCCAGTACCGGCGAGCACCAAAGCATCACGCGCGATTGCTGGCCACGGGGTTCGAGGGAAAGCAGCATGAGTAAAACTCCGTTAAACCGTGGCGGCAGAAGGTGGGTTGTCGAACTGGCCGGCCATCCAGCCGCCGACGTCGCTGAGTTGCGTATCGCCGGTGTTGTGCAGCGCCGAGAGGCGTCCGCCGCACAACGCGCCGAGGCGGTCGCTGATCTGGAACAGTTCGTCGAGGTCTTCAGAAATCACCAGAATCGCTGCGCCGGCATCGCGCAACGCGATCAGTGCACGGTGGATGGTCGCGGCGGCGCCGACATCGACGCCCCAGGTCGGATGCGCGGCGATCAGCAGTTTCGGTTGCTGAAGGATTTCCCGACCGAGGATGAATTTCTGCAGGTTGCCGCCAGAGAGGCTGCGCGCAGCGGTTTGCGTGTCCGGGGTTTTTACGCCGAAGCGCTGAATGATTTGTTGGGCGAGGGCTTCGACTTTGCCGCGTTCAATCAAACCGTGGCTGACCAAGCCTTGCTGGAACGCGGTGAGCAGAGCGTTATCGGCCAGACTCAATTCCGGCACCGCACCATGGCCGAGACGCTCGGCGGGGACGAACGCCAGGCCCAATTTGCGTCGCGCGTCCGGGCGCAGATCGGCGACGTGTTGCTCGGCGAATCGAATGGTTGCAGCTTCCGCCCGAGGCAAGGTTTGTTCGCCACTGAGCAAGGCGAGCAACTCATCCTGGCCATTGCCCGCAACTCCGGCGATACCGACGATTTCACCGCTGCGTACCTGCACATCTATGCCAGTCAGCGAGCAACCAAACGGATCGGGGTTGTGCCAGCTCAAGCCCTTCACCTGCAAAAACGCCGCGCCGCCGCTGACCTTTGGGTAGTCACCGATCAACGCCGCCGCTTCGCCAACCATCAACTGCGCCAACTGCTGATCCGAGCATTCGGCCGGCACGCAATGCCCGGCCACGCGCCCGCCGCGCAGAACCGTCGCGCTATGACACAGCGCGCGTACTTCGCCGAGCTTGTGGCTGATAAACAGAATGCTGCAGCCTTCGGCGGCGAGACGGCGCAGGGTGATGAACAATTCATCCGCCTCCTGCGGTGTCAGCACTGACGTCGGTTCGTCGAGGATCAGCAGACGAATGTCCTGCATCAGGCAGCGAATAATCTCCACCCGTTGCCGCTCGCCGATCGACAGGCTGTGGACAAGTCGCTCCGGCTCCAGCGCCATGCCATAACGGCGCGACACTTCACGAATCTTCGGCTCCAGTTGTTTCGGCGTGCCAGCCTTCGCGCCCATCGCCAGCGCAATGTTCTGCGCAACGCTGAGGGTTTCGAACAGCGAGAAATGCTGGAACACCATGCCGATGCCCAACTGCCGTGCCTGCGCCGGATTGCGGATGTTGACGCGTTGGCCTTGCCAGAGCATTTCCCCGGCGTCGGCTTGGGTGACGCCGTAGATAATTTTCATCAAGGTACTTTTGCCCGCACCGTTTTCCCCGAGCAGGGCGTGAATTTCACCGGGCGCAATGCTCAGGTCGATGGCGTCGTTGGCCAGACAACCGGGATAACGTTTGCTGATGTGGCGCAGTTGCAGGCGCGGGAGGGTAGGCGCGATTGGCATGGCAGGCTCGACTTGCTTGAAGTTGTGCCTGTGGATAAAGCAATTTCCTGGCCATTGAGTCAGGAACCCGAGCGGGCTGCGGGTGGCAGCGCTCGGCGCAGAGCATTGCGCTGAAAATCGGCGGGATTCGCAGCACCATTACAGCGCAAAGCCGTTGATCGGGCTCCAGTTTTGCCCGTTGGCAACTGATCAAAAAACGAGCAAACCCGTGGGGGCTAGGCAGAACCTGCGACTGCGGCGGTCATGAACGGGTTATCCACAGGTTGCTCCACAGTTATTGTGCGCAAGCCGAAACGTCGGGCATAAGCACTGTGGTGCTTTCTCCTAATGGTGATAAACGCGGCTAACTGATTGTTTATGCTTGAAAATTACATCTCGTCGGGCAAATTGAACGAAAAGTGAACAAACCGCGCAAAGCCACGTGACAGAAGGGTTACAGCGTTATGTGCTCAGGTTATCCACAGTCGGGTGCACAGCAGATGTGGGCAAGTTTGCGAAATATGAAATTTCGCATCCGCCCCAAAACATCGCAGCCCTGTAGGCACTGCGGCACGCTGCGATCTTTTGACCTTGCTTCACCGCTGCAACAAAATCCGCCCACGACTCAAATCCGCCAACTGCCCCTGTAACACCGCAATCTGCGCCTCACCCACCGCCAACTTCAACTCAACGCCATTCGCCGTAAAATTCTCCTCAACAACCAACCCAGCCAAATCCGCCACGCGTAACTTCACCAACGCCAACTCGGCAAACCCGCAGGCACAACTCAACGCCACCCGACTGATCAACTCAACCTTCGCCGCCGTCTGCAAACACTTGTTCGCACCACCGCCATAGGCCCGGGCCAAACCACCAGTGCCGAGTTGAATCCCGCCGTACCAACGAATGACCAGCACCGCGACCTGATCGCAATCCTGCGCTTCAATCGCCGCAAGAATCGGTCGCCCCGCAGTACCGCCCGGTTCGCCATCGTCATTGCTGCGGTATTGATCGCCGAGTTTCCACGCCCAGCAATTGTGCGAAGCATTGAAATCGCTGTGCTGTTCAAAGAACGCCTGCGCATCAGCAGGGCTGCCGATCGGCGTGGCGAAGGTGATAAAGCGGCTTTTGCGAATCTCTTCGCGGTACTCGCAAAAACCGCTGAGGGTGAAAGGCATAAACGTCTTATAGAGAAGGAGTGAGGCCGCAGCCTTTGAGAATGATGCGGATCAGGTTGTTGCCGGCGTCTTCCATGTCCTGCTTGGTCAACTTGCTGCGACCACTGACGCGACAGATCTGCGTGGCGAAGTCGGCGTAATGCTGAGTGCTGCCCCACAACAGAAAGATCAGGTGCACCGGATCAACCGCGTCCATTTTGCCGGCATCGATCCACGCCTGAAACACTGCCGCGCGGCCAGTGAACCAGGCGCGGTAATCCTGATTGAAATATTCGGTCAGGCATTCGCCGCCGCTGATCACTTCCATCGCAAAGATCCGCGAGGCTTGCGGCTGTCGTCGGGAGAATTCCATTTTCGCGCGAATATAACGAGTCAACGCTTCGGCCGGGTCGTCTTCGGCCGTGAGCGTGTTGAAGGTGCTGTCCCACAGCTCGATGATGTTGCTCAGCACCGCCACGTACAAACCGAGTTTGTTGGTGAAGTAGTAATGCAGGTTCGCCTTGGGCAGCCCGGCATTCTGCGCGATGGTGTTCATGCTGGTGCCTTTGTACCCGTGACGGGCGAACTCGTCTTCGGCGGCTTTGAGAATGGTCTCTTCGTTTTTCTGACGAATGCGGCTGGCGGGTTTGCCGCCATGGGCTGGGACTTCAAAGGTCATAGGCACTTCCGGGTTTGTCTGTGGGTGCAACCAGTTGCGTTGATAGCGCACCCACAGAGATCCGACAAGTCCTGAAATGATAAAACCGTTACGCCTGTTCGATCTTGTTCAGCGGCGCGTGCGCTTCAGTGGCTTCGGTTTTCGACTCCGGCAGCAACAGGCACAGGATGATTGCGGTCAGGCCACCGCTGGTGATCGCCGAGTCGAACAGGTTCTGCACCAGTTTCGGCAGCAGGTGCAGCAGGTTCGGTTGTGCGGCGATGCCCAGACCAACGCCGAACGAAGTGGCGATGATCAACATGCTGCGCCGATCCAGTGACGACTGCGCGAGGATGCGCACCCCGGCCGCAGCCACCGCGCCGAACATCACCAGAGTCGCGCCGCCCAATACAGGTTTCGGAATCTGTTGCAGCACCGCGCCGATCATCGGAAACAAGCCGAGACAAAACAGGATCGCACCGATGTACAGCCCGACGTAACGGCTGGCGACGCCGGTCAACTGGATCACGCCGTTGTTCTGCGCAAACGTGGTATTGGGGAAAGCGCTGAAGGTCGCGGCGATCATGCAACTGACGCCATCGCCGAGTACGCCACCGCGCAGGCGGCTTATATAAGAAGGGCCACTGATTGGCTGGCGGGCGAGCATGCAATTGGCAGTGAGGTCGCCGACGGTTTCGATGGTGCTGATCAGATAAATCAGCGCGACCGGCAGGAAAGCTGTCCAGTCGAAGCTGAATCCGAACTTGAACGGTGTAGGAAAACTCACCAGCGGCAAGTCAGGCAATGGCTGCGGTATCAGTTTCCCACTGAACCAGGCGGCCAGACTGCCGAGCACCAGTCCGATGATGATCGCCGACAAACGAACCCAGGGTGTATTGGAGCGGTTGAGCAGAATGATCGTCAGCAACACAAACACGCCGAGCGCCAGATTGCCCGGCGCACCAAAGTCCGGCGCGTTGAAGCCGCCGCCCAGGTCAGTGATGCCGACTTTGATCAGACTGATGCCGATCAGGGTGATAACGATCCCGGTCACCAGCGGCGTAACAACTCGACGCAATTGACCGATGAAACGGCTGAGGACGATCTGCACGATCGCGCCGAAAAAGCACACGCCGAAGATCATCGCCAGAATGTCTTCCGGGCTGCCGCCACGTTGCTTGACCAGAAACCCCGCCGACAGCACCGCACCGAGAAAGGCGAAACTGGTGCCTTGTAGACAGATCATCCCGGCGCCAATCCCGAACGGCCGCCGCGCCTGAATAAAGGTGCCGACGCCCGACACCATCAACGCCATGCTGATCAAGTACGGCAAATACGCGGTCAGCCCGAGCGCCGAACCAATCACCAGCGGCGGAGTGATGATGCCGACGAAACTGGCGAGCACGTGTTGCAGCGCGGCAAGGGTGGCGGCGAGTGGTTTGGGGCGGTCGTTGAGGCCGTAGATCAAGTCGCTGGACGGTGCGGAATCTGGCTGCATGGCTTAAGGCTTCTTATCAGAGGAACGAAGTAATTCCCCCTCTGCAAAAACCTGTCCACTTGCTCAACTTATCCCCCCTGTAGGAGCTGCCGAAGGCTGCGATCCCTTGATCTTGCTGTACCTAACCAACGTCGCGCGCATTATCAACGCGTCGCCGCCAGACTCTCCAAAAAGCTCTCCAGCACCAAATGAGGGCGCCGCCCCTTGCGCGTGACCGATGCCAGACTCAAATCGTAAAACCGCGTTCCTGCTTTCAAAGCACGCAAACGCCCCTGCTGCACCCAAAGACTGGCGTAATGATCCGGCAGATACCCAATGTAACGCCCGGTCAAAATCAAAAACGCCATGCCTTCCCGGTCAGAAGCACTGGCGGTGCAATTGAGCGCCTGGTAATGCGCCTGAACATCCGCCGGCAAACGAAACGTTGGCGCAATCGCGTCCTGGCTGTTCAAGCGTTCGTCATCCAGTTGCTTGTCATCAACATAAAACAGCGGATGCCCCACCGCGCAATAAAGCAGCGAACGCTCGCTGTACAGCGGCTGATATTCCAGTCCCGACAACGCACTGGCCTGCGGCACCACGCCGACATGCAGGCGCCCGTCGAGTACACCTTGCTCGACTTCGTTCGGCGCAATCATGCGAATCTGAATCTGCACATCCGGCCCGCGCTCTTTCAACTGCGCGAGGGCGTGGGTGATGCGCATGTGGGGGAGGGTGACGAGGTTGTCGGTCAGGCCGATGATCAACTCGCCGCGCAAATGCTGGTGCAGGCCATTGACCTCGGTGCGGAAACTTTCCAGCGCACTTAATAGCTGCAACGCCGATTGATAGACCTCGCGACCTTCCTCGGTCAGCGAAAACCCCGCACGACCACGTTGGCACAATCGCAGACCGAGGCGCTGCTCCAGATCGCTCATTTGTTGGCTGATCGCCGAGCGACCGATGCCGAGCACAGTCTCCGCCGCCGAGAAGCCACCGCACTCGACCACGCTGCGAAAAATCCGCAGCAGGCGAATATCAAAATCACTGACCTGGGCCAGCGGATCGGGGCGGCGGCTGCTCATCTTATTGTTCTCATTGTTTAGCGGGGTTCTAACTGAAGGTTAGAAGAGTTGGATTTCACCGACTTTATCGCCGTGGCAATTTAGCTGCAACAACGCTTTTTATCTCCCTGACGCTTATGCCCTGCGAGGTTTTGCCCGATGAACATGCCTGAAAACGCTCAGTCGCCACTGGCCAGCCAACTCAAGCTGGACGCGCACTGGATGCCGTACACCGCCAACCGCAACTTCCAGCGCGATCCGCGCTTGATCGTTGGCGCCGAAGGCAGCTGGCTGATCGACGACAAGGGCCGCCGGGTATACGACTCGCTGTCCGGTCTGTGGACCTGCGGCGCAGGCCACACCCGCAAGGAAATTCAGGAAGCGGTCTCCAAGCAGTTGGGCACCCTCGATTACTCGCCGGGCTTCCAGTACGGTCACCCGCTGTCGTTCCAACTGGCCGAGAAAATCACCGAGTTGACCCCAGGCAACCTCAACCACGTGTTCTTCACTGACTCGGGTTCCGAGTGCGCCGACACCGCGGTGAAAATGGTGCGTGCCTACTGGCGCCTGAAAGGCCAGGCGACCAAAACCAAAATGATCGGCCGTGCCCGTGGTTACCACGGTGTGAACATCGCCGGCACCAGCCTCGGCGGTGTTAACGGCAACCGCAAACTGTTCGGTCAGGCGATGATGGACGTCGATCACTTGCCGCACACTTTGCTGGCAAGCAACGCATTCTCCCGTGGCATGCCGGAGCAGGGCGGCATCGCTTTGGCCGATGAGCTGTTGAAGCTGATCGAACTGCACGATGCTTCGAACATCGCTGCGGTATTCGTTGAGCCAATGGCCGGTTCCGCTGGCGTACTCGTGCCGCCACAGGGTTACCTGAAGCGTCTGCGCGAGATTTGCGATCAGCACAACATCCTGCTGGTGTTCGACGAAGTGATCACCGGTTTCGGCCGTACTGGCAACATGTTCGGCGCGGATACCTTTGGCGTGACCCCGGACCTGATGTGTATCGCCAAGCAAGTCACCAACGGCGCGATCCCGATGGGCGCGGTGATTGCCAGCTCCGAGATCTATCAGACGTTCATGAATCAGCCGACCCCGGAGTACGCCGTGGAATTCCCGCACGGCTACACCTACTCGGCGCACCCGGTGGCTTGCGCCGCCGGCCTGGCAGCACTCGACCTGCTGCAAAAAGAAAACCTGGTGCAGAGCGTCGCTGAAGTCGCGCCGCATTTCGAAAACGCGCTGCATGGTCTCAAAGGCTCCAAGCACGTTATCGACATCCGTAACTTCGGCCTGGCCGGTGCGATCCAGATTGCCGGCCGTGACGGCGACGCCATCGTGCGTCCGTTCGAAGCGGGCATGGCGCTGTGGAAAGCCGGGTTCTACGTACGCTTCGGCGGCGACACCCTGCAGTTCGGCCCGACTTTCAACAGCAAGCCGCAAGACCTCGATCGTCTGTTCGACGCGGTCGGCGAAGTGCTGAACAAGCTCGACTGATTTCACGCAGAACCTGTGGGAGCCGAGCTTGCTCGCGAAGGCGTTCTGAAGAGCGCCAAAGACATCCAGCTCCCCCACAAAGCTACCTATATATAGAAGGCGCCCTTCAATGGGCGCCCGCTGAACAAAAATTCAGGAGTTTTCGATGAGCGTTATCCCGCATTTGATCAATGGCGAACTGGTGACCGAGAACGGTCGCGCGGTTGATGTGTTCAACCCGTCCACCGGTCAGGCTATCCACAAGCTGCCACTGGCCACCCGCGAAACCATCCAGAAAGCCATCGATGCCGCCAAGGCTGCGTTCCCGGCCTGGCGCAACACGCCACCGGCCAAACGTGCCCAGGTGATGTTCCGCTTCAAGCAACTGCTCGAGCAGAACGAAGCACGCATCTCGCAACTGATCAGCGAAGAACACGGCAAGACCCTCGAAGACGCTGCCGGTGAATTGAAGCGTGGTATCGAGAACGTCGAGTTCGCTTGCGCTGCCCCGGAAATCCTCAAGGGCGAGTACAGCCGCAACGTCGGCCCGAACATCGACGCATGGTCGGACTTTCAGCCGCTGGGCATCGTAGCCGGTATCACCCCGTTCAACTTCCCGGCCATGGTGCCACTGTGGATGTACCCACTGGCGATCGTCTGCGGCAACTGCTTCATCCTCAAGCCGTCCGAGCGTGACCCAAGCTCGACATTGCTGATCGCTCAGTTGCTGCTGGAAGCCGGTTTGCCGAAAGGCGTGATGAGCGTGGTGCACGGTGACAAGACTGCGGTGGACGCGCTGATCGAAGCGCCGGAAGTCAAAGCGCTGAGCTTCGTCGGTTCGACGCCAATTGCTGAATACATTTATGCAGAAGGCACCAAACGCGGCAAACGCGTTCAGGCACTGGGCGGCGCGAAGAACCACGCGGTGCTGATGCCGGATGCCGATCTGGATAACGCGGTCAGCGCATTGATGGGCGCGGCGTACGGTTCGTGCGGCGAGCGCTGCATGGCGATTTCTGTTGCCGTGTGTGTTGGCGACCAGGTGGCGGATGCGCTGGTGTCTAAACTGGTTCCACAGATTCAGGCGCTGAAAATCGGTGCTGGCACTTCGTGCGGTCTGGACATGGGCCCACTGGTGACTGGTCAGGCGCGCGACAAAGTCAGCGGCTACGTTGATGACGGCGTGGCAGCGGGCGCGACCCTGGTGGTCGACGGTCGTGGTTTCAGCGTGGCCGGTCATGAGGAAGGCTTCTTCCTCGGTGGCTGCCTGTTCGACAACGTCACCCCGGAGATGCGCATCTATAAAGAAGAGATCTTCGGCCCGGTACTGTGCATCGTTCGCGTGAACAGCCTGGAAGAGGCCATGCAACTGATCAACGATCACGAGTACGGCAACGGCACCTGCATCTTCACCCGTGACGGTGAAGCGGCGCGTCTGTTCTGTGACGAGATCGAAGTCGGCATGGTTGGCGTCAACGTACCGCTGCCGGTGCCGGTGGCTTACCACAGCTTCGGCGGCTGGAAGCGTTCGCTGTTCGGCGACCTGCATGCCTATGGTCCGGATGGTGTGCGCTTCTATACCCGTCGCAAGGCAATCACCCAGCGCTGGCCACAGCGTGCTAGCCATGAAGCCTCGCAGTTCGCGTTCCCTAGCTTGTAAGCAGAAGGGCAGTGCAGCGAAGGCCGACCCCTTGGGGTCGGCCTTCGCGTTTTCGGGATTTTTTGACCGATGTGACAGATTTGTGAAAATAGGTGTTGACGGCAGATCTCAGGTGTCTATAATTCGCCCCACTTCCGGCGCAGTCGAAACGGAAAACTCCTTGAGATTCAATGAGTTATGTAGGTTTCGGCAGCAAGTGCTTCAGTTCATCGAAGCCA
>NZ_AKJD01000263.1 GCF_000282515.1 Pseudomonas sp. GM80
GCGGTGTTTGAGGGTATGGGCATCAGTGGCCTGTTGCCTGGCGGTACTGGCGCGGGGTGAAGCCGGTCGAGGCCTTGAACTGACGGGTGAAAGCGCTGTGATCGGTGTAGCCGCATTGCAAGGCTACGTCAGTGATCGGCAGGTCGCTGTGCAGCAAGCGATGAGCGTGTTCCAGGCGTACTTTCTGGATCATCTGCCGGGGCGTCAGGTGGAACACGCGTTTGCAGTACCGCTCCAGTTGCGCCACGGAAATGCCGGCAATCCGCGTCAGTTCAACCAAGGTCACACGGCGATTGAAATGGCCACGGATATGCTCGTCGACGGCGGCCAGCCGCTCGAACGCCGGATGGGTTTCGCTGGCCGATTGCAGATCGACCGAAATCCCCGCCAGACCGATGATCTCACCGTCGCGGTTATATAACGGTTGTTTGTGCGTCAGGCACCAACCCGGTTCGCGACTGCCGTAGAGATGCAGTTCGAGCTGATCCTCCAGTACCCACCCCTCCTCCAGCACTTTGCGATCCTGCTCGGTATACCCAGGCCCCAGTTGCGCCGGGAACACCTGCGCACTGGTTTTGCCGAGCAACGGGCGCAGATCCTTCAGGCCGCAACGCTGCACCAACGTGCGGTTGGCAAGCACGTAACGCGCTTGCACATCCTTGATGAAAATCACCGCGTTGGGAATCACGTCGAGCATCGGCAACAGCTGCGCGGCGCCGGCCAGTAATGCTTCAAGGGTGTGCGGGCGATTGCCGTCAACGCCTTGGGACAGCATCGATAACGCGCTCTGCATCAAGGGTTGCTCCCCTGTCGAAGGTTAAGCCGGGCGGCATTTGCATGCAGATTGCAGGATCGTCCCGACCGTGTCGAGGGCCGCGTTTGATCGGCGTAATTGTGCTGATTTCGTCATCGAACCGGCGATAAAACATCAATCGCCGCCCGCCTGTTCGGTTCAAAGTCTGGCCCCAGTGACACCCCACTGCCTATCCAATAACTCACAAGAAGGCGATGCCATGTCAGGCCAAGGCAAGTTCAAAAAACAGCTTTCACTGATCGACCTCACATTTATCGGACTCGGAGCGATCTTCGGTTCCGGCTGGTTGTTCGCGGCCAGTCACGTGTCCGCGATTGCCGGGCCGGCGGGGATCTTTTCCTGGCTGCTGGGCGGTTTTGCCGTGTTGTTGCTGGGCATCGTCTACTGCGAACTGGGCGCCGCGCTACCGCGTGCCGGCGGCGTCGTGCGTTATCCGGTTTACTCCCACGGGCCGCTGCTCGGCTACCTGATGGGCTTCATCACGCTGATCGCGTTTTCCAGTCTGGTGGCGATCGAAGTGGTTGCCTCGCGCCAATACGCGGCGGCATGGTTTCCCGAGCTGACCCAGGCGGGCAGCGGCAACCCGACGATCCTCGGCTGGACGCTGCAGTTCGGTCTGCTCTGCGTGTTTTTCCTGCTCAACTACCGCAGTGTGAAAACTTTCGCCAAGGCCAACAATCTGGTCAGCGTGTTCAAGTTCATCGTGCCGCTGCTGGTGATCGGCGTGCTCTTTACCTTCTTCAAACCGGCCAACTTCCACGTGCAAGGTTTCGCCCCGTTCGGCTTGTCCGGTATCGAAATGGCAGTGTCGGCGGGTGGCGTGATTTTCGCTTATCTGGGGCTGACACCGATCATCTCGGTGGCCAGTGAAGTGAAGAATCCGCAGCGCACCATTCCTATCGCGCTGATCCTCTCGGTGCTGCTGTCGACGTTGATTTATGTGCTGCTGCAAATGGCCTTTCTCGGCAGCATCCCGACCGAAATGCTCGCCAATGGCTGGGCCGGGATCAGCAAGGAATTCTCCCTGCCGTACCGCGACATCGCCCTGGCACTGGGCGTCGGTTGGCTGGCCTATCTGGTGGTCGCTGACGCGGTGATCTCGCCAAGCGGTTGCGGCAACATCTACATGAACGCCACGCCGCGCGTGATTTACGGCTGGGCGCAGACCGGCACCTTCTTCAAAGTCTTCACCCACATCGACGAAAAGTCCGGCATCCCGCGTCCGGCACTGTGGCTGACCTTCGCCCTGTCGGTGTTCTGGACCCTGCCGTTTCCGTCGTGGGAAGCGCTGATCAACGTGGTCTCCGCCGCGCTGGTGTTGAGCTACGCCGTGGCGCCCGTGTCGGTAGCTGCACTGCGCCGCAATGCGCCAAACATGCCGCGTCCGTTCCGGGTCAAGTGCATGGGCGTGCTCGGGCCGGTGTCGTTCATCATCGCCGCGCTGATCGTCTACTGGTCGGGCTGGAACACCGTGTCGTGGCTACTCGGCCTGCAAATTCTGATGTTCGTTGTGTACTTGCTGTGCGGCCGTTTCGTGCCGACCGCTCACCTCAATCTGGCCAGCCAGGTGCGCTCCTCGGCGTGGTTGATCGCCTTCTACGCGGTGACCATCGTGCTGTCGAAACTCGGCACCTTTGGTGGCCTCGGCATCCTCGTTCATCCGTTCGACACCATTGTCGTCGCCGTTTGCGCCACAGGCATTTATTACTGGGGCGCCGCGACCGGCGTGCCGGCGCACCTGCTGCGTCTGGAAGAAGACGATGAAGAAAGCGAAGTCGCCGCCCCTGCTTCGACCGTGACCGCGCGCCCTGCCGGCGCCTACTGAAATCACCCAACGGGATCTCTTCATGAAAAAACTACACGTCATTGATTCCCATACCGGCGGTGAACCCACGCGTCTGGTGATGGCAGGGTTCCCCGATTTGCCCGGCAACAGCATGGTGGAAAAACGCGACGCCCTGCGCAATCAGCATGACGCTTGGCGCCGCGCCTGCCTGCTGGAACCGCGCGGCAACGATGTGCTGGTCGGCGCGTTGTATTGCCAACCGGTGTCTCCGGACGCCACGTGCGGGGTGATTTTTTTCAACAACGCCGGTTACCTCGGCATGTGCGGCCACGGCACCATCGGCCTGATCAACTCGTTGCAGTACCTGGGAAAAATCCAGCCGGGCGTGCACAAGATCGACACACCGGTCGGCCCGGTCAGCGCCACGTTGCATGACGACGGCTCGGTCACGCTGGGCAACGTCCCCGCTTATCGGCATCGCAAACAAGTGCCGGTGGACGTACCGGGATTCGGCCTCGTCTTCGGCGACATCGCCTACGGCGGCAACTGGTTTTTCCTCGTTTCCGAACACGGCCAGACGCTGACGATGGACAACGTCGAACACCTCACGACTTACACCTGGGCGATGCTCAAGGCCCTCGAAGACCAAGGCATTCATGGCGAAGACGGCGCGGTGATCGACCACATCGAACTGTTCGCCGATGACGCCAACGCCGACAGCCGCAACTTCGTCATGTGCCCCGGCAAAGCCTACGACCGCTCCCCGTGCGGCACCGGCACCAGCGCCAAACTCGCTTGCCTCGCCGCCGACGACAAGCTGCAACCCGGCGCGATCTGGGTGCAGGCGAGCATCACCGGCAGCCAATTCGAAGGCCACTTCGAATGGGAGGGCGAACGCATTCGCCCGTTCATCACTGGCCGCGCCTACATGACCGCCGACAGCACCTTGCTGATCGACGAAGCCGACCCGTTCGCGTGGGGCATCTGAGCCACCGCGCAGACTTTTCACCTCAATTTGAATGATGTGCCAAGGAGTTAAAACAATGAGCGACAACATCTTCACCGGTTGCATGCCGGCCCTGATGACCCCGTGCACCGCCCAGCGCAAACCGGACTTCGACGCGCTGGTGGCCAAGGGTCGCGAGCTGATCGATATCGGCATGAGCGCCGTGGTGTATTGCGGCTCGATGGGCGACTGGCCGCTGCTCACCGAGGCCGAGCGGCAGGAAGGCGTGGCGCGTCTGGTGGCGGCGGGCATTCCAACGATTGTCGGCACCGGCGCGGTGAATTCCCGTGAAGCAGTCGCCCACGCGGCGCATGCGGCAAAAGTCGGCGCGCAAGGTTTGATGGTGATTCCGCGCGTACTGTCCCGTGGCGCTTCGGCCACTGCGCAAAAGGCCCACTTCGCAGCCATTCTGCAAGCGGCGCCGAACCTGCCGGCGGTGATCTACAACAGCCCTTACTACGGTTTCGCCACCCGCGCCGACCTGTTCTTCGAACTGCGCCGCGAGTACCCGAACCTGATCGGCTTCAAGGAATTTGGCGGTGGCGCCGACCTGCGTTACGCCGCCGAAAACATCACCTCCAAAGATGAAAACGTGACGCTGATGGTCGGCGTCGACACGCAAGTGGTGCACGGTTTCGTCAACTGCAACGCCACTGGCGCGATCACCGGTATTGGCAATGCCCTGCCCCGCGAGGTGCTGCAACTGGTTGCGCTGAGCAAAAAGGCTGCCCAAGGAGATGCGCAGGCGCGGCGTCAGGCGCGGGAGCTGGAATCGGCATTGGCGGTGCTGTCGTCGTTCGATGAAGGCTGCGACCTGGTGCTGTATTACAAGCACTTGATGGTGCTCAACGGCGACAAGGAATACACCCTGCACTTCAACGAAACCGATGCGTTGAGCGACTCGCAGCGACGTTATGCCGAGAAGCAGTACTCGCTGTTCCGTCACTGGTACGAGAACTGGTCGGCAGAACAGAACTTCGCCTGATCTTTTCTTTCGCTTGCCGTGCAGTTTTTGACTCACGGCAGGCATCACTACTTTCATCAGGAAAACACCATGACTCTGACGGGCCACATGCTGATCGGCCAGCACACGGTTGCGGGCAACCGCGAAGCCATTCGAGGCATCAACCCGGCCACGAACGCCGTGCTGGAACCGGCCTATGCCGGCGGTTCGGCGGAACATGTCGAGCAGGCTTGCGCATTGGCCTGGGCGGCGTTCGACGCTTTTCGCGAGACACCCCTGAATGTCCGCGCTGAATTTCTCGAAAGCATCGCCGAAGAAATCGAAGCCCTCGGCGATGAACTGATTGATCGCGCGATGGCGGAAACCGGCCTGCCGCGCCCTCGCCTGTTGGGTGAACGCGGGCGCACTTGCCAACAATTGACAATGTTCGCACGCACCGTGCGCGCGGGCGAATGGCTGGATGTGCGCGTCGACAACGCGCAGCCGGATCGCCAACCGATGCCACGTTCGGATCTGCGTCAACGGCAGATTGCGCTGGGGCCGGTGGCGGTTTTCGGCGCGAGTAATTTTCCGTTAGCGTTTTCGGTCGCGGGCGGTGACACCGCGTCGGCGCTGGCGGCCGGTTGCCCGGTGATCGTCAAGGCGCACAGTGCGCATCCCGGCACCAGTGAACTGGTTGGCCGCGCGGTGGTACGGGCGGTGAAAATCTGTGGTTTGCCGGACGGTGTGTTTTCGCTGTTGTACGGTTCTGGGCGCGAAGTGGGCATTGCGCTGGTCAGCGATCCACGCATCAAAGCCGTCGGTTTTACTGGCTCGCGCAGCGGTGGTCTGGCGCTGATGCAAGCGGCGCAGGCGCGGCCCGAGCCGATTCCGGTGTACGCGGAAATGAGTTCGATCAACCCGGTGTTGCTGTTTCCGGCGGCTTTGCAAAACCGCACGCAAGCGTTGGCTGAAGGCTTTGTCGCTTCACTGACGCTGGGTGCCGGGCAGTTTTGTACCAATCCGGGATTGGTCATAGCGCTGAAGAGTGCGGCGCTGGACAGTTTTATCGCCGCCACAGCGCAACGGATTGAACGCAGCCCGGCGCAGACGATGCTCACGCCAGGCATCTTCAGGGCCTATGCATCGGCGGTGAATGCACTGGACGAAAACCCTCGGGCGACGGGTGCGGCTATCGGCCAGGCTGGCAGCGCCCCGAATCAAGGTCAGGCGCATGTGTTTGTCAGCGACGCGGCAGATTTCCTCGCGGATCACAACCTGCAGGGCGAAGCGTTCGGCGCTGCGTCGCTGATCGTGCAATGCGCCAGCGTGGAAGAAATGCGTCAGGTCACCGAGCACCTGGAAGGTCAACTGACCGCCACGCTGCATCTGGATGATGAAGACGTGGAGCAAGCCCGCGCGCTGCTGCCGACTCTGGAGCGCAAGGCCGGGCGTTTACTGGTGAATGGTTGGCCGACCGGTGTTGAAGTCTGCGATGCCATGGTGCACGGCGGGCCCTTCCCGGCGACTTCCGACTCGCGAACGACATCCGTGGGTACGGCAGCGATCCTGCGTTTTCTGCGCCCGGTCTGTTATCAGGATTTCCCCGACAGCTTGCTGCCGACCGCACTGAAACAGGCCAATCCATTGCACTTGAGTCGCCTGCTCGATGGGCACAGGGAAGCCCTGAACCATGGCGAATAACGTCTCCCACGACATCGCTGTGGTCGGCGCCGGCATCATCGGCGTCGCCTGCGCGTTGCGCCTGGCGCGCCAGGGTCTGCGCGTGGTGGTCATCGATCAACAGCGACCGGGCCACGGCGCCTCGTTCGGCAACGCCGGGCACTTGGCGACTGAACAGGTGTTTCCGATTGCCGATGCGTCGATCCTCAAACGCCTGCCGGCCATGCTCCTCGACCCGATGGGCCCGTTGCGTCTCGACTGGAAATACCTTCCCCGTGCCTTACCGTGGTTCACGCGGTTGCTGCTGAATCTGCGGGCGGAGCCGTTTCAGAACACCGTGGCCGGATTACGCGCGCTCAATGAAAGCAGTCTGGACGCCTGGCAACGCTTGCTCGCGGACATCGCGCGGCCTGACCTGCTCAAGGTCGACGGCTCGTTGCTGGTGTTCGAACGCCCTGAATCGCGTCAGGCCCTCGATGCCTTGCAAGCGCGATTGCGCCAACAGGAAGTGCCCGTCGATTACTGGCCGGCCAAAGCCATTCAGGACACTGCGCCGCAACTCAGCGAGCAGATTCAGGGCGGTTTGTTCTTTCCGCGCACCGGCCATTTCATCGACCCGTACCGGGTGGTGTGTGAGTTGGTTGAAGCGGCAAAAGCGAGCGGCGTGAGTTTTGTGCAGCAACAAGTGCAAGGGGGTGCTGTTGAAGAAAACGGCGTTTCACTGATCACCGGCAACGGCGTTCTGGCCGCACGCCGAGTGCTGATTGCCTGCGGCGCACACTCGGCAAAACTCACCGCAGCACTCACCGGCAAGAAAGTCCCGCTGGACACCGAACGCGGTTATCACCTGATGCTGCCGCAGGAACACGACCGCCTGCCCTTCCCCGTCACCTCACTGGAACGCAAGTTCATCATGACGCCGATGACTGAGGGATTGCGGCTGGCGGGTACGGTTGAATTTGCCGGGCTGGAGAAACCACCGAGCATGGAACGCGCGTGGCAGTTGCATCGGTTGAGCCAGGGATTGTTTCGCAAGGATCTGAGCGCTGAAAGTGCAACGCCGTGGATGGGTTTTCGCCCGTCGTTGCCGGATTCGCTGCCGGTGATTGATCGCGTGTGTGGGGGCAAGGTGTTGCTAGCGTTTGGTCATCAGCATCTGGGGCTGACGCAGGCGGCGGTGACGGCGGAGATGGTTGTCGGGATGGCGTTGAGCGAGTTGCCGAGCAGCGAATCTTACAGGCTTGACCGTTTCTAAAATCGCCCTGTAGGAGCTGCGGCACGCTGCGATCTTTTGATCTTGATTTTTGAACATCAAAAGATCGCAGCGTGCCGCAGCTCCTACACGGTTATGTATTCAAGCGTCGTAGAAAGGGGCAACCGAGACCCGGCTCCCAACAAAAAAACTATCCGCCACCAACCGCAACGGCTGCAAATCCAGATCACAGCCCTTCTCGCCAATCAACTGCTGAAAATGCCGATACACCGCCGCGTACTCACCCTCTTCCGATACGGCCTGACGCACACCATCAATACTCAACAGCTCCCCGCCATTATCCAGTCGTAACACGCCTTCCTTGCAGCGAACCTCGATACTCCAAAGCTCATCATGCCCGTGATCAAAATCAAATTCCGCCCGCACATCAAGGTGCTGCGCGTCGGACATTTTGATCGAGGCGGCGATCGGCGATTGGCAGTTGTTCGGCACGCGCAGTTCGGCGGATTCGACAAACAGTGGCAGCGTCAGCAGGTGGGTGACGATCGACAGCGCGTTGATGCCCGGATCGAATACGCCGAGGCCGCCGGGTTGCCAGATCCAGGTCTGGCCGGGGTGCCATTTGCGCACGTCTTCTTTCCAGTCGATCTGCACGCTCTGCAAGGTACGCGTGGCGAGCCAGTCTCGGGCGATGGCAATGCCCGGCGCGTAGCGTGAATGCCAGGCGAACAGCGCGCTGACGCCCTGCTCCGAGGCTTGATCAACCAATGCCATGGCCTCACCCAGCGTCGCGCACGGCGGCTTTTCCACCAGCACATGTTTGCCCGCGGCCAGGGCTTGCTGCACTAAAGCAAAGCGCCCTTGCGGCGGCGTGCAGAACGCGATCGCATCGACCGGCGGGCCGTTTTCGAGCAACTCGCTCAGGGACTGAAAATTCTCTACGCCGGCGCAGGGCTTGCCTTGCGTGGCAACGGACACCAGCTGAAAACCGGGGTTGGCGTGGATCGCCGGGACGTGTTGATCCTGGGCGATTTTGCCGTAACCCACCAGACCGAGACGGATCGCTTGCATCAATGACTCCTGCTTTGATTTTGTTTTAGTCAGAACCGGCAGATTACCTGCAAACAGCGCGAGCGTCTGTCGGCGCAACGTCACAAGGGCTCGCAGGATCAGGCAAGGATCGCACAGGAATGCACTACTGCACGGCGGGGCAAAACCCCAAGAATGTCCCCACGACAAATCGACTGAGGATGTTCCCATGCTTGTACAAGCCTACGGCGCCCACGCTGGCGACAAACCCCTTGAACCCATGCAGATCGCGCGTCGCGCCCCGGCAGCCCATGACGTGCAGATCGATATCGCCTACTGCGGCATTTGCCATTCCGACCTGCATCAGGTGCGCGCCGAGTGGGCCGGCACGCAATTCCCTTGCGTGCCGGGGCACGAGATCGTCGGTCGCGTCTCGGCGGTGGGTGCGCATGTTGCGGATTACAAGGTCGGCGATCTGGTCGGCGTCGGCTGCATCGTCGACAGTTGCAAACACTGTGATGACTGCGAAAGCGGTCTGGAAAACTACTGCGACGGCATGATCGGCACTTACAACTTCCCGACCGCGGATGCACCGGGCTGGACGCTGGGCGGCTACGCGCAAAACATCGTCGTACACGAACGCTACGTGCTGCGCATCCGCCACCCGCAAGCACAATTGGCGGCAGTCGCACCGCTGCTGTGCGCGGGCATCACCACCTATTCGCCGTTGCGTCACTGGAACGCCGGGCCGGGCAAGAAAGTCGGCGTGGTCGGCATCGGCGGCCTGGGCCACATGGGCATCAAACTGGCGCATGCCCTGGGCGCGCATGTCGTTGCCTTTACCACCTCCGAATCCAAGCGTGAGGCGGCAAAAGCGTTGGGCGCCGATGAGGTGGTGGTGTCGCGCAATGCCGAGGAAATGGCCGCGCACGCGAAGAGCTTCGACTTGATCCTCAACACCGTCGCAGCCCCACACGATCTCGATGCGTTCCTCGTGCTGCTCAAGCGTGATGGCGCGCTGACGCTGGTGGGCGCTCCGGCCACTTCGCACCCATCGCCGAACGTGTTCAACCTGATCATGAAACGCCGCACGATTGCCGGCTCGATGATCGGTGGCATTGCCGAGACTCAGGAGATGCTCGACTTCTGTGCCGAGCACGGCATCGTCTCCGACATCGAGCTGATCCGCGCCGAGCAGATCAACGATGCCTACGAGCGCATGCTCAAAGGTGACGTGAAATATCGCTTCGTGATCGATAACGCCACGCTCGCCGGCTAATGCCGTGACGCCATCGGCAGCGCATTGCTGCCGATGGGCCTGGTCGATTTTGTCGCCGGGATTTGACACGCCCGGTGATGCTCGACAAAGTCGCAGCCCTTTTTCCGCGAAAAATGCCGCCGGTGTGGGGCGAACAGGGGTTGCCGTTGAACCAACAGACATTGTCCATGCGCCTGGAGCGCGTCGCCGCGCATGTGCCGGCCGGCGCACGACTGGCCGATATCGGCTCCGATCACGGCTATCTGCCGGTGGCGCTGATGCGGCGCGGCGTGATTGCAGCGGCGGTGGCTGGCGAAGTCGCGTTGACGCCGTTCCGTTCGGCCGAACGCACCGTTCGCGACAACAACTTGCACGATCGCATCACGGTTCGCCTGGCCAATGGTCTGGCGGCGATCAAATCTGACGATGGCATTACCGTGATCACCGTCTGCGGCATGGGCGGCGAGACCATTCGCGACATCCTCGCCAGCGGCAAAACCCACTTGAGCGGCAGCGAACGCCTGATCCTGCAACCCAATGGCGGCGAGCAACCGCTGCGCCAATGGTTGATGGACAACGGCTACCGCATCCTCTGCGAGGAAATCCTGCGGGAGAACCGCTTCGACTACGAAATCATCGTCGCCGAACGTGACGAATCGGTGAGCTATACCGACCAGGAGTTGTACTTCGGTCCGCTACAGATGCAGGCGCGCAGCCCTGAGTTTTTAAGTAAGTGGCAACGCAAACTGCGCCACAAGCAAAACACCTTGAGCCAACTTGCCCGGGCGCAGAAAGCCCTCCCGGAAGGCACTGTGCAAGACGTCGCTCGCCAAGCACAGTGGATCAGCGAGCTGCTCGCTGGCTGAGCGGTGACTGTGGTTGACCATGCAATCGCCAACGCATGCCAAAAAGCCTGCTTTTCAGGGCAGGCTTTTCGCGTAGCTGTGTCGGCTTATTTTTGCTGCGCCGTCAGCGCCGAGTAGCTGTTCATCAGGTTGCGATAGTTAGGGATGCGTTGCGACAGCAGGTTGCCCAAGCCTTCGATGTCGTTGCGCCAGTCGCGGTGCAACTCACAGGCTACCGAGAACCAGTTCATCATCTGCGCACCGGCCTGAGTCATGCGGCTCCATGCGGCCTGCTGCACGGTGGTGTTGAAAGTCCCGGAAGCATCGGTGACCACGAACACATCAAAACCTTCCGCCAGCGCCGACAGCGTCGGGAACGCGACACAGACATCGGTTACCACACCGGCAATGATGATCTGCTTGCGGCCAGTGGCCTTGATCGCTTTTTGACGAAATCTTCGTTGTCCCAGGCGTTGATCTGGCCTGGACGGGCGATGTACGGCGCATCCGGGAACATCTCTTTCAATTCCGGTACCAGCGGGCCATTCGGGCCTTGTTCGAAACTGGTGGTGAGGATGGTCGGCAAGTTGAAGAACTTGGCCAGGTCAGCCAGGGCCAGCACGTTGTTCTTGAACTCGTTCGGCGAGAAGTCCTGCACCAGCGAAATCAGCCCGGTCTGGTGATCGACCAGCAGCACGATGGCGTCGTCTTTGTTCAGGCGGTTGTAGGTTGGAGTGGTCATGGTCTGCGTCCCTTTTCGATGTTGGAAGTTGTTGTTGCGTTCAAGTTGGGTACAGATTACTGACGCATCGAAGGGGGATAAATCGGCTGAATAGCGTTTCACCGTCAACTTAAAAGCGACAATTAACAGCAGACCACTAGTCAACCATACTCGGCACCTCCAGCCCGACCTTGACCCGGTCCAGCGCCACAATGGTCTTGAACCAGGTCACATTGGCGTTTTCGGCAAACAGCTTGCGCGCCAACAGCTGGTATTCCTGCATGCTGGCCACCGTCAACACGAGGACGAAATCCACTTCGCCGGTGACGTAGTAGCACTGCTGGACTTCGGGGACGGCAAAGTGCGCCTTCATGGCTTCCAGTGCTTGGAGGCTGGTGCGTTCGGCCATGACTTCGACAATGATGGTGATCGGCCGCCCTACCGCCGTCGGGTCGACGATGGCGACGTTGCCGGTGATCACGCCAGCCTCTTCCATCCGTTTGATACGGCGTTGAACAGCAGCGGTGCTGAGGTTGACTTGCTCGGCCATCAGCCGAAGTGGCGTGGTGTTGTCGCGCTGGACAAGGTCGAGGATGGCCCGGTCGAACTTGTCCAGCGAGGTTGCAGCTGCGAGGTTTTTGGCCATGATCGATCCGTGAGAAATTTTCTCGAAAACTAGCAGAAAACCGCGACCCTTTATCTAGCCGTGAGAAATATTATCGAGTTCGCCGCCTGCCTTCGCAGTGCGAACTCACACAGGATTTCATTGGCATGGTCGCTCTGTTTCATCTTTCTCCGGTTTTCCTGGTCACCGCCATGCTCGTCGTGCTGCGTCGCCCGCCCGTGCACGCGGCGATCGCCGGCACCTTGTTGGTGGTGCTGCTGTGGCTCGCCGGCGTCGCCGATGCGTGGCACCTGACGAGCATGATCGCGGCGGCCGAGGACACCGCCGTGCTGTTTGCCAGCACCGCTTTCGTGATCGTGCCAGGGCTGGCGTTCGTGATTGTCATTGAGCGGCTGGGGGTCAATCTGGCGCTGAGCCGCTGGGTCAGTTCGCTGGGGCTGGGACGCGGCGATCAGCTGGTGTTCATCGTCCTCGGACTGGCGCCGCTACTGGAAGCCATGACCGGCTTCGGCGTGTCGTTGATCGCCACGGTACCTTTGCTGTTGAGCCTGTTCGAACGCCGGGTGGCGCTGCGCATTGCCCTGACCGGCATGGCCATCATGCCGTGGGGAACGCTGGGCCTGGCCTCGGTGATCGGCGCTTCACTGGCGCACCTCGACGCGCGAGCGCTGGCGGCGGCGTCAGCCCTGACCAGTGCACCGGTGTTTCTCGTCCTGAGCGCGCTGGCGTTGTTCCTGGCCGGCGTGCGTGAGGCACGGGAATGGCGTGCCCTGGGTCTGTCCTGGTTGTTATTTGTCGGCGTGCTCTACGCGGCGAGTCGCTGGCTGGGGCCGGAAGTTGCCGGTGTAGCGGCGGGACTGATTACCGCCAGCGCCGTTCTGGCCAGTGGCTTGTGGCGTCTACATCGCCGCCACAACGACCACGGTTCAGTGCACTGGCCACGTCAGGCCTGGCCGTACCTGGCGCTGATTGTCTGCATTGTTGCTTTGAAAACCTTGTGGGCGCTCACCGCCTGGCAGGATCTGTGGATCGTTCACGGTACTCAAGTCACCTGGAAACCCCTGGCCTCGCCGGGTGTTGCCTTGCTGTTGGTGCTGCTCGGCTTGGTCATTCGTGGGCGAAATATACCGCGCTCAGCGAATCCCGATGTCAGCCTGCCGGCCGCACTGGCGGCGCGGGCCAAGCGGCCGTTGCTGACGATATTTTTCTTTCTGGCGATGTCGCAGATGATGGTCAAGGCCGGATTTCTCGCCGGTCTGATGCAACTGCTCGCCGGCCTCTCACCGACGATGGCGACCTCACTGGTGAGCCTGCTGGGCGCCCTGTCCGGCTACATGACCGGATCAAATGTCGGCGGCAACGCGATCTTCATGCCGGCCATCGCGATGCTGCCCGAGGCCTCGCGCCTGTTGCTGGCGGCGGCGCAAAACAGCGCGGCAGGCCATGCCGCTTTGGGTTCGTTGTCGATCGTCATGCTGATACTGGGACTGGCCAAGACCCAGGCCACGGAAGAAGGCGAACTGGTGAGGTTCGGCTTCGCGCTGGTTTGCCTCAACACCGCGCTGGTGGCGTTGGCCGCAGGCTTTTCAAGTCTCTGGATACGCTAGGCCAGCGCGCGCCCATCACTGTCTGGCGTACACCACCAGACGCAAATGCCGGTCAGCATCGATGGTCAACGTGGTGTGTTCGAACGGCTCGACGATGCCGTCGATCAGCAATTGGCGTACACCGTTGCACGGCGCTTGTACGTCATGCTGACGCCACCAGAGACTGAAATCCGGCGAGGCTTTTTGCAGCTCATCGACCAGTGCCTGAATGTCGGCCTCCTGCGAGGCGCGCGCATAGTCGCGCTGGAAACTGGCGAGCATTTGCGGTGCCTGTTGGTCCCAACGGGCGAAGCGTTCGCGCAGGGTCGGATCGGTAAACAGCATCCACAGCAGATTGCGCCGCGCCGGGGCCTGCCGGTCGAAACCGAACAGATCCTCTGCCGCAGCGTTGAACGCCAGCACATCCCAGCGCAGGTTGAGCACGTATGCGGCGTGCGGCAGGTCGTGCATCAAGCGCACTACCAGCGGTGGCACCACGCACCAGGTCTTGCCCGGTTCAGCCGGCGGGCGGTCGTGCGCCAGCAAAAACAGATGCCGCCGCTCGGGGGCATCCAGTTTCAGCACCCGCGCGAGGTTATCCAGAAAGGCCGCCGACACGCCGATGTCGCGCCCCTGTTCCAGCCAGGTGTACCAGGTCAGGCCGACCCCGGCGAGCGCCGCGACTTCCTCACGGCGCAGCCCGGGTGTGCGCCGCCGCCCTCCACTGGGCAGGCCGACGTCGGCCGGTGACAACCGTTCACGCCGCGCGCGCAAGAAGGCCGCCAGATCGTTGCGAGTTCGTTCCATGGTTCGCATCGTTTACCTCATTACTTTCAGTAACAGCATAAAGGGTTAAATTGTAAGTGCGTAAGAACGCTTTGAGAATGCGCGCTCACTGACTCGGATACTCAAGATGAGCGCACCTTTATCCTCTTCCGCCCTGCCCGCCCGCACGGCTGCCAGCGCTCCATGGCTGGGCCTTTGCGTCCTGTTGATCGCAGGTTTCGTGACGATCTTCGATCTGTTTGTGGTCAACGTCGCCATCCCCGACATGCAGTCAGGGCTGGGTGCAAGTTTCTCGCAAATCGGCTTTATCGTGGCCGGCTATGAATTGGCCTTTGGCGTATTGCTGATTACCGGCGGACGCCTGGGTGATCTGTACGGACGACGTCGTCTGTTCGTGATCGGCATGGCCGGTTTCACTTTGGCGTCGGCATTATGCGGGATGGCGCCCGACGCCGGTTTTCTGATTGGCGCGCGGGTGCTGCAAGGCTTGGCGGCGGCGTTGTTGTTTCCGCAAGTCTATGCGTCGATTCGCGTGAGTTTCGAGGGCGACGACAGCCGCCGCGCCTTCGGCCTGCTCGGCATGACACTGGGCCTGGCCGCCATCGCCGGTCAGGTGCTCGGTGGGTGGCTGGTGCAGGCCGATCTGTTCGGGCTGGGCTGGCGCGCGGTGTTTTTGATCAACGTTCCCGTCGGCCTGTGCGCGATCGCAGCGGCGCGGTGGATCCCGGAAACCCGCGCACCTCAGCGTCCGACGCTGGACTGGACGGGTGTGGCACTGGTCAGTGCCGGGCTGGCCTTGCTGCTGGTGCCCCTGATCGAGGGGCCGGGGCAAGGCTGGCCGGCCTGGAGCACGTTGTCATTGCTGGCGGCGCTGGCCCTGCTGCTGGGCTTCTATCGCCAACAGGAACGACGACGTGTCACGGGTGAGATGCCCCTGGTGGACATGCGTTTGCTTGGCCAACCACGGTTTGCCTTGGGCACGTTATTGGTGCTGCTGGTCTACTCCACGTCCAGTTCGTTCTTCTTGTGTTTTGCCTTGTTGATGCAGACCGGGCTGGGGCTTGAGCCCTTCCTGGCCGGCAGCATTTTCGCACCTTGCAGCGTAGGTTTTGTACTGGCGTCACTGACCGCGCCTCGGCTGGTGGCTCGCTGGGGAACACGCGCGATCTTCGCCGGGGCGCTGGTGTACAGCGCGTCCATCGGACTGCTGATCACGCAAGTCCAACTGGCCGGCGCAGACTTGCAGCCCACACGCCTGATTCCCGTGCTGATCGTGGTCGGTGCGGGCCAGGGGCTGATCATGACGCCACTGCTCAACCTGGTGCTGGGTTTCATCGATGAGGCCCGGGCGGGCATGGCGTCGGGAATTATTTCCACCGTCCAGCAAATCGGCGCGGCGCTGGGCGTCGCCGTGGTCGGCATGCTGTTCAGCGCGACGCTTGCCAACGGCGCTGAACCCTCGACGCAAGCCGGCCAGTACGCATCGGCCTTCGTCAACGCGATGATTTACAACCTTGGGGCGGCCGTGCTGGTCTGCGTGCTGTTGCTGCTGCTGGCGAAAACGCAACGGCCCTTGAACTGATCAAAAGCGATGCGCGGTTATGAGCTAATAACGCCTTCATTAAACGGTCGTCGAAACGTTGTACTAGGATAGGATCGTCTTCTGGAAACGTTTTTGCCGGCCATGGAGCTTCACGCCGGTATTCCAGGGACGCGAGTACCCCATTGCAACTCATGGACGAACAATATGAACTCACACCTGTTCCCGCATATCGGCAAGGTCATCGCCAGCACTGGCAGCCGGCATTTTCCGCGCATGCTGCATGACCTGATCCTCACCCAACTGGCCGTCGATGCCACCCATATTCGGCAGATGCGTGTCGAGCCGGTGGGCCGTGCCACCCGCCGTAATGAACCCGAACCGTTGAAAGAGGCCGGGCTGCTCGCCGAAACGCTGTTTTCCGAGCACAACACAGCGACCGCCCCTGACCTGCCGAACCCTGATCCGTCGACGGCCACCGATGCCTCGCAACTGCATCTGACCCGGCGCAAGGACGGCTACCGCTACGTGATTTCGGTGTACCGCAACGGTCAGTCGCAACGCTTTTCTGCACAGGAACGCAGCCGCCTGCAAGATATTTCGCCGCTGCTGCTGCCGATGGTGGAAAAACACATCAGTGCCCTGCAACCGGACGATGCCGACTGCGAACGCCCGGCCGAGGCCACCGAAGGCTCGGGCATCGAGACCCTGCGCCTGCGCTTCAATGAGCGTTTGCAGCAATTGGGGTTGAGCCTGTCGAACCGTGAAAGCGAAGTGTGCATCGGCCTGCTCACCGGGCGCACGGCACCGGAGCTGGCCGAACAGTTGCAGCTCAAGGTCAACACCGTGGAAAGCTACCTCAAGCGCGCCGCGATCAAGCTCGGCATCAGCGGGCGACATTCATTGATGCGCTGGATGTATTCGCCACTGGACACCTCAACCTCCACCGCCGCCTGATCGGTAGGAGCTGCCGCAGGCTGCGATCTTGATCGTTCCCACGCTCTGCGTGGGAACGCCTCTTGGGACGCTCTGCGTCCAGTGACGCGGAGCGTCACGGGCTGCATTCCC
>NZ_AKJD01000264.1 GCF_000282515.1 Pseudomonas sp. GM80
GCTGCGATCTTTAGATTCTTATTGATAAAATCCAGATCAAAAGATCGCAGCGTGCCGCAGCTCCTACAGGGATATCGCAACCAGGGGTTTATTTGATCTTTGATCTACGTCTGGCTGTCGCCTTCGTCCGGATCATCAGTGTCCGGCTCGTCGGTGGTCGAGTCGTCATCATCGGCGCTGCCGCCCTGATCCTGGTCACCCGGTTCGGACTCCGACTTGGCGAGCATCATCGAGCTGTGCCCGACCTGCCCGTTGAACGCCTGAGAATCGTGATCCTCGCACTCGGCCCAGGCCGTCGCGGTGCCGAGGGACAGCATCACCATCACTTTCAACAGCAATAAAACGCGTAGCAATCTGCTCTTCATAACCGACTCCATCCTTTTGCAGGTGAGACATACGTGCCTGACTGGTGCTGTGTGAAATCTAGTTCCGATCAGCCGGGTTCACCAGATAGGACGCTAAGGGAATGGAGAAAATGCCGGGCGATGAAAGACCGGTTTTGAATAGCGTTAATAGCGATGACAACTAAGCCGGATTTTTCGCGTTTCTTAATGTTTGAAGATAAGTAGCGCTGGCAGGTGAGGGGTCAGTCGTGAAGCCTTTAAGCCACCCTGAACCGGTTAACGTTAGGCAATCCCCATCATCGACGTCTTTTTTTGTGACGAACTCAAATTTAATGATCACTGTTTCCATGGCCAGATCAATCTGCAGGATCGTGAGCTCGCCGCCAGGCTGCGTCGTCCAGGTCTTGCCGAACTGATCGTTGTAATAAGCTTCGGTGTCTTTATCGAGATTGATTGGGTGAACCCCTGCCAACCAATACTTCTTGGGAATGTAAAAGTGCAGGCGCTGGTCAAAGCTTCCATTGACCTCGCCCCCCACCCAAATCGCGGTAGAGTCCGGTTGCAAAAACTGTAGGTACTGGGCTTCGAATATTTGCCTGCCTTGCTCATTTTTTGCCCAAAGCTCCCCCTGCGTATTCGATGCGGTTTGACGGGTCATCAGCAATCCCTTCTGCATGATCGGCGACGGCGCCGTTCACTCATCTAACGTCCTCGCAAAACCAGCGTCTACTGTCAGATCTGACAGTGGACAACTAAGCCAGAAAGCAAAAAGCCCCACAGGCAAACACCTGTGGGGCTTCTTTCGCACCAGCACTACTCAACGTTCAACGTCGCGAAATGCAGTGACTTCTACTTAGTGATGCTCACGCGTCGCACGGAATTTCACATCCGGCCAGCGCTCTTCCATCAGGGCCAGATTGACCCGCGTCGGCGCAAGATAGGTCAGGTGACCACCGCCATCGACTGCAAGGTTTTCCACTGCCTTGTTGGAGAATTCCTCAAGCTTCTTCTTGTCGCTGCATTCGATCCAGCGCGCGGAGTACACGGTGATTGGCTCGTAGGAGCACTCGACCTTGTATTCCTCTTTCAGGCGGCTGGCGACCACGTCGAACTGCAGCACACCGACGGCGCCCAGAATGATGTCGTTGCTGCGCTCCGGGAAGAACACTTGCGTTGCGCCTTCTTCGGCCAGTTGTTGCAGGCCCTGACGCAGTTGCTTGGATTTCAGCGGATCACGCAGGCGTACGCGACGGAACAGTTCCGGGGCGAAGTGCGGGATGCCCGTGAAACCAAGGGTTTCGCCTTCGCTGAAGGTGTCGCCGATCTGGATGGTGCCGTGGTTGTGCAGACCGATGATGTCGCCGGCGAACGCTTCTTCCAGCTGCTCACGCTCGGAGGAGAAGAACGTCAGGGCGTCGCCGATGCGCACGTCCTTGCCAGTGCGCACGTGGCGCATCTTCATGCCTTTTTCGTACTTGCCGGAGCAGATACGCATGAAGGCGATGCGGTCACGGTGTTTCGGGTCCATGTTCGCCTGGATCTTGAAGATGAAGCCCGAGAACTTTTCTTCGACCGGCTCGACGGTACGCTCGTTGGCCACACGGGCCAGCGGGCGCGGCGCCCAATCGACAACGGCGTCGAGTACGTGATCAACACCGAAGTTGCCCAAAGCCGTACCGAAGAACACCGGGGTCAGTTGACCGTCGAGGAATTCCTGCTGGTTGAATTCGTGGCAGGCGCCTTGAACCAGTTCCAGCTGCTCGATGAAACGCTCGTACTCGTCGCCCAGGTGCGCGCGCGCCTCGTCCGAATCGAGCTTCTCGATGATCTTGGTTTCGGTGCGTTCGTGACCGTGACCGGCGGTGTAAACAATGATGTAGTCGTCGGCCAGGTGGTACACGCCCTTGAAGTCGCGGTAGCAACCGATCGGCCAGGTGATCGGCGCCGCCTTGATCTTCAGAACGGCTTCGATTTCGTCGAGCAGTTCGATCGGGTCGCGGATGTCACGGTCGAGTTTGTTGATGAAGCTGACGATCGGCGTGTCACGCAGACGGCAGACATCCATCAGCGCGATGGTCCGTGGCTCGACACCTTTACCGCCGTCGAGGACCATCAATGCCGAGTCCACCGCGGTCAGGGTGCGGTAGGTATCTTCGGAGAAGTCTTCGTGGCCCGGGGTGTCGAGCAGGTTGATCATGTGTTCGCGATACGGGAACTGCATGACCGACGTGGTAATGGAAATACCCCGCTGCTTCTCCATCTCCATCCAGTCGGATGTCGCATGGCGATCGGATTTACGGGATTTCACCGTACCGGCCACTGCAATCGCCTTGCCCATCAACAGGAGCTTTTCGGTGATTGTGGTTTTACCGGCATCGGGGTGGGAAATAATGGCGAAAGTGCGGCGTTTCGCGACTTCGGCGGCCTGGTTGGTCATGGGAAATCGCCTGGCGGTGATTCAAAAAAGGGCGGCGAGTATAGCTTAAAAAGTAACCGCCGAACCACCGTCCCTCGGACCCGCAAAACCCCGCAGGAGCTGCCGCAGGCTGCGATCTTTTGATCTGTTGCTCTAGAACAAAGTCAAAAGATCGCAGCCTTCGGCAGCTCCTACCGGTGGCCAGATGGCATCTTATGTGGGAACCTTTTAAAGCACGGAGACGTCCATCCCCTGTTACGAATTTTCGTCAGGGGCTGAAAAATCAGCAAGTTAGCCTGACGAGGCTGCGCTCATGGCTCGCTTTCAGACCGCTTTTTGCCGGTGCTGAGGGAGCTGCTTCTCGCGAACGTTCACTCCCGGCAGCCAAGGCTTGGCATGCCACACGGGAGAGCGTTCGCCGACTACAAAAAAAGGAGTCCGCCTGTGGCTATCCGCTATGGCAAAGGGCTGATGGGAGGTGCGGTGGTGATCGCGCTCCTGGCCCTGCTGGTCCACTGGATCGGCATCAACACGATCGAACACTACCGCGACGATTTGTTGTTTTACCTGCAAGCTCATCTGATTCTCGTCCTCGCTTCAATGCTGGCTGCCCTTGTCGTGGGCATCCCTGCCGGCATCTTCCTCAGTCGCCCGACCATGGTCGGCCGTGCTGAACGCTTCATGCAGATCTTCAATATCGGTAACACCGTGCCTCCGTTGGCCGTGCTCGCGATTGCCCTGGGCGTCCTCGGCATCGGCAGTGGCCCGGCGATCTTCGCTTTATTCCTCGCTTCCTTGTTGCCGATTGTGCGCAACACCTACGAAGGCCTGAAAAACGTCCAGGGCTCGCTCAAAGAAGCGGCCGTCGGCATCGGCATGACGCCGCGCCAAGTGCTGTGGAAAGTCGAATTGCCCAACGCGGTGCCGATCATTGTCGGTGGTGTGCGCGTGGCGTTGGCAATCAACGTCGGCACCGCGCCACTGGCGTTCCTGATCGGCGCAAACAGCCTCGGCAGCCTGATCTTCCCCGGCATCGCCCTGAACAATCAGCCGCAACTGCTGCTCGGCGCCGCGTGCACCGCGCTGCTGGCCTTGCTGCTCGATGGCGTCGTCACCCTCGCCAGCCGCCTCTGGCTGGAACGCGGTTTGCGCCCGTCTTAAGGCTTTTGCGAAGGAATGAATATGAAACGACTTTGTTTGATCTTAGGTTGCGTCCTGCTGTTCGCGGGCATCGCGCAAGCCGCTGAAAAACCGGTGATCCGCCTCGGCGCCCGGGTCTTCACCGAGCAGACCCTGCTCGCCGAAATCACCGCGCAATACCTGCGCAGTAAAGGTTATGACGCGCAGATCACCGGTGGTCTGGGCAGTAACCTCGCCCGCAGCGCCCACGAAAGCGGGCAGCTGGACATGCTCTGGGAATACACCGGCGTGTCGCTGGTGGCTTACAACCATGTCACCGAAAAACTCGACAGCGCCCAGTCCTACGCCCGGGTGAAAGAACTCGACGCAAAAAAAGGCCTGATCTGGCTGACGCCGTCGAAATTCAGTAACACCTACGCCCTCGCGCTGCCGAAAAAGGTCGCTGAAGAATATCCGCAGATCAACAACATCAGCCAGTTGAACGAAGTGCTGCGCGCCGAAGCCAAGACTAATCACTTGGTAGCGCTGGATACCGAGTTTGCCAACCGCTCCGACGGCCTGATCGGCATGGTCGACCTTTACGGCATGAACCTGAGCCGCAAGAACATCCGCCAGATGGATGCCGGGCTGGTTTACACGGCGTTGCGCAACGGCCAGGTGTTTGCCGGTCTGGTCTACACCACCGACGGTCGCTTGAACGCCTTCGGCTTGAAACTGCTGGAAGACGACAAGCATTACTTCCCCGACTACACCGCGGCGCCGGTGGTGCGTCAGGCCTACCTCGACGCGCACCCGCAACTGGCCGAGCAACTCAAGCCGCTGGCCGAACTGTTCGATGACGAAACCATGCGCCAGCTCAACGCGCGGGTCGACGTCGATCACGAAAGCCCATCGAAAGTGGCCGCCGATTTCCTGCGCCAGCACCCACTCAACTAAGGAGGAAAAGTCATGGAATTTCTGAACGCCTTTTCCCACCTCGACTGGCAGCAGGTGATGCACCTGACCTGGCAGCACATCACCCTCGTCGGCATCGCCGTGACCCTGGCAATTGTCGTTGGCGTGCCGTTGGGCATTCTGATGACACGGTTTCCGACCCTCGCCGGCCCCTTGCAGGCCAGCGCCACGGTGCTGTTGACCGTGCCGTCGATTGCCCTCTTCGGTCTGCTGCTGCCGTTCTACTCCAAATTTGGCCAGGGCCTCGGCCCGATGCCGGCGATCACCGCCGTGTTTCTCTATTCATTGCTGCCGATCATGCGCAACACCTACCTCGCCCTCACCGGCGTAGAACCCGGTATTCGTGAAGCCGCACGCGGCATCGGCATGACCTTCGGCCAGCGCCTGCGCATGGTTGAATTGCCGATCGCCGTGCCGGTGATCCTCGCTGGCGTGCGCACCGCCGTGGTGATGAACATTGGCGTAATGACCATTGCCGCGACCATCGGCGCTGGCGGCCTCGGTGTGTTGATCCTTGCTTCCATCAGCCGCAGTGACATGTCGATGCTGATCGTCGGCGCGCTGCTGGTCAGTCTTCTGGCCATTTTCGCTGACCTGTTTCTCCAATGGCTGCAACGCTCGTTGACTCCAAAAGGACTGCTCAAATGATCGAACTTCAAAACCTCAGCAAAACTTTCCAAAGCAACGGCAAAGATGTCAAAGCCGTGGACTCGGTAAGCCTGACCGTCAATGAAGGCGAAATCTGTGTGTTCCTCGGGCCATCGGGTTGCGGCAAAAGCACCACGCTGAAGATGATCAACCGCCTGATCAAACCGACCTCGGGCAAGATCCTCATCAACGGTGAAGACACCACTGATCTCGACGAAGTGACTCTGCGTCGCAACATCGGTTACGTGATCCAGCAGATCGGTCTGTTCCCGAACATGACCATCGAAGAGAACATCGTCGTCGTGCCGAAACTGCTCGGCTGGGACAAACAGAAATGCCACGACCGCGCCCGCGAATTGATGAGCATGATCAAGCTGGAGCCCAAGCAGTATCTGCATCGCTACCCGCGTGAACTGTCCGGTGGTCAGCAACAGCGCATCGGTGTAATCCGTGCACTGGCCGCTGACGCGCCGCTGCTGTTGATGGACGAGCCGTTCGGTGCCGTTGACCCGATCAACCGCGAGATGATCCAGAACGAATTCTTCGAGATGCAGCGCGCGCTGAACAAGACCGTGATCATGGTCAGCCACGACATCGACGAAGCCATCAAGCTCGGCGACAAGATCGCGATTTTCCGCGCCGGTAAACTGCTGCAGATCGATCATCCGGACACGCTGCTCGCGCACCCGGCGGACGACTTTGTCAGCAACTTTGTGGGTCAGGACAGTACGCTCAAGCGCCTGCTGTTGGTGAAAGCGGAAGATGCGGCGGACAACGCGCCGTCAGTAAGCCCGGAAACCCCGGTGGCCGATGCGCTGGAATTGATGGACGAGCATGACCGTCGCTATGTGGTGGTCACCTGTGCCGAGAACAAGGCGCTGGGTTATGTACGCCGTCGCGACCTGCACCGTCAGACCGGCACGTGCGCGCAGTACTTGCGCGAGTTCAACGCCACGGCCGCCTACGACGAGCATTTGCGCATTCTGTTGTCACGCATGTACGAGTTCAATCGTTCGTGGTTGCCAGTGATGGACGCCGAGCGCGTGTTCCTCGGTGAGGTGACGCAGGAGTCGATTGCCGAGTACCTGAGCTCGGGTAAATCCCGAGGGGGTAAAACCAGCATTGTCTCGCCAGCAGAGACGGCGCTGGCCTGATACGGCGAACCGGGCCAGTCTCCACGGAGAATGGCCCGGTTGTTCGTTCAGGAGGTAATGGCCTGGTCGGCCGCGAAAAACTCGAACTTGGCTTTTTCGGTGGGCGTTTGGGGCAGGGTGATTTTGATCACCGGAATCCAGATATCGGTGTGGGTCTTGAAATCCTTCTGATCGGCCTGGGCCGAGGCCTTGCCAGAATCACTGATGTAAAAAACCGCTTCGATCGGCAAGGTTTTACCCAGGCCCTGAGCCCATTTACCCATGCGGAATTCGTTTTGCGTATTGAAAGCAAAGGTGCCGCCCATGCCCTGCGCCTTGAGCGCCTCGTTAAATGCAGTGGTTGCCCCTTCATTTAAGCTATCGCGCACATTAAATCCGCACAGGCTTCCATACTTCACCGTCGACTTGTTGTAGTGATCAATATATTGGGCGGCGGTGTTAATACCTTGGGACTGGCATGGTTTGCCAACGACAGGATAAGCCACTTGTACTCCACAGCCTTGATCATCGCGCAAGTCGGCACCCGCATCGACCGGAAAGAAACATAAGACCGTTGGGTAGACCTTACCCACCGGAGAGAAAAACAACGGATAGAAAATAAAGCCGTTTTTATAACCAAACACCAACTTGTTGAAATTTGCATCGGTACGGAGGAAGGAAAACGAAACGCCGGTCGACTGGGGGTTCGGATCCCAGAATCGGTAACTGGCAGAATGGTTCGTAGCACGCAAGAGTACGCCAGAGCACAGAAACGCTGGGGCTGACGGACGATTTTTACACAGGGTCGCCGTGTCGTTGTAAGCCTTGGTCAAGTAAGCCGCGATCTCCGGGCCGGTGCCATTGGCTCTCACGTTGATCGGCGCTGAAGCAGTGACAAGTGTCGGCTGTTCCTGCGGTACTTCATGTGTTGCGCAACCGGACAGGGTCAGCGCAATCAATAACGCACTTATTCTTTTCATCCTTTGATCCCCGACGTGATAGTTCGATAAATCAGCAGCGCACGGGCACGTGGGTGCGGATAACTTTAAAGTTGCCGGCACGCTTGCTTGCACTTGGTTAAAAGAGAGTTACCGGTGCCTACCTTAGGGATATAAAGAACAATAAACACCTGTCAGAAATGACAGTCTTAACAGCGTCATTGATACTTTTTCGAAATAAACTTCAAGGGCCGTTATTACGCGAGCTTGAGGATGCTGGCGGAAGGAAAGAATTCTGCGAGGGGAACATCCTTCTGTCATCTCGGTCGGTTACATCAGGAGTCAGGGAAGACCGCACGACGGAAGCGTGCAGAAATGCGACATTTTTTGTTGATCTCAGGCCCCTCACGCCCTAAAGTTCGCGCCGAACGTCCATGCTGGAAACGATCCATCCGGCTCAAGTACTGACGACGAGACAGCAAGGCCAAGGGCAGCAACGCACCCATGGCCTTTTTGCTTTCGGCGACATGCCTTGGGAAGTAGGCGAACCAAAGTGGGGATACGGAGGACGTTCATTTGCACCCATTGTTTTTACACGTTTGCCATAGGAGCTCCCTAGCATGTCGATCCAGGTCGAAGATTATTTCGCGCGCGCCACTTTTGACAAAATGAAGGCGTTCGCCGACAAACAGGAAACCCCGTTCGTGGTGATCGACACCGCGATGATCAGCCAGGCCTACGATGACCTGCGCGCCGGTTTCGAATTCGCCAAGGTCTACTACGCGGTCAAGGCCAACCCGGCCGTCGAGATCATCGACCTGCTCAAAGAGAAAGGCTCGAGCTTCGACATCGCCTCGATCTATGAGCTGGACAAAGTGATGGATCGCGGCGTCAGCGCCGACCGTATCAGCTACGGCAACACCATCAAGAAATCCAAGGACATCCGCTACTTCTACGAGAAGGGCGTACGTCTGTTCTCCACCGACTCCGAAGCCGACCTGCGCAACATCGCCAAGGCTGCGCCGGGTTCGAAAGTTTATGTGCGCATCCTCACCGAAGGCTCGACCACGGCTGACTGGCCGCTGTCGCGCAAATTCGGCTGCCAGACCGACATGGCCATGGACCTGCTGATCCTCGCCCGCGACCTCGGTCTGGTGCCTTACGGCATCTCCTTCCACGTCGGTTCGCAACAGCGCGACATCAGCGTCTGGGACGCGGCGATCGCCAAGGTCAAAGTGATCTTCGAACGCCTGAAAGAAGAAGACGGCATCCATCTCAAGCTGATCAACATGGGCGGTGGCTTCCCGGCCAACTACATCACCCGCACCAACAGCCTGGAAACCTACGCCGAAGAAATCATCCGCTTCCTCAAGGAAGACTTCGGTGATGATCTGCCGGAAATCATTCTCGAGCCAGGCCGTTCGTTGATCGCCAACGCCGGTATTCTGGTCAGCGAAGTGGTGTTGGTTGCGCGCAAATCGCGTACTGCCGTGGAGCGCTGGGTGTACACCGATGTGGGCAAGTTCTCCGGCCTGATCGAAACCATGGACGAAGCGATCAAGTTCCCGATCTGGACCGAGAAGAAAGGCGAGATGGAAGAAGTGGTCATCGCCGGCCCGACTTGCGACAGCGCCGACATCATGTACGAAAACTACAAGTACGGTTTGCCGCTGAACCTGGCGATCGGTGATCGTCTGTACTGGCTGTCGACCGGTGCGTACACCACCAGTTACAGCGCGGTCGAGTTCAACGGCTTTCCGCCGCTGAAGTCGTATTACGTGTAAGCGTCTTACCCGTAACGCAAAAAGCCCATGACCTGTCATGGGCTTTTTTATGCGTTACAGCCGGGTCAATTTGCCCAGTTGGTCCGACATGCTTTGCACATCGTTCAACGGCCCTTGGAGCATCGGCAGCGCAGATTTCGCCCGCGCCATCGTCATCGCCGGATAATGGTTTCGAAGCATCTGTTGCGCTTCATCCAGCATGCACGACATCCGATAGCAGAAATCGCTGAGGTTGTTCGCCGCACTGGCAGCGCGCCGGCGCAGGTTGAACAGAAACTCGACATGTTCTTTGGACTGCGCGATTCGCTCCTCCTGCGAATACAACCGGCCTGGCTCATAAGTCGTGCCGGGCAGACCGATTTTACCCAGACTGTAATAGGCCTCAATCTTGGGGATCGGTTTATCGCACGTGCATATCGGCATCGTCAGGCACTCGATGAAACGCACGAAGATGCCGTGGATCGACTCGGCCAGTCCGATCACCCGGGTTTTGAAATTAAGCAACATGCCCCGATATTGCTCAAGCCGGCGATCCATTTCGCGCAGCACATCGATGATGCTTTCGGCAGGTGCATTGCCCCAGGCAGGCGACCTCACCAGTGAAAATTGCCGCGGATCGATCGTGACGATCGTCTTTCGGCGATTGTCGGCCTTTGAAACGACGACCTGAAACTCTTCGATGAAGGCAAAAATCTCACGCAACACCTGCGCAGAATGGCTGCCGAGCGCCGGTGTGGCCACCTGTATCGCCCGCCAACACATTTCACTGGTTTGTGCAGCCTGCCTCAGGCTTTGAACATTCGGCGGCGGCACCATGATGTGCTTTTGCCGTTCGAAGATTTCAGTAAACTCGGTCATTTCCTGCAAGGCAGGGGGTAGATCCTGCAGAAACTTCACGTACTGCTTCAATGCAGCGAAGTTTTTTTCTGCCAGTAAATATTCAAGCATCAGCCTCTCCTTAGTCTGATCGTACTTTCATTGCCGATGGAACCGTGCCCATCGGCAATCCTGCGCCGGACTCTGATATCACAACAAATGCAGAGCACGCCTACCGGCAGACTCAGCGCTGCGGAACGGACAGCGGATTAAGGAAAGCGATAAACAGTGGCGCATGCTGTTTCAACGCGGCACTGAGTGCATCACAGTCGTCCGACACGTCGACATCGATTGCATCGCGCAACTGCTCAAAAGCATTCACGGCAGGACGGTAGGTGGCGGCATATTCGGCGCGACAGTCTTCCATGGCGTGAATGGCCTTCAGGTAAGTGACCTTGCCTTGCGAATCACGGATACCTGCGCGCTCGCGTTCAATCTCGGCCTGCACGCCATCGATTTTCAGCTTCAGCTTGTCGCTCTCACGCACCATGTCCAGGAAGCGCACAGACTCACTAATGCCAATAAGGGTTCGCTTCAGTTGGTCGATGGCCGCCATCACCAGTTTGATTTCCGGCGGAGCGAGGCCCAGTTCGGTGATCTTGGCGATGGTCAGCTCAACGTCCTTGCCCAGATTCTCGATACCGCTTTTTTCCAGCAGATTGACCCCGTCAATGATGACCTTTCGATCAGCCGCAAGCTCTGCAAGTTTGCTGTCCAGCTGCGCAATTTCTGCATCGGCCACGAGCGCGTCGCGCTGGAAATCGGCGATGTAAGCCTGCGTCAGGCGCATATCAAACCGTGCATCAATATTGCGCAAGGCGTTACGCACCAGAGTTGCCTGCCTGGTCATGGCAGAGGAAATCGAACGCAAAATGTCCTTGCGCTCATCGTCGATTTCTTCAATGACCTCAGGATCGGTTTCTTTCAACCGATCCTTCTCGTTGCGGGCGAGACGTCGCAGGCTGTTTTGCAGATCATTCACTCCGGTCTGGGCCGAATCCTGCAATTGGTTTTGGCATTGCCCCATGCCACTCACAGTGCGCTTGAAGCGGTCGAACAGATCGGGCAGGTAACCCAGTTTAGTCTTCAAGACTTCTGCCTGAGTGCGAGCTTCACGCATCTGTTCGACAGTGGCGGCCAGGGTGGCCATGTCCACAGGCGGATAGCTCACTGTCGCGCTGAGACTGATCACACGCGAGGTTCGCGTGCTGAACGAATAGTTGCGCTCGTATTCTTCATCAGCCTCTTTGAAGACCTGAATAAGCTTGTCCGAGTCGGTCTCGATGGCTTTCCATGGCAGCACGACTTCTTCGAACTCGGTACCGAAGACCCGCAGGCTCAAGGCATCGTTGACGCGGCCCATCGCAGCGACCGAGTTGGAAATGTGCAGGTAGAGGCTTTTCCAGACATGCATCAGGTTCTGCGTGGCGATGTCGGCATCGATGGCCACGATCATCAGACTTTGCAGGTCATGTTTGACGCGGGCAAGAGAACCGAGTGTCTGGTTCTTGCTCGCCAACACCTGGATATCCCGTTCCTGTTCGGCATACAACGCTTTGCGTGCAGCACGAATATTTTCCGCCTCCACCCCCATGTAGATAGCCATGGCCAGGCCCACGATGTTCATCCCGGCGGCAGACTTCAATGCCTCCTGAACAGCGGCCTTGTATTCAGTGTTTTTGATATCGATTTCTTTGGCACGATTATCGATGTCGTTCTTCAATACCTTGATATCTGCTGCCAACGAACTGCTGTCGATCAAACCGACCCTGAGTTTTATACTGGGCAGGACATGCTCGCGCAGATCATAACCAAATAGGTCCAGGTCATTCTTGATGCCTTGCACATCGCTGAGGTTTTTATTGATCCGCTCGAATATTCGCTGCAGGTAATAGCCCAACGTCGCGACGGTATCCGGATCAATTTCAATATCTGGAAACTTGTCACCCAATTCAATTTCGAGTGCTTTAAGCTGGGCAAGTGTTTTAATCTTGTTTTTCTTGAGGAACGCGACCGAATCATCGTCGCTCAAGACTTCCTGAATCGCCTTGCCATAATTGAGCATGCTGCTGGCAAAGCTCTTCAGCCCCTGCCCGGTCATCATGATGCGTTCACGCAGCGGCGACCAGCGTCTTGCGTGGTTGCGGGTGTTTACAAAGGTCGAGAGGAAATCTGTCGGATTCAACCCTGGGCCGCCGTTCTGCCCCGCGCCATAGCGCAGATAATCTTCGACATCCTTCAGGGTATGCGGCAGCGCCAGGCCGGCGGCTTCATATTTACGCAAATCAATGATCTGCTTTTTAGTGAGGAGCAACCCTCTGTCGCGTACTACATCATCGCCATCCGACGTCGATGCGTCACTTAGTAACTTTGGCGCCGCTGCCGCCATCTGCATAACTTGTTCAGGCGAGGCATTATTCAGGGCATCGCCCCATAAGCTGGAAGAAGACATGATCATTCCTTTAATCAGTTTTAAGTTAAGTAAAATCAAAAAACAAGTCAGAACCCGTAAGAACTTAAACTTGCCAGACAGACTTAAACATAAAAGCCGCACTTAAAAAAAGCGTTTCATGCCTTCAATATATTTATAAAGAATACTAACAACTGGACATACGACTCGATACTTGCGAACAGCGCCTTGAATTCAACTAGACGCTGATGTGCCCTGCGCGCTCTTTATACTCTTGAGCCAATGCCTGAATGGCCGGGTGTGCTGCGCTCTCCAAAGTCTGGGCAGCCACGCCGAGAAACGCAGCATGCCCCCCGAGCATCGCCTTGCGGTACCAGCCTGACGCCTCTTCAATCTGTGAGCGCTCGGCCAGCACGCTGGCATAACTGAACTGGCCACGGAAGTCGCCGGCCTGCGCCGAGCGGCGATACCAGTCGAAGGCTGCGGCAGGGTCCGCGCGACAATGGCGTCCCTCTTCAAGATAACGCCCGAGCAGGTTCATCGACTTGGCGTGTCCGGACTCGGCGGCCTGGCGATAAAGCGCCAATGCTTGCGGCTGATCGACCGCCACGCCGCGCCCGGTCGCCAAGAGATTGGCCAGGTTGTACATCGCCCAATCCAGCCCTGCCTGCGCCGCGACTCGATAATGCTGCGCGGCAACCCCGGCATCGGCGACACACCCCCAGCCATGCTCATGACAACGACCGAGCATGTTGCGCGCCATCAGGTGCCCGCGTCCGGCGGCGATGCCGAACCAGCGCAAAGCCAGCGGCGGGTCCTGCGCGATACCCTGGCCGTCCAGCAGGATTTGCCCGAGCAATGCCTGCGCTTCAACCTCGCCCTCGCCCGCTGCCAGCAAAATGGCTTGGGCCGCACGGGCCGGACTTTCAGTGAGCATGGCGCTGAGTTGCTCGCCGTCGAGGACTTCCTCGCGACGCAATAGAAAACTCATACCTCAACCCAGCGACGCAGCAGGTTGTGATAAGTACCGGTTAAGCGAATCAGCGAAGGGTGATCGGGCATGTCCTGGGTGAGTTGCTGGATTGCTCCGTCCATCTCGAACAGCAGCGCGCGCTGGCTGTCTTCGCGCACCAGGCTTTGCGTCCAGAAGAACGACGCATAACGCGCGCCGCGAGTGACCGCATTGACTTTGTGCAGGCTGGTGCCGGGGTACAAGACCATGTCGCCGGCGGGCAATTTCACTTGTTGGGTGCCGTAGGTGTCCTGGATCTCCAGTTCGCCACCGTCGTAATCCTCAGGCTCGCTGAAGAACAGCGTCGCCGACAGATCGGTACGCACCCGCTCAATGCTGCCCTTGGGCTGGCGCACAGCGTTATCGATATGGAAGTCGAAACTGCCGCCGGCCGTGTAGCAGTTGACCAACGGTGGGAAGACTTTGTGCGGCAGTGCGGCCGACATGAACAGCGGATTTTTCCACAGCCGTTCAAGCATCGCCGCGCCGATTTCCTTGGCCAGCGGATGACCTTCAGGCAATTGCAGATTGTGCTTGGCCTTGGCCGACTGAAAGCCCGCAGTGATCTTGCCATCGGCCCAATCGGCCTGCTCCAAAGCTTCGCGAATGCGCTGCACTTCTTCTTTCGCGAACAGTGCGGGGATGTGCAGCAGCATGGCGATGTCACCTGATGGCAAAGAGGCGGCAATGGTATTGATTCTTATTGGCCGTGTAAAACCCGGGAGACGAATGAACTGGCAGAAACCGTAAGGTTAAATTGTAAAGAATGTAAATTCAGTGCGAATAACAATGTTTCGCAATTGATACGAATACGTGTTTACCCTATATTCCGCCGCCTCAAATCCTTGGGGAGGGGAATAAAAATGGCACGTCAACACGCACAATTACCGGTCAGTTCACCACGTCTGCTCGCCTCTGCAATCGGTGTAGCGATTACCGCCGGCTCCGCTGGCCACATGGTGATCGCTGCCGAAAAGACCGACAGCAAAGCCTCCGGCAATGCCATCGCCCTGGACGCCACCGCCATCACCGGCGAAGCGCAGGACGCGACGTCCTACCAGGTCGAAAAAGCCTCCTCGCCCAAGTACACCGCGCCGCTGGTCGACACGCCGCGTTCGGTTACCGTAATTCCGCAACAAGTGCTCAAAGACACCGGCGCCCTGAATATGCAGGACGCGCTGCGCACCGTGCCGGGCATCACCTTCGGCGCCGGTGAAGGCGGCAACCCACAGGGCGACCGTCCGTTCATTCGTGGTTTCGACGCGCAGGGCGACACCTACCTCGACGGGGTGCGCGACACCGGTTCGCAGAGCCGCGAAATCTTCGCCGTGGAAAACATTGAAGTCAGCAAGGGCCCGAACTCCGCCATCGGTGGTCGTGGCGCAGCGGGCGGCAGCATCAACCTGGTGAGCAAGAAAGCCCATCTGGGTAACTCGTTCGACGGTGGTTTCACCTGGGGCTCTGACCAGACTCAGCGTTACACCCTCGACGGCAACTACCAGTTCAGCGACACCGCGGCTGGCCGTCTGAACCTGATGAGCCACGAGAGCAATGTCGCCGGTCGCGACAAGGTCGATTATGACCGTTGGGGCATCGCCCCGTCCCTGGCCTTTGGCCTGGGCACCGACACCCGCGTCAACCTCGATTACTACCACCTGGAAAGCAACGACACCCCGGATTCGGGCATCCCTTACACCATTCCAACCGGCGGCTCTGCTGCGCGCACCAAGTCCAACCCGGACAAGCCATACGCTGGCGGTGACCACAGCAATTTCTACGGTCTGGATCGCGACTTCCGCAAGGGCCGCACCGACACCGCGACCTTCGCCATCGAACATGACTTGAGCGACTCGCTGACGATCAAGAACACCCTGCGTCACGGCACCAGCATGCAGGATTACATCCTCACCCAGCCGGACGACAGCAAGGGCAACGTCAACAACGGCACGGTCTGGCGCCGTGCGAATACGCGCGTGAGCAACACCGAGACCACCACCAACCAGACTGACCTGTTCGGCAACTTCTACGTCGCCGGCTTCAAGAACAGCTTCTCCACCGGTGTTGAATACACCCGTGAGGAAAGCCAGAAGTCCTCGTACAACGTCAACGTCGACACCACGCCGCGCACCACCAACGTGCCATCGAGCAGCAACTGCACGCCGTCGATGATCGGCGCGTCGAGTAACTACAACTGCACGTCGCTGTCGAATCCGAACCCGAACGATCCGTGGAACGGTGCGATCTCGCGCAACTACGCCGGCACCGACACCCAGTCCGATACTTACGCACTGTATGCGTTCGACACCCTGGAGCTGTCCGAGCAATGGCTGGTGAACATGGGCCTGCGTTACGACCATTTCGAAACCGGCTACAAGACTTACACCAACGCCGGCACCACCACTTCGAAGGGTGCTGACACCAGCGAGTTCGTCACCGGTCAGTTCGGCGTGGTTTATAAGCCAGCGGAAAACGGCAGCATTTATGCGTCTTACGCCACCTCCGCCACGCCACCGGGCAACACCCTGGGCGAAGGTCAGGAAGGCAACCCGTTGGGCGGCAGCACCGACCGTGCCGGCAACCTGCTGAGCAGCGACATGGAGCCGGAAACCACCAAGAACTACGAAATCGGCACCAAGTGGGACCTGCTCAACGATCGCCTGTCGCTGACCGCTGACATCTTCCGCACCGAGAAAGAAAACGCTCGCGTGCAAGTCGACACCTCGTCGTACGAAAACGCCGGCAAGACTCGCGTGCAAGGTGTCGAACTGTCGGCCAGCGGCAAGATCACTGACAAATGGCAAGTGTTCGCCGGCTACGCCTACATGGACAGCGAGCAAGTCGACGGTGGTCCACTGGGCCGCGCCAACGACGGCAACGAACTGCCTAACACACCGAAGAACAGCGCCAGCCTGTGGACCACTTACCAAGTCACGCCGAAGCTGACCATCGGTGGTGGTGCGTTCTACGTGGATGACGTGTTCGGCAGCGTGGCCAATACCACCATGGTTGACTCGTATGTTCGTTATGACGCGATGGCCGCCTACAAGCTGACAAAGAACGTCGACCTGCAACTCAACGTGCAGAACCTGACCAACGAAAACTACTACGACAAAGCCTTCTCGACCCACTTCGCCAACCAGGCGGCGGGCCGTACGGCATTGTTGAGCACCAACTTCCACTTCTGACCCTGTAGGAGCTGCGGCACGCTGCGATCTGTTGATCCTGATCTTTAAAAGCAAAATCAAAAGATCGCAGCCTTCGGCAGCTCCTGCAAAAACAGTCGGCCCCGTTCATTCAGTTGAACGGGGCTTTTCTGCGTAATAAAGAACGCTTCTCGATAACCCACGGCATAATGCGCGCCGTGAAGACAATTTCCGAATGGACGGCGAGTGACGTGTTGAAGAAAACCCTGTTCCAGTTGCACTGGTTTTTTGGCATCACCGCAGGCCTGGTGCTGGCCCTGATGGGCATCACCGGCGCGGCCTATTCGTTTCAGGATGAAATCCTGCGGGCGATCAATCCCTCCGTCCTGCAGGTGGAAAAACAAGTCGCCGGCGTCCTCCCGCCGGTCGAACTGGTCGAGCGCATCGAAGCCACCTCCGGCAAGACCGTATCGATGCTCTGGGTCGAGACCGACAGCGGCAGCGCAGCGAAAGTGTTCTTCACCCCGCCCAAGGGTGAGCGTCGCGGCGAGATGCGCTACTTCGATCCGTACACCGGCGAGTTCATGGGTGATGCCGTCGGCCAGGACTTCTTCGGCCTGATGCTGCAACTGCACCGCTTCCTCGCGATGGGCGATACCGGGCGCAACATCACCGGCGCCTGCACGCTGATCCTGCTGTTTTTCTGCCTCTCCGGTCTGTACCTGCGCTGGCCGCGCCAGTGGAACAGCTGGCGCGTGTGGCTGACGCTGGACTGGAAGAAAAACGGCCGCGCCTTCAACTGGGATTTGCACTCGGTGGCCGGCACCTGGTGCCTGTTGGTCTATCTGCTGCTGGCGTTGACCGGGTTGTCGTGGTCGTACGAGTGGTACAACAAGGGCCTGACCAAACTGCTTTCCGACGCACCGCAAAACGAGCGCGTGCGCGGCGGTCGTGGCCCGGCACCGCAAGGCCCGGCGCCAACTGCCGATTACGCGGCGATGTGGAGCAGCATCTACAGCGCCGCCGGCCCAGGCCTGTCGGCGTACAACATCCGCATGCCGGCCGTGGCTGGCCAACCGGCAACGGTGTTCTATCTGCTGGAAAACTCGCCGCATGAGCGCGCGCTGAACCAGATCACCCTCGACCCGGCCACCGGCATCGTCAAACGTGTCGACCGTTACGCCGACAAGAGCTTCAAGGCGCAACTGCTGACCAGCATTTATGCGCTGCACGTCGGCAGCTATTTCGGCCTGATCGGGCGGATCATCGTCACCCTCGCGGCGGTGTGCATGCCGCTGTTTTTCATCACCGGCTGGCTGCTGTACCTCGATCGTCGGCGCAAGAAAAAGCAGATCAAGGACGCGCGCAAAGGTCTCGAGCAACCGGCCGGCGATGCGTCGGCGTGGCTGATCGGTTTTGCCAGTCAAAGCGGTTTTGCCGAGCAATTGGCCTGGCAAACCGCCGGACAATTGCAGGCCGCCGGTTTGCCGGTGAAGGTGCAGCCGCTGGCGAATGTCAGCGAGCAGGATCTGCGTGAGTCGAACAATGCGCTGTTCGTGGTCAGCACCTTCGGCGACGGCGAAGCGCCAGACAGCGCCCGTGGCTTCGAGCGCAAAGTGCTGGGCAAGGCCTCGACACTCGACAGCCTGAACTACGCCGTGCTCGGGCTTGGCGATCGTCAGTATCAGCACTTCTGCGGCTTCGCCAAACGCCTGCATCAATGGCTGAGTGAACACGGCGGCAAGACATTGTTTGCGCCGGTGGAAGTCGACAGTGGCGATCCCTACGCGCTGCGTCACTGGCAGACACAACTTGGTCTGCTCACCGGACAAGCGCCGGTCGATACCTGGCAGGCGCCGAGCTACGACAACTGGACGCTGACACGCCGCGAACTGATGAACCCGGACAGCAGCGGTTCGCCGGTTTATCTGTTGGGCCTGAGCGCCCCGAACACCAGCAGCTGGATGGCCGGTGACCTGGTGGAAGTGCTCCCCCGCAACTGCCCGTGGGCCATCGAACATTTCCTCGACGGCCTGGGTATTCGTGGCGAGACCACGGTGAAAATCAACGGCCTCGACGAGCCGCTGGAAGTCGCACTGGCTTCGCGTCAATTGCCTGAGCACCGCGCGCATCTGGTCGGCCTACACGCACAGTCGCTGGTCGACGCGATGGTGCCGCTGGCCATGCGTGAATACTCGATCGCCTCGATTGCCGCCGACGGTGTGCTGGAGCTGATCGTACGTCAGGAACAGCATGCCGATGGCAGCCTCGGCATCGGTTCCGGCTGGTTGACCGAGCATGCGCCGGTTGGTGGCGCCATCAGCTTGCGCGTGCGCCGCAACAGTGGTTTCCACCTGCCGAACGAGCCGGTGCCGATGATTCTTTTGGGCAACGGCACGGGCCTGGCCGGGCTGCGCAGTTTGCTCAAGGCACGGATTGCCGACGGCCAGCAGCGCCAGTGGTTGCTGTTTGGTGAGCGCAATCGTGAGCACGATTTCCTCTGCCGCGCGGAGCTGGAAGAGTGGTTGATCAATGGTGATCTGCAACGGCTGGATCTGGCGTTTTCGCGCGATCAGGCGGAGAAGATTTATGTGCAGGATCGCTTGCGTGAGTCGGCTGACGAATTGAAAAAATGGTTGGCTGACGGTGCCGTGATCTACATCTGCGGCAGCCTGCAAGGCATGGCCTCAGGCGTGGACCAGGTACTCAACGACGTTCTCGGCAGCGCCGAAGTCGAACGCCTGATCGAACAGGGCCGCTACCGTCGCGACGTCTACTGAAAACACCCCTGTAGGAGCTGCCG
>NZ_AKJD01000265.1 GCF_000282515.1 Pseudomonas sp. GM80
TGCGGCAGCTCCTACAGGGAGTGATAGATGCATCCGATCAGCAGATCGGAACAAGCGATTGGACGCTTTTTTTACGCCCCCGTAGCCTGAACACTCTTCAGCGCTTCGGGACTTTCAAGATGCTCTGCCACGTCGAAACCACCACCGAACCCAACGCCCCCGCACCACAACCGGCGCAGGTGGCGTATCGCGAATACCTGCCTGACGCAGCGGTAGCGCACGCGGCGCTCGCGGCGGAAATCGCCCTGGCCATCACCTACAACGGCTTGAATCAAGCGGTGATGATGGTCTCGCCCGGCAATATTGAAGACTTCATCCGAGGCTTCAGCCTGAGCAACGCGATCATCGCCAGCGTTGACGAAATCCATGACCTGCGCCTCACCCATTTCGATCAGGCCTGCCAAGCCGACGTGCAGATTTCCAACCGCGCCTTCTGGGCGCTGAAGGAACATCGTCGCCAAATGGCAGGCACCAGCGGCTGTGGCCTGTGCGGCGTCGAAGCGCTGGAGCAGGCGCTGCCGCCGCTGGAGATTCTGCCGCCGTCAACGCTGCCACCGGCGGCGCATTTCGACAACATCCGCCAGCGCATCGAGCAGGCTCAATCACTGGCCCGCAGCAGTGGCGCCCTGCACGCGGCGCTGTACTTCGATGCCACGGGTGAAGCCCTGCTGTGTCGCGAGGACATTGGCCGCCACAACGCCCTCGACAAGCTCATCGGCGCTCTGCACAGCGATGCTGTCGACGCCCGCCAAGGCTTTGTCGTGGTCACCAGCCGTTGCAGCCTCGAACTGATTCACAAAGCCGTGCGCGCCCGCCTCGGCACCCTCGTCAGCCTGTCGGCACCCACCGCATTGACCGTGCGCTGGGCGCTCAAGCACCGGCTCAATCTGATCCACGTACCCCACCGCAACGCCCCGCGCATTTATAGCCCGGTTCAGGAGTTTTCCGCATGAGCAACACCCTCACCCACCTCGACGATCAGGGCCGCGCCAACATGGTCGATGTCAGCGACAAGGCTGCCACTCGCCGCGAAGCCACCGCGCAAGCCTGGGTGCATATGCGCCCGGAAACCCTGCAGATGATCCAGGCCAACGGTCATCCCAAAGGCGACGTGTTCGCCGTGGCGCGTATCGCCGGGATTCAAGCGGCCAAGCGTACTCACGAGCTGATCCCGCTGTGCCATGCGCTGCTGCTCAGCTCGATTCACGTCGAGCTCAAGGCCTGCGCACCGGATCGCGTGCAAATCACCAGCACCTGCCGCCTCACCGGCCAGACCGGTGTCGAGCTCGAAGCCTTGACCGCCGCCAGCGTCGCCGCGCTGACTATTTACGACATGTGCAAAGCCGTCGACCGGGCGATGGTCATCGGCGACATTCGCCTGCTCAGCAAACAGGGTGGTCGCTCCGGACACTTTCAATGGGAGGACGCGCAATGATCCTGATCAACTACTTCGCCAGCTACCGTGACCGGCTCAACCTGGGCGGGGAAAAGATTCCGCTGAGCGAAGCCTTGGGCAGTGTCGAAGATGTTCGACAGATGCTCATGGCGCGCGGCGAGCTTTGGCGCGAAGTGCTCGGTGCCGGCAACCTGATGTGCGCAGTCAATCAGGAGCTGTGCCAGCCGAGTCAGGCAATTGAAGATTTCGACGAAATCGCCTTTTTCCCACCGGTTACCGGGGGCTGACCAATGGCAATTCGAGTCCAGTACAAGAGCTTCGACATCGGTCAACTGACTGCCGATCTGCACGCGCGCAATCCACGAGTGGGCGCGGTGGTGACGTTTATTGGTTACGTGCGTGACTTGAACATTGGCCAACCGGTCAACGAGTTGTTTCTGGAACACTATCCGGGCATGACTGAAAAATCCCTCGAACAGATTGCCGACGAAGCGCGCGAGCGCTGGCCGTTGCTGGGTGTGGAAATCGTCCATCGGGTGGGCGCACTGTCGGTGTGCGAGCCGATCGTGTTTGTCGGCGTCAGCAGCAAACACCGGCACATGGCGTTCGAAGCCTGCGCGTTCATCATGGACGTGCTCAAGACCCGCGCACCGTTCTGGAAACGTGAAACCACGCCTGAAGGCGCGCACTGGGTGCAAGCGCGCGACTGCGACCAGAATGCGGCGCTGCGCTGGAGCCTGGCGCACGCCTGAACAAGATTGAATGAAAACCTGTGGCGAGGGGATTTATCCCCGATGTACTGCGCAGCAGGCCCAGCTTTTTTGCAGACCGCCGCGCGGCGCGTCGGGGATAAATCCCCTCACCACAGAATCTTCTTCAAATTTGGGTGTTCAAGATATTTCACATTGAGCGTTTACACGCCCGCAGATTCCCCCTTACTATCCGTGGCACACCGGTAAGCGGGTCTGCCCCGCCACCGACGTTTTCCGCCAACGGAAACACGCGTTATGAGCACGTCACTACAACAACTAAAATCGTTGAACGTCTCCGCTGTGCGCCCCCTCTGCGACAGGGGTTGCGCATGAATCGCATCGTCAATCTCCCCATGGCCCTGCGCCGCTCCAAGCTGCGTCACTCCGCACGCCCGCCGGATATCTGCGTTTCTGCCTGATCACGTCTGAAAAACGTGTAGGCCCTTTCTCTTTCGATATCCCTGCCAGGACGCCTGGGCTTTTGCCCTCTAAAGTCGTCCGGCCCGAATCTGCGCGCCTGTGCGGCGCCCCCCTGAGTGTTTGCCATGAAATTCGCAGCCATTGAAGACGCACGCCTGTTCCTCGAACAAAACCCTGATATCGACATGATCGAGCTGTTCATTCTCGACGCCAACGGCGTGCCACGCGGCAAGCTGTTGCACCGCGAAGAACTGCTCGCCGTTTATCAAAGCGGTCGCCCGCTGCCGAGCACCATCCTTGGCCTGACCGTGCAAGGCGAAGACGTCGAGAACTCCGGTCTGGTCTGGGACGTCGGCGACATCGATTGCCGTGCCTACCCGCTGGAAGGCAGCCTGGTGCGCTTGCCGTGGCGGCAGATTCCGACCGCGGCGGTGCAGGTCAGCATGCACCCGACCGAGGGCATGCCGGCCAGTATTGCCGACCCGCGCCATCTGCTGATCAAGGTCATCGACGGCCTCAAGGCCGAGGGCTACTACCCGATCATGGCGTGCGAACTGGAGTTCTATCTGCTCGACGCCAAGCGCGATCACAACGGACGCCCGCAACCGGCACTGGATGCTGACGGTGGTCGACCGCGACATACGCAGGTCTACGGTTTGCGCGAGCTGGAGCAGATCGAACCGTTCCTCGCCGACCTCTACAGCGCCTGCAAACTGCACGGTATTCCGGCACGCACGGCGATCTCCGAATACGCACCGGGCCAGGTGGAAATCACCCTCGAACACGGCGATGCGTTGCAGGCGATGGATCAGGCTGTGCGCTACAAACGCCTGGTCAAAGCCGTGGCGCACAAGCACGGCATGCAGGCGACGTTCATGGCCAAGCCGTTCGACGATCTGGCCGGCACCGGCATGCACATGCACGTCAGCCTCGCCGACAGCGCGGGGCACAATCTGTTTGCTTGCGAAGACCCCGCTGGCACGCCGCTGCTGCGTACGGCGATTGGCGGCATGCTCGCATCGTTGCTGGACACGCTGCTGCTGTTCTGCCCGAACGCCAACTCTTACCGCCGTTTCCAGGCCAACAGCTACGCGCCATTGGCGCCGACCTGGGGCGTCGACAACCGCACCGTCAGCCTGCGCGTGCCGGGCGGTCCGGCCAACACCCGACACATCGAACACCGCATCTGCGGCGCCGATGCCAACCCGTATCTGGCGGCGGCGGCGATCCTTGCCGGTATTCATCGCGGCATTCGTGAAAACCTCGATCCGGGAGCGCCGGTCGAGGGCAATGGTTACGCGCAAGCCAAGGAATTGCTGCCGACTGACTGGCTGACGTCGTTGCAGGCACTGGAAAACTCCGTGTGGGCACGCGATGCGTTGGGGCAGGAATTTCTCGGGGTGTATCTGGCGGTGAAGCGTGCCGAGTACCGGCAATTCATGGCTGAAGTGGGCGAGCAGGATTGGCGTTGGTACCTCACCGAAGCCTGATCATTTGACACAAACCCTGTGGGAGCTGGCTTGCCAGCGATGGGGTCGGCACATTCAGCATCGTTGGTGACTGATAATCCGCTATCGCTGGCAAGCCAGCTCCCACAAGGATCCTGTTTAGCCTTGCGAATTTGTGTGGACACTGACATGACCGAACGCTGCAATTCCTACTACACCGCCACTCTCAACCAGGACACCGACTACCCGACCCTGCAAGGTCGGCACGCGGTTGACGTGGTGATCATCGGGGGCGGTTTCACCGGCGTCGCCACCGCCGTTGAACTGGCCGAAAAAGGCCTGAAAGTTGCCATCGTCGAAAGCAACAAAATCGGCTGGGGCGCCACCGGGCGCAACGGCGGTCAAGTCACCGGCAGCCTCTCCGGCGACGGCGCAATGCGTAAACAGACGCGCGCGAAACTCGGCGATGACGTCGACGATTTCATCTGGCACCTGCGCTGGCGCGGGCACGAGATCATCAAGCAGCGTGTCGAAAAATACGCCATCCAGTGCGATCTCAAACACGGCCATCTGCACGCGGCCTACAAGCCGAGCCACATGACCGATCTGCGCAACGATTACGAAGAAGCGGTGCGTCGTGGACTGGGCGATGAAGTCAGCCTGCTCGACCGCAGCCAGGTCCGCGATCTGCTGCAAAGCGACCTCTATCACGGCGCTATCAAGAACACCCGCAACATGCATTTGCACCCACTGAATCTGTGCATCGGCGAAGCGCGGGCAGCAGAAAGCCTCGGCGCGCTGATCTTCGAAAACAGCGAAGTGCTGGAGATCATTCACGGCGATACGCCAGGGGTAAGAACCGCTCACGGTCAGATCGACGCCAAGCAAGTGATGCTCGCCGGCGACGTCTACCACAAGCTCGAACCGGGCCAGCTCAAAGGCAAGATCTTCCCGGCCATGGGCGGCATCGTCACCACCGCGCCGCTGGGCGAACTGGCCAGGCAGATCAACCCCGAAGACCTCGCGGTCTACGACTGCCGCTTCGTCCTCGACTACTACCGCCTCACCGCCGACGGGCGCTTGCTGTTCGGTGGCGGCGCCAACTACAGCGGCAAGGATTCACGCGACATTGCCGGCGAACTGCGGCCCTGCATCGAGCAAACCTTTCCGGCGCTCAAAGGCGTGCAGATCGACTACCAGTGGAGCTGCGCGATGGGCATCGTCATCAACCGCATTCCGCAACTGGGCAAGCTCTCGGACAACGTCTGGTATTGCCAGGGCTACTCGGGACATGGCATCGCCACCACGCACATCATGGGCGAGATCATGAGCCGGGCGATTACCGGGCAGCTGGAACAGTTCGACACGTTTGCCGCGTGCCAGCACATTCGTGTGCCGATGGGGGATTGGCTGGGGAACCCGATGCTGGCGGCAGGCATGTGGTACTACCAGATGCTCGAAAAGCTGCGCTGATACAACACCCTCCCCTGTAGGAGCTGCCGAAGGCTGCGATCTTTTGATCTTGTTTTTTAAAATCAAGATCAAAAGATC
>NZ_AKJD01000266.1 GCF_000282515.1 Pseudomonas sp. GM80
GCGCCGAAACCGAACGCTACGGCCACTATTCGGTTGCCGGTGAAAGCGTCTGGGATCACCCGTTCCTGTGGGGTTCCAAACGTACCGGCCCGGACTTGGCTCGGGTCGGCGGTCGTTACTCCGATGACTGGCAGCGTGCGCACTTGTACAACCCGCGCAACGTGGTGCCTGAGTCGAAAATGCCGGCTTACCCGTTCCTCGTGGAAAACAAGCTCGACGGCAAGGAAACCGCCAAGAAAATGGAGGTTTTGCGCACACTCGGCGTCCCTTACACCGACGAAGACATCGCCGGTGCCCAGGATGCCGTGAAGGGCAAAACCGAAATGGACGCGCTGGTGGCCTATCTGCAAGGCCTGGGCACCATCATCAAAAGCAAACGGTGAATTAGATGGATATCGGGATGATTCGTGGCCTGGGCACCGTTGTTGTGATGGTGGCCTTCATCGGTCTGGCGCTGTGGGTGTTCAGCCCCAAGCGCAAGTCGGAGTTTGAAGACGCGACCTTGTTGCCTTTTGCGGATGATCCCGAAGCCATCAAGCACGTCGAGCAAGCTTCTAGGAGTAACAAAGAATGACTACATTCTGGAGTCTGTACGTCACAGTCCTCAGTCTCGGTACGATCTTTTCCCTGACCTGGCTGCTGCTGTCGACCCGCAAGGGCCAGCGCAGCGAACAGACGGACGAGACGGTCGGGCACTCCTTCGACGGGATCGAGGAGTACGACAACCCACTGCCGAAATGGTGGTTCATGCTGTTTGTCGGCACCATCGTTTTTGCCCTGGGTTACCTGGTGCTGTACCCGGGTCTGGGCAACTGGAAAGGCCTGCTGCCGGGTTACAACTACCTCGATAACGACAAGCAGACCGCGTTCGCCAACGGCCAGACCGGCTGGACCGGCGTGCACGAGTGGGAAAAGGAAATGGCCCGCTCGGACGCCAAGTTCGGTCCGATCTTCGCCAAGTTCGCCGCGATGCCAATCGAAGAAGTCGCCAAGGATCCGCAAGCACTGAAAATGGGTGGCCGTCTGTTCGCCTCCAACTGCTCGGTGTGCCACGGTTCCGACGCCAAGGGTGCTTACGGTTTCCCTAACCTGACCGACGCCGACTGGCGCTGGGGCGGCGAGCCGGAAACCATCAAGACCACCATCATGGGCGGTCGTCACGCGGTGATGCCGGCCTGGGCTGAAGTGATTGGCGAACAAGGCGTGGCCGACGTCGCGGCATTCGTCGTAACCAAACTCGATGGCCGCAAACTGCCGGAAGACACCAAGGCTGACCCGGAAAACGGCGGCAAACTGTTCGCCGCCAACTGCGTGGCCTGCCACGGTCCGGCCGGCAAAGGCACTCCCGCCATGGGCGCGCCGGATCTGACCCACCCGGGCGCGTTCATCTACGGCTCGAGCTTCGCGCAACTGCAGCAGACCATCCGTTACGGCCGTCAGGGCCAGATGCCGGCGCAGGAACAACTGCAAGGCAACGACAAGGTGCACCTGCTGGCGGCTTACGTTTACAGCCTGTCCCACGGTGAAAAAGCACCGGAAGCGAACGCCGAATAAGGCCAACGCCTGAAACACCAAAAAGGCCCCGCCGATTTAAATTGGCGGGGCCTTTTTTGTGCTGGCATTCATGCCTTGCGACATTTGCTCAATAGACCTGAGCAGCGCTGCCCCGTAGGTTTTTGCCCTAAGGCAGAAACGCTTTCGCCGGTGCCGATATGACAGTAACCCTCCGATCGTCCGCAACCCACCTGCCCGATTGCTGGCTCAACGTAAAAGTAGTAACGTTTCTACATCAGCATGTCAGGAGGCCGAACATGATGGCCATCAAAACCATTTCCAGCCGCGAATTCAACCAGGACACCAGCGCTGCCAAAAAGGCCACGCATCTGGGCCCGGTCATCATCACTGATCGTGGCAAGCCTGCCCACGTACTGCTGAGCATTGAGGAGTATCAGAGACTGACCGGTAGCCAGACCAGCATCGTCGAGTTGCTGGTCATGCCGAATACGCCTGAAATCGAATTCGAACCAGAGCGCGCCCTCATCACCCCTCGTAGCGTGGACCTGTCTTGATGTTTCTACTTGATACAAATGTAGTGTCCGAATTGCGAAAACCCCAAGCCGACAAGCAGGTGCTGACATGGGCAAGCAGCGTCGCACCGGCGAGCCTGTACTTATCGGCAATCACGGTATTGGAGTTGGAAACCGGCATTCTGCGGATCGAACGCCGCGACCCGCTGCAAGGAGGGATGCTGCGTAACTGGCTTGAGCGGCACGTCAAACCAGCCTTCAGCGGAAGAATACTCTCGGTCGATAGCGCCGTTGCCACCCGATGCGCACAACTGCACGTGCCTGATCGCAGCAATGAATGCGACGCCTTGATTGCCGCCACCGCCCTTGTACATGGCCTGACGTTGGTCACCCGTAACGTTACGGACTTTCAAACCAGCGGCGTTCACCTGATCAACCCATGGATCGCTGCCAATAACTGATCATAAAAAACCCTGCCAGATCGCTGGCGGGGCTTTTTTATGGCCGTTCGGCCCAGATCGATTTCACTGGCACCGTGGCGACTGGCTCGCGCTTACGCCATTCATTACGCTCAACCAGACTCACTTCCAGTTGCTTGCGATCCTTGGAGAAGCTTGCGATCAGATAGGTCTGCTGGGAAGCCGCACCGCTGAGAAACATCGGAACGGTGCCGATCTGGCTCACTCGTCCGCCATTCCTGTGAAGATGGCCGGCAAATATCGCCGTCACTTGATACTGTTCGATCATATTCCTGAAGCGTTTTTCCTGATCCCAGTTCCCATTCCAATCATAAGGTTTGTGCATGTTAATGATGATTGCATAGCCTTGAACCCGCGCAAGCCTCAAGTTGGTTTCAAGCCAATCCAGCGATTGGGTGATCTTAAACTCATGGTAGGGATGGACTATATCTACGGCATAGGTCGGCTCATTATTCAGCTGAATCAAGCGCACCTCCCCGACATCTTTCGAGTACGCGAGACTGCCTTTGTATTGTTTACCTAATCCACCGCCAGTCACGCGCAGGTCAAACTCATCGACTTTGCCTCTGTGGTGCTCTTCATACGCAACAACACTGTTGGCGGCGCAGCGATTACCAAAGCAGTCATCTATATTGTTTTCGTAGTCGTGATTACCCAGACCGTATAAATAGTCGCGACCGAAATGTTTATTCAACGCACTTTTCATAAAGGATATCTGGTACGGATGGCCGAAGGCAGTGATGTCGCCATTAATCATCAGTGGCACCTGCGCCTGCCCACCCATCTGCCGCCGGAAATCGGCGATGCTTGCAAACTGCGTGTCCACCAGCCATTTCGAGCGTTGATCAAAATCGTCATCCGACTCATGCTCGCCGCTGTCAGTCTTGTCTGTCCAGGGATACTGAGGGTCCGATGCAAAAACCATGTGCTGAGGCATTGCCTCATTGGATTGGGCCAGCGGCATCCATAACAGGATACCGACACTGGCCATTACTTTTACTACTTCCTTGATAGTCACTGCGCTAAAACTTCCATTAGTTAAATAACATTAGCCGCCGCGCAAAGCGGCGTGCCAGCCAAAGCTAACGGAAAACACCGAAACACCTCAAATTAAAAATACCGAACATTAAATGAAAGTTATTTCAAAAGAATATACCGCCCTTAGCACTTATAAGATTTAGCAGCACTTACCCTCTTCAACAGATCAACAAACATTAATATTCGCGCCCCACCCCATAGTGGCGAAAACAACTTATTAATCATTTGTTATGCCCTCACGAACACAAAAACCGATCGCTCGCCCGACGACATCACGTTCGTGTGAGGGCACAAAAACAGCGACAGATCGTGCCATGCCGAATCACCTCCGCCGGTTTTGTGAAAACCGTCCATACTTCACAAGTCAATTGACCTGCATCATGCTTTGTTACATTCGCTACACCATTCAGGTTTTTTCCCCAACGCGACCAAAGGTCGCACCCTTGAGCTAGAGCGACAGGCGTATCATTGCGCCACTGCAACACCCCTTTTTGACCGCGGTTGGCACGTATCGACCGAGGCATTTTTCCACTGCCGTGGGATGCAATGATGAGCAACCAGATTCCGGTACACGACGTCACACCACCGAGCAAAAACGCGAACAACAGCGTTGACCTTTACGCCTCTCGAGAAAAAATCTACACCCGCGCGTTCACCGGCCTGTTCCGCAATCTGCGGATGATGGGCGGCGCCGCATTGTTCCTCCTGTATTTCGGCACGGTGTGGCTGAACTGGGGCGGCCATCAGGCCGTGTGGTGGAACCTGCCGGAGCGCAAGTTCTTCATTTTCGGCGCGACCTTCTGGCCACAGGATTTCATTCTGCTCTCGGGCCTGCTGATCATTGCCGCCTTCGGCCTGTTCTTCATCACGGTGTATGCCGGTCGGGTCTGGTGCGGTTACACCTGTCCGCAAAGCGTGTGGACGTGGATTTTCATGTGGTGCGAAAAGGTCACCGAAGGCGACCGTAACCAGCGCATCAAACTCGACAAGGCGCCAATGAGCGCCAACAAATTCCTGCGCAAAGCCGCCAAGCACTTGATGTGGCTGTTGATCGGGTTCGTCACCGGCATGACCTTCGTCGGCTATTTCTCGCCGATCCGCGAACTGGTTTTCGAATTCTTCACCGGCCAGGCCGATGGCTGGTCGTATTTCTGGGTCGGTTTCTTCACCCTCGCCACCTATGGCAACGCCGGCTGGTTGCGCGAGCAGGTGTGCATTTACATGTGCCCGTATGCGCGTTTTCAGAGCGTGATGTTCGACAAGGACACACTGATCGTTTCCTACGATCCGCGTCGCGGTGAAAGCCGTGGCCCGCGCAAGAAAGGCGTCGACTACAAGGCACTGGGCCTGGGCGATTGCATCGATTGCACGATGTGCGTGCAGGTCTGCCCGACCGGCATCGACATCCGCGACGGCCTGCAGATCGAGTGCATCGGCTGCGCCGCGTGCATCGATGCCTGCGACAGCATCATGGACAAAATGGACTACCCGCGCGGGCTGATCAGCTACACCACCGAGCACAACCTGTCCGGGCAGAAAACCCATAAACTGCGACCACGTCTGATCGGCTACGCCATCGTGCTGCTGGCGATGATCAGCCTGTTGGTCACCGCGTTCTTCATGCGCTCGCTGGTTGGTTTCGATGTCAGCAAGGACCGCGTGCTGTACCGCGAAAACGCTGAAGGGCGGATCGAAAACGTCTACAGCCTGAAAATCATGAACAAGGACCAGCGCGACCACACCTACCTGCTGGACGCCAGCGGCCTGCCGGATCTGCGCCTGCAAGGCAAACGCGAGATCAAGGTCGCGGCCGGTGACATATTCAGCATGCCGGTCGAGTTGTCGAGCGCACCGGAACAACTGCCATCGAGCACCAACGAGGTGAAATTCATCCTCAAGGATGCCGATGACGACAGCGTCCACGTTGAAGCCAAGAGCCGATTCATCGGCCCACAAATCCGTTGAGAGAACTGAACATGCCCGCAGCAAACGCCGCAAGTCCCTGGTACAAGCATCTTTGGCCATGGATCATCATCGGGATTCTGGCCTGTTCGGTGACCCTGACCCTGTCGATGGTGACCATCGCGGTGAACAACCCGGACAACCTGGTCAACGACAACTACTACGAGGCCGGCAAAGGCATCAACCGTTCGCTGGACCGTGAACTGCTCGCGCAGAACCTGAAGATGCGCGCCAATGTGCATCTGGATGATCTCACCGGTGAAGTCGACCTGCGTTTGAGCGGCGACAGCCAGCCGAAAACCCTTGAGCTGAACCTGATCTCGCCGACCCAGCCGGAGAAGGATCGCAAAATCGTCCTGACCCGCAGCGAAACCGAAGCGGGTCGCTACATCGGCCAACTCGGCGACAAGGTCGAAGGTCGTCGCTTTGTCGAATTGCTTGGCAGTCAGGATGAACACGTCTGGCGTATGTTTGAAGAAGAGCTGGTCAGCCACGACAAGGACCTGCTGCTCGGCGACGAACCGCTGCAAGGCGCCGAAGACCTCAAGAAGTAACCCTGACTCTGATCGTTCCCACGCTCTGCGTGGGCACGCAGCCAGGGACGCTCCGCGTCCCAGCCGAAGCGGACGCAGAGCGTCCGGGGAGGCATTCCCACGCGGAGCGTGGGAACGATCATCGGAACACGTGCCATGACCACCCCACTCCCCTGCTACCACTGCGCCTTGCCCGTCCCCTCCGGCAGTCGCTTCACCGCTGTCGTGCTCGGGGAGTCCCGCGAGTTCTGCTGCCCGGGCTGTCAGGCGGTGGCCGAAGCCATTGTGGCCGGTGGCCTCGAACACTATTACCAGCATCGCAGCGAAGCCTCGGCCAACCCCGAAGCGCTGCCGGTGCAACTGGTTGATGAGTTGGCGCTGTACGACCGCGCTGACGTGCAAAAACCGTTCGTTCGCCATGAAGGCGATCTGGCCGAAACCACCCTGCTGATGGAAGGCATCAGTTGCGCGGCCTGCGGCTGGCTGATCGAGAAACACCTGCGCACGCTGCCCGCCGTCGCCGAGGCGCGCCTGAACCTGTCCAACCATCGCCTGCACGTGAGCTGGGCCGACGCGCAATTGCCGCTGAGCCAGATCCTCGCCGAACTGCGCCACATCGGTTACGCCGCCCATCCCTATCAGGCCGACCGCGCCAGCGAACAGTTGGCCAGTGAAAATCGTCTCGCCCTGCGTCAACTCGGCGTGGCCGGGCTGCTGTGGTTCCAGGCGATGATGGCGACCATGGCCACCTGGCCCGAATTCAACATCGACCTCAGCCCTGAGCTGCACACGATTCTGCGTTGGGTAGCGCTGTTCCTGACCACGCCGATCGTGTTCTACAGCTGCGCACCGTTTTTCAAAGGGGCGATGCGCGACTTGCGTACTCGCCATCTGACCATGGACGTCTCGGTATCGCTGGCCATCGGCAGCGCCTACATCGCCGGGATATGGACATCGATCAGCGGCGTCGGCGAATTGTATTTCGACGCGGTCGGCATGTTTGCCCTATTCCTGCTCGCCGGGCGCTATCTGGAACGTCGCGCGCGTGAACGAACCGCCGCCGCCACGGCGCAACTGGTCAATTTGCTGCCGGCCTCGTGTCTGCGCCTTGATGCAGAAGGTCAGAGCGAACGCATCCTGCTCAGCGAATTGCGCCTGGGTGAGCAAATCCTCGTGCAACCGGGTTCGATCCTGCCGGCAGACGGCAAGATCATCGACGGCCAGTCGAGCGTCGATGAATCGCTGCTGACTGGTGAATATCTGCCGCAACCACGCACGCTCGGCGATGCAGTCACTGCCGGCACCCTCAATGTCGAAGGCGCCTTGACCGTTGAAGTGCAGGCGTTGGGGCAGGACACTCGATTGTCCGCCATCGTTCGTTTACTCGACCGCGCCCAGGCGGAGAAACCGCGACTGGCGGAAATCGCCGACCGCGCCGCGCAATGGTTCCTGCTTTTGTCGTTGATCGCGGCGGCGGCCATCGGTCTGTTGTGGTGGGAACTGGACTCGTCGCGAGCGTTCTGGATCGTCCTCGCCATGCTCGTCGCGACCTGCCCTTGCGCGCTGTCGCTGGCAACGCCGACGGCGCTGACGGCGGCCACCGGCACCCTGCACAAACTCGGTCTGCTGCTGACGCGCGGGCATGTGCTGGAAGGTCTGAACCAGATCGACACAGTGATTTTCGACAAAACCGGCACCCTCACCGAAGGCCGCTTGGTGTTGCGTTCGATCCGCCCGCTCGGCGCACTCGACAGCGACCAATGCCTGAGCCTCGCCGCCGCTCTGGAAAACCGCTCGGAACACCCGATTGCCCGCGCGTTCGGCCGTGCACCGCTGGCCGCCGAAGAAGTCCACAGCACGCCGGGACTCGGCCTCGAAGGGCTGGTGGGCGAGCAGCGGCTGCGCATCGGTCAGGCGGATTTTGTCTGCGCCCTCAGTGGCGTTGCGGCGCCGTCGATGCCGGACGAGGCGGGACAATGGTTGCTGTTGGGCGACGCTCACGGGCCGCTGGCCTGGTTCGTTCTCGATGACCGCTTGCGTGACGACGCCCCTGCTCTACTTGCCGCGTGCAAGGCGCGGGGCTGGCGCACGTTGCTGTTGTCCGGCGACAGCTCGCCGATGGTCGCCAGCGTCGCCGCCGAACTCGGTATCGACGAGGCGCGAGGCGGCTTGCGCCCCGATGACAAGCTGCAAGTCCTGCAACAGCTGCACAAGGAAGGTCGCAAGGTGTTGATGCTCGGCGACGGCGTGAATGACGTGCCGGTGCTGGCGGCGGCCGACATCAGCGTGGCCATGGGCTCGGCCACTGACCTTGCGAAAACCAGCGCCGATGCGGTGTTGCTGTCCAATCGCCTCGATGCCCTGGTGCAAGCCTTTACGTTGGCGCGACGCACCCGCCGGGTAATCATCGAGAACCTGCTGTGGGCCGCGCTGTACAATGGCCTCATGTTGCCGTTCACCGCCCTCGGCTGGATCACTCCGGTGTGGGCGGCGGTTGGCATGTCGATCAGTTCGTTGACCGTGGTGCTCAACGCTTTGCGCCTGACTCGCCTGCCGGGTTCGCCGCACGCCAGCACCCGATCGCCAACCCGCCCGCTGCCGGCCTGAGCCGCGCGGGCCTGGAGTACAGATGCCAGCTCTCTACGTGATGATTCCGGCCGCGTTGCTGATCGTCGCCATCGCCGTGTACATCTTCTTCTGGGCGGTGGACAGCGGTCAGTACGACGACCTCGACGGCCCGGCGCACAGCATCCTGTTCGACGATCAGGACCCGAAACACACCGCTGCCGTCGACGAAGTGAACGCCAGCAAACCGGACGACAAGGCCCCTCCCCATGCTTGAACTGTTGCCACTGCTGGTCTCGGCACTGATTCTCGGTTTGCTCGGTGGTGGCCATTGCCTGGGCATGTGCGGCGGCTTGATGGGCGCACTGACCCTGGCGATTCCCAAGGAGCAGCGCAGTCGGCGTTTTCGCTTGTTGCTGGCGTATAACCTTGGGCGAATCCTCAGCTACGCCACAGCCGGACTGCTGATCGGCCTGGCCGGATGGGCGGTGGCCAACAGCCCCGCCGCGCTGTTCATGCGCGTGCTGGCCGGGTTGCTGCTGATCGCCATGGGTTTGTATCTGGCCGGCTGGTGGAGCGGGCTGACGCGCATTGAAAGCCTCGGGCGTGGGCTGTGGCGTTACATTCAGCCGGTGGCCAACCGTTTGCTGCCGGTGTCGAGCCTGCCACGTGCGTTGCTGCTCGGTGCGTTGTGGGGCTGGCTGCCCTGCGGGCTGGTTTACAGCACGTTGCTGTGGTCGGCGAGTCAGGGCAATGCGCTGGACAGTGCGTTGTTGATGCTCGCTTTTGGCCTCGGCACCTGGCCGGTGTTGCTCGCCACGGGCCTTGCGGCAGAGCGCGTCACTGCGCTATTGCGCAAGCGCAGCGTGCGCATGGCCGGTGGTTTGCTGGTCATCCTGTTCGGCATCTGGACATTGCCCGGCCCGCACCAGCATTGGCTGATGGGGCATTAAAATCAAAAGATCGCAGCCTGCGGCAGCTCCTACAGGAGGACACATTCCAATGTAGGAGCTGCCGCAGGCTGCGATCTTTTGACTTAATGCTGTTGATGCAAATCAAGTGCCCCATCGCCGCACCCCGATAGACTCGCCACACTGCCAGCCTATCCGGGGGAATGCCCGCATGCTCGACGCCATTCGTTGGGACACTGATCTGATCCGCCGCTACGACCTGGCGGGGCCGCGCTACACCTCGTATCCGACGGCCGTGCAATTCAACAGTCAGGTCGGCACCTTCGACCTGTTCCATGCCCTGCGCGACAGCCGCAAAGCCCTGCGTCCGTTGTCGCTCTACGTGCATGTGCCGTTCTGCGCGAACATTTGCTACTACTGCGCCTGCAACAAGGTCATCACCAAGGATCGCGGTCGTGCGATGCCGTACCTGCAACGGCTCGAACAGGAAATCCAGCTGATCGCCTGCCACCTCGACCCCGCGCAGAAAGTCGAGCAACTGCACTTTGGCGGCGGCACCCCGACCTTTCTCAGCCACGATGAACTGCGCCAGTTGATGGCGCACCTGCGCAAGCACTTCAACCTGCTGGAGGACGACTCCGGCGATTACGGCATCGAGATCGACCCGCGTGAAGCGGACTGGTCGACCATGGGGCTGCTGCGTGAACTCGGTTTCAATCGCGTCAGCATCGGACTGCAAGACCTCGATCCGGCCGTACAACGCGCAGTCAATCGCCTGCAAAGTCTGGAAGAGACCCGCGCCGTGATCGATGCCGCGCGCACCCTGCAATTTCGCTCGATCAATATCGACCTGATCTACGGTTTGCCCAAGCAGACGCCGGACAACTTCGCCCGTACCGTCGAGGAAGTCATCAGCCTGCAACCGGACCGGCTCTCGGTGTTCAACTATGCGCACCTGCCCGAGCGCTTCATGCCGCAGCGGCGAATCAACGGTAACGAACTGCCGAGCCCGGCTCACAAGCTGGAAATGCTCCAGCGCACCATCGAGCAACTGACCGCCGCCGGGTATCGCTACATCGGCATGGACCACTTCGCCCTGCCCGACGACGAACTGGCCATCGCTCAGGAAGAGGAAACCCTGCAACGCAACTTCCAGGGCTACACCACCCACGGTCATTGCGATTTGATTGGCCTGGGGGTTTCCGCGATCAGCCAGATCGGCGACCTGTACTGCCAGAACAGCAGCGACCTCAACGAATACCAGAACACCCTCGCCGCCGCACAACTGGCGACCAGCCGTGGCCTGGTGTGCAACGCCGATGATCGCCTGCGTCGCGCGGTGATCCAGCAATTGATCTGCAACTTCAGCCTCGACTTCGCCGAGATCGAACAGCAGTTCAACGTCGATTTCCAGGGCTATTTCGGCGCGCTATGGCCGCAATTGCAGGGCATGGCCAACGATGGCCTGATTACTCTCGATCGCGAACGCATCGAGGTGTTGCCGGCCGGACGCCTGCTGGTGCGCTCGGTGTGCATGGTCTTCGACGCATATCTGGAACAGCAGAACCGTCAGCGCTTCTCGCGGGTGATTTAGTTCTTCATCAGCAGCGAGGCGGTTTTCATGGTTTGTTCCGGGGTCAGGTTCGACTGATTCATGACTTTGGACAAGGACAGGTTGGCGGTGATCAAGCCATTGTTCAGTGCAGCAATGGCGCCTTTGAGCGCGGCGAGTTTGGCGATTTTCTCTTCGGTGGACAGGGTCTTGTCGGCCATGACCGCTTTGATTCGGGCGTTCTTCTCGGCAATCTGTTGCTGCAGTTGGCGGATCATTTTCAGCAGTTGCTGGATGTTTTCCGGCAAGCCGCTTTCTTCGATGTCGCGATTGTCGCCGCCTGAGCCTGCGGACTTGTGGATGGCGGCACCGGACAGCGACACTTTGACGCCCTCGACCAAGGTCGGGCTTGCCAGCAGCGACGATTCGCCGTCCTGCTCGTGATCAACCGTGGTTCGGCTGGTTTCCAGCAACGATGCAACGCCGCTGTTAGCGGGGCTTAGCGTACCGATAGCGGCCATCGAAGCGTTCCTTGTATGCGTTCTGATACCTGTTTATCGGCGGCATGTCCTGCGGCTTTATAGCCGTAGGACAAAGTCGCCGCAGACTGGCCTGAATGTCCTCCTGTGGGTTACCCTTACGGCTTATGTGTGTTTTCCCACAAGGATTTAAGAAATGTCCGAGCCAGTTAAACTGCGCGCTCACAACCAGGCCCATTGCAAGGATTGCAGCCTGGCCCCTCTCTGCCTGCCACTTTCTCTGAATCTGGAAGACATGGATGCGCTGGACGAAATCGTTAAACGCGGCCGCCCGCTGAAAAAGGGTGAGTTCCTGTTCCGTCAGGGCGACACGTTCGATTCCGTTTATGCAGTACGCTCCGGCGCCCTGAAGACCTTCAGCCTGAGCGACAGCGGCGAAGAACAACTGACCGGTTTCCACCTGCCGAGTGAACTGGTCGGCCTGTCCGGCATGGACACCGAGAAACACCCGGTGTCGGCCCAGGCGCTGGAAACCACCTCGGTCTGCGAAATTCCCTTCGAACGTCTCGACGAACTGGCCCTGCAACTGCCGCAGCTGCGCCGCCAGTTGATGCGCGTAATGAGCCGTGAAATCCGCGACGACCAGCAAATGATGTTGCTGCTGTCGAAAAAAACCGCCGACGAGCGCATCGCCACGTTCCTGGTCAACCTGTCGGCACGCTTCCGCGCTCGCGGCTTTTCGGCCAACCAATTCCGACTTGCAATGTCGCGTAACGAAATCGGCAACTACCTCGGTCTGGCCGTGGAAACCGTGTCTCGCGTGTTCACCCGCTTCCAGCAAAACCAGCTGATCGCCGCCGAGGGCAAGGAGATTCATATCCTCGACCCGATCCAGCTCTGCGCACTGGCCGGTGGCTCGCTCGAAGGCTGATCTCGATCCGCGGTTGAGCGAAGCGTTTCAGCCGCGGGTATACTGCGCCGTTTGCAGCCCTGCCAGGACACCTCGACGATGGTCTTCGACTCCTTCGACATCAAATCGCTTATCCGCCCCGTGATCGACTTCCCGAAACCGGGCGTGATCTTTCGCGACATCACCCCGCTGTTCCAGTCGCCGACGGCCCTGCGCCTGGTGATGGACAGCTTCGCCCACCGCTATGTGGAAGCCGACTTCACCCACATCGGCGCGATGGATGCCCGTGGTTTCCTGATCGGCTCGGTGCTGGCGTATCAGTTGAACAAGCCGCTGGTGCTGTTCCGCAAGCAAGGCAAACTGCCGGCCGACGTGCTGGCTGAAGGTTACGCGACCGAGTACGGCGAAGCGTTCCTCGAAGTACACGCCGACAGCCTGTGCGAAGGCGACTCGGTGGTGATGTTCGATGACTTGATCGCCACGGGCGGCACGCTGATTGCGGCGGCCAACCTGATTCGCCGGATGGGCGCGCGGGTGCATGAGGCGGCGGCGATTATTGATTTGCCGGAGTTGCAGGGTTCGCAGCGCCTGGAAGACATGGGTATCCCAACGTTTTGCCTGACGCAGTTTGCGTTGACTGATAAGTAAGCGGCGATTTCACTGACGCCATCGCTGGCAAGCCAGCTCCCACAGTGATTTCGGTCGTTCACAAATTTTGTGTACGCCAAAGACACCTGTGGGAGCTGGCTTGCCAGCGATGACGCCAGTTGCTTCACCAATTATTCAAAGCCCCATCTGCTTGCTGATGATCTCGTTCATCACCTCTCGCGTACCGCCGCCAATCGACAGAATGCGGTTATCCCGATACAGCCGCTCCACCAGACTCTCGCGCATGTAACCGAGTCCACCGAGAATCTGCACCGCTTCCGTGGTGATCCGGTCCGAAGTGTCCGTGGCAAAGTTCTTCGCCATGGAAATCTCCTTGATCACACTCTGCCCCGCCGCCATCTTCGCCGCCTGCCGATAGGTGAATTCGCGCGATACCTCCAACGCCGTGGCCATCTCGGCGAGGCGATGCTTGATTACCTGAAACTTGCCAATGGGCTTGCCAAACGCTTCGCGCTCACGCGCCCATTTCAGGCTCTGCTCCAGTGCAAGCTGGGAAGTCATGTTGGCCATCAGCGCCAGCGCCAGGCGTTCACTCTGAAAGTTACCCATGATGCAGGCGAAGCCCATGTTCTCGGCACCGATCAGGTTTCCTACAGGCACACGGCAATCGGCGAAGAACAATTCAGCGGTGTCCGACGCCCACCAGCCCATTTTCTTCAGCTGGCGGCCGACGGTGAAGCCCGGCGTACCCTTCTCGATCAGCAACAGACTGATGCCGGCAAAACCCGGCGCACCGGTGCGCACCGCAACGGTGTAGAAGTCGGCGCGTACGCCACTGGTGATAAAGGTTTTGCTGCCGCTGACGCGATAAACGTCACCTTCACGCACGGCGCGGGTCTGCAGGTTGGCGACGTCCGATCCACCACCCGGTTCGGTCACGGCCAGGGCGCTGATTTTTTCGCCACTGAGCACTTGCGGGACGACGCGATCGCGTACTTCGGGGCGCGCCCATTTGACGATCGGTGGCAGACCGATATCCAGTGACCCCAGCCCCGCCACCAGGCCGCCAGAGCCGCAGCGCATCAGTTCTTCACCGGCGGCGACCTTGGCGAACAGGTCGCCTTCATGGCTGCCACCGAGCGCCTCGGGGTAACCGATACCGAGTATTCCGGCGGCGCCCGCCTTCAGGTACAGCTCACGGGGGAAGCTTTCGGCCTCTTCCCACTGATCAATGTCCGGCAGGATCTCGCGTTCGACGAAACGTCTGACGCTGTCGCGGACCATTTGGTGGCTGGGGTCGAAGTATTCCTGAAAGGCAGGCATGGGCGAGCTCCACGGAAGGGTTCGCCGACGTTAACCGAGCGCTTGCTTGGTTTACAAGATACAGAAGATCAAAAGATCGCAGCCTGCGGCAGCTCCTACAGGGAAATGCATTCCAATGCAGGAGCTACCGCAGGCTGCGATCTTTTGATTTTTATCAGAGGGAAATCGGTTTACGCCCGGCAAACGAATGCGCCAGCGTGCCGCCGTCGACCAGCTCCAGCTCGCCGCCCAACGGCACACCATGGGCAATCCGCGAAGCGATCAGACCTTTGTTCTGCAACAACTGCGCGATGTAATGCGCCGTGGCCTCGCCTTCAACCGTCGGGTTGGTCGCGAGAATGACTTCAGCAAACGTCCCCGCCTCTTCGATCCGCGCCATCAATTGCGGAATGCCGATCGCCTCAGGCCCCAGGCCATCGAGCGGCGACAAATGCCCTTTGAGCACAAAGTAACGCCCACGGAAACCGGTCTGCTCGACCGCGTAAACGTCCATCGGCCCTTCCACCACGCACAGCAACGTGTCGTCGCGGCGGGTGTCGGCGCATTGCGGGCACAAATCGTCTTCGGTCAGCGTGCGGCACTGGCGGCAGTGCCCGACGCCTTCCATGGCCTGGCTGAGTGCCTGCGCCAGACGCAAACCGCCACTGCGGTCACGTTCGAGCATCTGCAACGCCATGCGCTGGGCGGTTTTCTGACCGACGCCCGGCAAAGTGCGCAGGGCGTCGATCAGTTGGCGAATCAAAGGGCTGAAGCTCATGGGTAAAAAGTCCGACAAAACAACGAGACGCGGTTTATACCCGCGCCTCTGGCCAGCGTCAAATACTCAGTCCTGGGCGACCTTCACCACCAGTTTGCCGAAGTTGCGCCCTTCCAGCAGACCGATAAACGCTTCAGGCGCCTGCTCCAGGCCTTCGACCACGTCCTCGCGGAATTTGACCTTGCCGTCGCGCACCCACGGCACCATGTGGCTGACGAACTCCGGCTGACGATCACCGTAGTCGTCAAACACGATAAAGCCCTGGATGCGCACGCGCTTGGTCAACAGGGTACGTTGCAGCATCGGCAGGCGATCCGGGCCTTTAGGGGCTTCAGAGGCGTTGTAACCGGCGATAAGGCCGCACAGCGGAATGCGTGCCTTCGCGTTGAGCAACGGCACGACCGCGTCGAATACGTGGCCACCGACGTTTTCGTAATAGATGTCGATACCGTCGGGGCAGGCCTTGGCCAGTTGTTCGGCGAAGTCAGGAGCCTTGTGGTCGATGCAGGCGTCAAATCCCAGCTCTTCGACAACGTATTTGCACTTCTCGGCGCCGCCGGCCACGCCAACCGCACGCAAACCTTTGATTTTCGCCACTTGGCCGACCACCGAGCCCACCGCACCGGAAGCCGCGGCGACCACAAGGGTCTCGCCTTCTTTCGGCTGGCCAATGTCCATCAGGCCCATGTACGCGGTCATGCCGGGCATGCCCAGGACGCCGAGGGCCATCGACGGGCTCGGCAACCCCGACGGGATCGGGATGATGTTGCGGCCGTCACTGATGCTGTGGCTTTGCCAGCCTGTGGCACCGACCACCAGATCGCCTTTATGAAACTTCGGATGACGCGAATCCTCGACACGGCTGACAGCGCCACCGGTCATCACCTCGCCGATTTGTACCGGGGCGGCGTAGGACGGTGCATCGCTCATGCGTCCGCGCATGTAGGGGTCGAGGGACAGGTAGAGGGTTTTCAGCAGTACCTGGCCGTCCTGCAGATCCGGCAGCGCTTCGCGTTCGAGGCGGAAGTTTTCCGGTGTCGGCGCGCCAACCGGGCGCGAGGCGAGGACGAAGCGTTGATTGAGGGTAAGAGGGTCGGACATGTCAGCGTCTCCTGTGAATGATGAATTCAGCGGGTATAGGGAGCAGACCGTTGCGGCTTTTGCGCGTTCGATGTTTCGCACGACATTCATGTAGGAGCTGCGGCACGCTGCGATCTTTTGATCTTGATTTTTGGTTTAAAGATCAGGATCAAAAGATCGCAGCCTCGTTGCACTCGACAGCTCCTACAGGGTGCTCTGGTGATCAGTCAGAAACAAAAATGCCAGGCGCGAGGCCTGGCATTTTGTGTAGCTCATCTGCCGCCGCTTGGCGAATCAGAATGGCAGTTTCATACCCGCAGGCAGGTTCATGCCGGCGGTCATGCCGCCCATTTTTTCCTGGCTGCTGGCTTCGATCTTGCGCACGGCATCGTTGACGGCGGCAGCCACAACGGCTTCGAGCATTTCTTTGTCGTCTTCGCTGAGGCCTTCAACCAGGCTTGGGTCGATGCTCACGCTTTTGACGTCGTGGCGACCGGTCATCACCACGGTGACCATGTCGCCGCCGGCCTTGCCGGTGACTTCAGCGTTGGCCAGTTCTTCCTGCATCTTGGCCATTTTTTCCTGCATCTGCTGCGCCTGCTTCATCAGGCCGGCCATGCCACCTTTCATCATGGGAATCACCTCAAAAGTACTTGGATCAAAACAGCGCCCGGCCATCGCGGCCGAGCGCCTTCAGTTATTAGCCTTGGGCGACCAAGGCATCGACAGGTTCAATAGTATCGTGTCGCACCACCGCGCCAAACTGCTGAACCATCTGCTGGATGAACGGATCGCCGTGGATCGACTTCTCCGCTTCACGCTGACGGTTCACGCGTTTACGGGACGCCGCCTGGGCCGGGGTTTCCTGTTCGGGCTTGATCAGTTCCATGGTCAGCGTCAGCGTGCGGCCGTGGAACTGATTCAACGCATCGTTGAGACGACGCTGTTGAGTGGCGTTGAACAGTGCGCTGTGTGCCGGGTCCAGGTGCAGCAGCCAGTGATCGCCATCGACGGCGATTAACGTGCAGTTGGCGGCGATGCTCCCGGTCATGCCGGAGATCGGCAGTTTCGGGAACAGCTCCAGCCATTGCAACGCCAGACCGGTTGCCGGCGCGGCAGCAGGCTCTGGCTCAGGTTCCGGGGCGGGTTCGGCAGCGTGTTCACTGGCCAGTTCGTCAAGGTAGCTGTAGGCCGAATCGAGGTCCGGCTCGATGTAATCCTCGTCCAGCGGCGGCTCGTCGTCCCCGTCCATGCCCGGTGTGGCGGCGTCGACGTCGGCGACTGATGGCTCAGGGATAGGCGCAGCGGCCCACTCCGGCGCGTCTGGGACGACGCTGTCCGGGGTCGGCAACGGCATCGGCGGCAATTCGGGCTGCTCGGCGGCGGTTTCCAGCATGGGCTCGACGGCTGGCTGCTGTTCTGGCTCAGCCTCTGGCTCGGCCTCTACGGGATCATTCCACGGCAGATCGACGACGGCTTCGGCGACCGCTTCGGCGATGACGGGCGCCGGCTCAGGCTCTGCAACAGGAGCAACCGGCGCAGGCGCGGGCTCGGGTGCCGGTGCCGGTGCCGGTGCCGGTGCCGGTGTAGCCACTGGCTCAGGAACTGGCGCAGGCATCGGTGTCGGTGCAACAGCCGCAGCAACTACCGGCGCAGGCTTGGGCGCGGCAGCCACTGAATTTGCGGAATCAACTGTGGCCTGGCTGATCCCCACTGGCTTTAGCGGTTGCCTCGGGGCGTCCGCCGTATCAGCGGGCCGGAAGGCGAGCATCCGCAGCAGGACCATTTCAAACCCGCCGCGCGGGTCCGGCGCCAACGGCAAATCGCGGCGGCCGATCAGGCCCATCTGGTAATAGAACTGCACATCTTCAGCCGGCAAGGCTTGTGCCAGTGCCAACACGCGATCACGGTCACCATGGCCGTTGTCGACGCCTTCCGGCAGCGCCTGAGCGATGGCCACGCGGTGCAACACGTTGAGAATTTCCGAGAGCACACCATTCCAGTCCGGGCCCTGCTCGGCCAGGTGACGCACCGCTTCAAGCAGCGCCTTGGCGTCGCCTTCGATCAACGAATGCAGGACGTCATAGACCTGACCGTGATCCAGCGTGCCGAGCATCGCCCGCACGTCGGTGGCGAGCACCTTGCCTTCACCGAAGGCGATGGCCTGATCGGTCAGGCTCATGGCGTCACGCATCGAACCGTCAGCGGCGCGACCGAGCAGCCACAGTGCATCGTCTTCGAAGGGCACGTTTTCGGCGGTCAGGACGTGGGTCAAATGCTCGACCACACGCTCCGGCGTCATGTTCTTGAGGGAGAACTGCAGGCAGCGCGACAAAATCGTTGCCGGAAGTTTCTGCGGGTCGGTGGTCGCCAGGATGAACTTGACGTAGGGCGGCGGCTCTTCGAGGGTTTTCAGCAGCGCATTGAAGGAATGGCTGGAGAGCATGTGCACTTCGTCGATCAGGTAGACCTTGAAGCGCCCACGGCTCGGCGCGTACTGCACGTTGTCGAGTAGCTCGCGGGTGTCTTCGACCTTGGTGCGGCTCGCGGCGTCGATCTCGATCAGGTCGACGAAACGGCCTTCGTCGATTTCACGGCACACCGAGCACTCGCCGCACGGGCTGGAAGTGATACCTGTCTCACAGTTCAGGCATTTGGCAATGATCCGCGCAATCGTGGTTTTACCCACCCCGCGCGTCCCGGTAAACAGGTACGCGTGGTGCAGCCGCTGGCTGTCCAAGGCATTGATCAGAGCCTTGAGCACATGGGTCTGGCCGACCATTTCGCGGAACGAGCGCGGACGCCATTTACGTGCAAGAACCTGATAACTCATCGAAAACCGTCGCAGCGAAGGAAGCAGAAGCGGCTAATGCTAGCGGAGCAAGGGCAAAATTGCATCCGGTGTCCTCGTCTAATGTGGCTAAGCTGCATCAGCAGAGGCTTTTATCGGCTCAGGAGCGGGAATTACCGGAGCGTTTATGCGTTGGGCCTTGGGGGCACTGCTGGCAATCAGCCTGAGCGTGACGGCAGCGGAACCGCCGTTGCGCTTCGCCATGCCCGACAGTTGGGCGATGCCAATGGTGCAGTTCGAGCGCGGCCGCCCAACCCAAGGCATTCTCTACGACCTGATGCTCAGCCTGGCCACGCAGGTCGGCGTACCGGCCGAGTTTCACGTGCTGCCGCGCGCCCGCGTGCAGACGGCGATGGAGCATGGCGAGATTGACGTGCGCTGCTATGCCGCGCAGTCGTGGCTGCCGAATCAGTCGGGGGATTACATCTGGAGTCTGCCGCTGTTGTTTCAGCGCGATCTGCTGATCAGCCGCAAGGATCAGCCGGCCAGTGCCGATCCCGCTCACCTGCCCCGCCAATCCATCGGCACCGTCCTTGGCTACACCTACCCGACTCTGCAACCGCTGTTCGATGCCGATCGCCTGCAACGTGAAGATGCGCGCAATCAGGAGCAGGTGCTGGAGAAGCTGCTGGCCGGGCGTTATCGCTATGCGGTGAGCAATCAGTGGACGCTGGACTGGTTCAATCAACGCTTGATGCCTGAAAAGCAGTTGCAAGGGGTGGCGGTATTGCAGGAGCAGAAAGTCGGCTGCTATGTGAGGAATGACCCGAAAGTGCCGGTGCAGCGGATATTGCGCACGTTGCTGCGGATGCAAATGTCGGGGGAAATAGATGAGATTATCCGGCTCTACACCGGCCACTCCGACAACACCCCGTAACCTTGTGGGAGCTGGCTTGCCAGCGATTGCGGATTTTCAGTGAAATAGATGAACTTGACCCGCCGCTATCGCTGGCAAGCCAGCTCTCACAGTATCCTCATCAGCAGTGGGATTTGTGTCGGGACGGCAAATCGCAGACACAAAAAAACCGCAGTGGGCGAAACCCATGCAGTTCTGGTTGAAGCGTTCGATTGTTCGTTAAGGTGGTAACCCCACCAGCCACACCCCGGCACACAATGTTCCCGCTGTGGCTGCTGCCTTCCGGCTCTGACCAGGTTCACGGGTAATCGTTGCGGGGGGACCGATGGGGTCACCATAACGACGCTTGCCTGTCGGCGAGCCGCGCCATTGTACCTATCTGAGACGAAGTTACAACCGTTGGTTGCAGATTAAAAACATGAACAAGGTCAAGGACATAAAGATCGTCCGATCGCGGCCCGAGCCTGCGGCAGCTCCTACATGGATCCGCGTTCACCTGTAGGAGCTGCCGAAGGCTGCGATCTTTTGACCTTAAATCGCCAATACCTCATCCGCCCTACCGCCCGCCTGCTGAATCACCAGATGAATAAAGTGCAACTTGGCAATCGCCGGCGCCGGCAGCACGAACGGGTAGAAATCTGGCTGCCCCATGCTGCGTGACAGTTCATTGAGCATCCCGGCCAGTTCGATCCACGCGTTGACGAACGACAGAAACGCCTCGCCGCCGGGATGTTCCGGGTCGTACAGCGTGCTGGTCGGAAACGGCTGGTAGTCGAAATCCATTTCCCGCGCGCTCATGCCGAAGCCCAGCGCGGTGTCCACCGCGTCCATCATGTGCAGGTAATGCGCCCAGGTTTCCGCCCAGTCTTCCCACGGGTGCATGGTTGCGTAGGCGCTGACGTAGTGCTGCGGCCAGTCGAGTGGCGCGCCCTGTTGGTAATGACGATCCAGTGCTTCGGCGTAACTGGCGCGCTCGTCGCCGAACAGACTACGAAACGATCCCAGCCATGGGCCGTTGGCGATCAGTCGATCCCAGTAATAGTGACCGACCTCATGACGAAAATGCCCGAGCAGCGTGCGATAGGGTTCGTGCATCTGCGCCCTCACCTGCTCGCGATGGGCATCGTCGGCTTCTTTGATGTCGAGGGTGATCAACCCGTTGGCATGGCCGGTCATCGGTGCGTTGCCCTGGAGGTCGACACCGATGAAATCGAACGCCAGGCCGGTGTCTTCATCCACGGTTTTCGGAATGACGGGCAGGCCGAGGGTGATCAGTTGCGCGACGAGGCGACGCTTGGCAATTTCGACTTTGCGCCAGCGCTCGGGGTTTTCCGGGTCGGACAGGTCGGGGATGGTGCGGTTGAGGCTGCAGGCGACGCACAAAGCGTCGTCAACGCTGGCCGGCAGCAGCCAGTTACACGCGGCCGGGGTGTCGAGGTTGGCGCAGCGGCGATAGAGCCCTGCGTCGGGATCGGCATCCAGTGTCCAGGTGCCGTTCTCCGCGCCGGGCGACAGCGAAGTGATGCGGCTTTCTTCCGGTTGGTAACCGAGCAACGCGTTGCAGGCCAGGCACTGGCTGTTGCGAAAGAACAACGACTGGCCGCAGCGGCACGGCCAGACTTTGCTGTTGCGTGAGGATTCGGCCATGAACGGCGCGATGATGCGAGAACTGAGCTGCTCGAAAAAGCGGTGCATGGCGATCTCTCCCTGGGGCTTGCCAAGACTAGATCATTCCCATGACAACATCGTTCCCACCCATAACGGTGCAACCAGGTGATTGCACCATTGTGGCGAGGGGATTTATCCCCGTTGGGTTGCGAAGCGACCCCAAATCCATACAACGCGGTTAGTCAGATGTACCGCGTTGTACGGTTTTGCGACGACTGCGTCGCCGAACGGGGATAAATCCCCTCGCCACAGGGTTTTGTGTCAGACCTGAAGGCCAGGGTTTTGTGTCAGACCTGAAGGCCATGGGCTTTGTGTCAGACCTGAAGGCCATGGGTTTTGTGTCAGACCTGAAG
>NZ_AKJD01000267.1 GCF_000282515.1 Pseudomonas sp. GM80
TTCGGCAGCTCCTACAGGTGGAGGCGTCGGTTACCGTTGGCCGGGGGATGTGTGCGGTTCAGAGGCTGTAGTAGTAACCGCGGCTGCGCAGGGCGACGATGCGTGGGCGGCCATCCGGGTGCGGGCCGATCTTTTTGCGCAGGTTGCTGACGTGCATGTCGAGGCTGCGGTCATACAGGGTCAGCTTGCGGCCGAGGGCGAGCTGCGCCAGTTCCTGCTTGTCCAGCGGCTCACCCGGCTGTTTGAGCAGCGCTTCGAGCAGGCGGCTTTCGGACACGGTGAGGGTCAGTTCTTTCTCGTCGATGCTGACCACGCCGCGCACCGGGCTGAAGCTCAGGTCGCCCAGTTCCAGCTGCGTCGACACGGCGGCCGGGTGACTGCGGCGCAACACGGCGCGCAGGCGAGCGGTCAGCTCGCGCGGGTCGCACGGTTTGGCCAGATAATCATCGGCGCCGAGCTCCAGGCCGAGGATACGGTCCAGCGGCTCGCCACGGGCCGAGAGCATCAGCACCGGCAGGTCGGCGTGGTCGCTGCGCAATTGCTTGAGCAACTCCAGACCGCTGCCGTCGGGCAGCATCACGTCCAGCACTACCGCCGCCGGCGCGGTTTCGGCCAACGCCTTGCGGGCGCTCTGGCCATCGTGGCAGGCGCGCACCTGGAAGCCTTCCTGGCTCAACCAGCTACTCAGGAGTTCACACAACTCCTGGTCATCATCAATCAATAACAGCTCGCTCATGACTCACTCAATTTAGCCATTGCCGACGTTTTCGGCTTGCTCCACTGGCAAAGATACCGCAGAGCAGCGCCAATAGCGCTACTCCGGCTCCGGTGACGAACCACTGCTGCTGATCGGTCAGCAAGCGCGGCAGCGGGCTGGCCTGGGCTTCCTTGAGTTGCAGCTTGAGGCGCTGGTTCTCTTGGCGCAGTCGGGCGAGCTGAGCGCTTTCGCGTGCAGTGTCGGCACTTTGCAGTTGTTTACTCAACTCTTCCCGCTGCTGCTCGCTCGCTTTGAGGCGCTGTTGCAGCTCGGTGATCTGGCTGCCGGCGCTTAACGACAATGGCGTGGAGCTGCCGCCTTCGGTGGTTTCCTCACCATGGGCGGGCGCCATGATCGACAACGTCACCAACATCAGACACAACGGACCCTTGCGCATCGCGACACCTGCTTCCAAATGGATATTGGGCAGGTTGTCGGCAGGCAAACGAGAATAATGAGCGATTGAGATGGGTGAGAGGCGAGAAGGTTCAGTGCGCGGGAGGTGATGTTGGTGGCTGATGGGATTTTTGTGGCAGATGAGAGTTTTGTGGCAGGTGGGTATTTTTGGACAGATGACTATTTGAGCCAAATGAGTATTTGTGGCGAGGGGATTTATCCCCGTTGGACTGCGTAGCAGTCCTGAAATGGGAGCATGCGGTGTGTCAGGCACACCGCATTGGATGGCATTGGGGCGGCTTCGCCACCCAACGGGGATAAATCCCCTCGCCACAGAAATCCCCTCACCACAGGAATCCCCTTTGTCACAGTAATCCTGTAAGGCCCTGTCTTCAGCCTTAAGGCAGGACTTGTTTGAATGGTTTGACGACCACATTGGCATACACGCCAGCGGCGATGTACGGATCAGCATCAGCCCACGCTTGAGCAGCGCTCAGGGAATCGAACTCGGCGACGATCAGGCTGCCGGTGAAACCCGCTGCGCCCGGGTCATTGCTGTCGACGGCCGGGTGCGGGCCGGCCAATACGATGCGGCCTTCGCCCTTGAGCGCTTGCAGGCGTTCCAGATGCGCAGGGCGCGCGGCCAGGCGTGCTTCCAGTGAGTTGGCGACGTCGGTGGCAATGATTGCGTAGAGCATGTCAGTCCTCGGTTTTTGGTGTTGTTGTGGTATCGGCATCGTGCAGGTGGCGCGACAGGTAAATGCCCTGTGCGACCAGGAACAATACGGTCATGCCCAGGCTGCCGAACACCTTGAAGTCCACCCAGTAGCTTTGAAAGGTGAAGGCGACGAACAGGTTCGCGGCGCCGCAGAACAGGAAGAAAACGATCCAGGCGATGTTCAGGCGGGTCCAGACCGGATCCGGCAGGGTCAGCGCGTGGCCCATGATGCGTTTGATCAGCAGGCGGTCACCGATGAAGTGGCTGCCGATGAACGCGAGGGCGAACAGCCAGTTGACCACCGGCGCTTTCCATTTCAGGAAGGTCTCGCTGTGGAAGGCCAGCGTCAGGCTGCCAAACACCAGACAGGCGATCAAGGTCAGCCATTGGCTCTTTTCCAGCTTGCGCTGTTTGATGAAAAGCGCGCCGTACACCACCAGAGAGCTGATGATCAACATCGCGGTGGCGCTGTAAATACCGCCTACAGTGACTTCATGGCCAGCGATGTCGACGACCCGTGGATCAAGTTTGTAAACGATGAAGAACAGCAGAAGCGGGATGAAATCGATGAATTGTTTCACAGTGAGAGCCAGAAGCTGGATGTGGCGGCATAATAACAAACATATGGGCGCGCGATAGCGCCAGCTGATTTGAGGTTACAACTCCCCGTGAATGTTGATTTGCACTGCCATAGCACGGCCTCCGATGGCGCCCTGGCGCCTGCGGTTCTGGTTGCGCGTGCGTTCGAAAACGGCGTGCGAGTCCTGTCGTTGACCGACCACGACACCCTCGAAGGCCTCGCCGAAGCGCGTGTGGCTGCCAATGAGTTGGGCATGCAACTGGTCAACGGCGTCGAATTGTCCTGCACCTGGGGCGGCGCGACCATCCATGTGTTGGGCTACGGATTCGACGTCAACGCCGCGCCGTTGGTCGAGGCCATCGCCAAATTGCACGATGGCCGCTGGCTGCGGTCGGAAGAAATAAGCCGCAAGCTCGCCCTCAAGGGCATGCCCGGGGCCCTCGACGGCGCGCGGAAAATCCAGCAGGAGCTGGGCGACAGCGGCAACGCCCCGGCCCGTCCGCATTTCGCCGACTGGATGGTACGTGAAGGTTTCGTCAAGGATCGCGCCGAGGCATTCCGCAAATGGCTCGGCGCCGGCAAGCTGGGCGACGTCAAGCTGCACTGGCCGACGCTGGAAGACACCGTCGGCACGCTGCGCGCCGCCAATGCCTGGGTCAGCCTGGCGCATCCGTGGCACTACGATTTCACCCGCAGCAAGCGCCGAAAGCTGATTGCCGACTATATTCAAGCAGGCGGGCATGCAATCGAGGTGGTCAATGGCCACCAGCCTGCGGAACAGGTGGGCAGCCTGGCAATCCTTGCCCGTGAGTTCGGTCTGCTGGTCAGTGCCGGCAGTGACTTCCATGGCCCTGGCGGCTGGTCCGAGATCGGCCAGTACCGGCCGGTTCCCGAGGACCTTCCACCCCTGTGGTGTCGGTTCAAACATGACACAGATATTGCCGCCGTCTGAACAGGTAGAGAATGTGAGTCAATTTTTCCAGATCCATCCGGAAAACCCACAAGCGCGCCTGATAAAACAGGCGGTCGAGATCATCCGCAAGGGCGGAGTGGTGGTTTATCCCACGGACTCTTCCTACGCCATCGGCTGCCAGATCGGCGACAAGACCGCCATCGAACGCGTGCGACGCCTGCGCCAGCTCGATGAAAAGCACAACTTCGCGCTGATCTGCAGCGACCTGTCGCAACTGGGCAATTACGCCAAGATCGACACCGGCACCTTCCGCATTCTCAAGGCGCACCTGCCGGGGCCTTACACCTTTATTCTCAACGCCACCCGCGAAGTGCCGCGCCTGCTGCTGCATCCGAAGAAGCGCACCATCGGCCTGCGCGTGCCCAGCCATCCGATCGCGCTGGCGCTGCTGGCCGAACTCGGCGAGCCGCTGATGAGCGTGACCCTGATCATGCCCGGCGATGAAGATCCGCTCAGCGATCCTTACGAAATGCGCCAATTGCTCGAACACCAGGTGGACTTGATCGTTGACGGCGGTTTTGGCGGCATCAAAGCCTCCACCGTGATCGACCTGACCGGCGACGACCCGGAAGTGGTCCGCGTCGGTTGCGGCGATCCGACGCCGTTCATGGTCGAGGCCTGAATGTCCGCAGTGGAAACCGTTGTCGATCCCCAGGCCGATGCCCAGCAAGAACTGCCGTTTGCCATGGTCTATGGCCAGGCGGTCATGGAAATGCCGCTGGACCTTTACATCCCGCCGGATGCCCTGGAAGTCTTCCTCGAAGCCTTTGAAGGCCCGCTCGACCTGTTGCTGTACCTGATCCGCAAACAGAACATCAACATACTCGACATCCCGGTGGCGGAAATCACCCGTCAGTACATGGGCTACGTCGAGTTGATGCAGTCGGTGCGCCTGGAACTCGCCGCCGAGTATCTGGTGATGGCCGCGATGCTCGCCGAGATCAAGTCGCGCATGCTCCTGCCGCGTGCTGAAACGGTCGAAGACGAAGAAGACGACCCGCGCGCCGAACTGATCCGCCGCTTGCAGGAATACGAGCGCTTCAAAGCTGCCGCTGAAGGTATCGACAACCTCAGCCGTGTCGGCCGCGATGTGGTCGTGCCCAAGCTCGACGCCCCGGAAGCCCGGGCGCGCAAGCTGCTGCCGGACGTGGCGCTGGAAGAGATTTTGATGTGCATGGCCGAAGTGCTGCGCCGTGGCGACATGTTTGAAAGCCACCAGGTCAGCCGCGAGGCACTGTCCACCCGTGAGCGCATGAGCGATGTGCTGGAACGGCTCAAGGGCGGCGGTTTTGTGCCGTTTGTCGAGCTGTTCACCGCCGAAGAAGGGCGACTGGGTGTGGTGGTGACCTTTATGGCGATCCTTGAACTGGTCAAGGAATCCTTGGTCGAGCTGGTGCAGAATGAGCCGTTCGCCGCGATCCACGTGCGAGCCCGAGCCGAATAACGAGTCGAAACATGAACCTGACTGAACCCCGCGAGCTGGCGCCCCTGCTTGAAGCCTTTCTGTTGGCCTCGGGAAAGCCGCAATCCCTTGAGCGTCTTTTTGAACTGTTCGAAGAAGGCGAACGGCCTGAGCCTGCAGTCTTCAAGAAAGCCCTGACCCTGCTGGGCAAGTCCTGCGAGGGCCGTGCGTTCGAGCTCAAGGAAGTCTCGTCCGGTTATCGCTTGCAGATCCGCGAGAAGTTTTCGCCGTGGGTTGGCCGCCTCTGGGAGGAACGCCCGCAGCGTTATTCCCGAGCCTTGCTGGAAACCATCGCGCTGATCGCCTATCGCCAGCCGATCACCCGTGGCGAGATCGAAGACGTGCGCGGTGTGGCGGTGAACAGCAACATCGTCAAAACCTTGCTGGAGCGTGAGTGGATTCGTGTCGTCGGCTACCGCGACGTGCCGGGTAAACCGGCGATGTTTGCCACCACCAAGATGTTTCTCGATCACTTCAACCTGAAGAACCTCGAAGACCTGCCGCCACTCGCCGAACTGCGCGAAATGGAAACCGATCCGGTGCTCGATTTCGACGACGCGCCGGTGCCGCAGAGTCTGCAGGAACTGGCCGACGCCAGCGCCGAGCCGGAGGAAGAGAAGGAAGAAACCAGTTTCCACACCTTGCTGCTGGAGCTGGACAGCATGGAGGAGGGCATCAAGACCGACTTCGACGATTTGCTGCGGGATGCGGCGGATGGTGAGGCGTCGACGGTTGAAGCAGAAGTTGAGTCTGAGCCTGAGCCACAGATCGCCGAGCCAACCATCGAAGTTGAACTCGAAGCTGTGCCCGAAGCCGAACCGGAAGAGGACATTCTCGGCGTCGCCGAAGCCCGCGAAAAGCTCTTGGCCGCCGTCGCCGCCCTCGAACAACCCGCGCCCGAACCCGAGCTGAGCGAAGAAGAAGCCGAAGCCCGCGCATTGGCCGAAGCCATCGAAGCCGAACGCCGCGAATTCGAAGACTGAGGGGCGCCGAAAGGATCGCAGCCTTCGGCAGCTCCTACAGGGGCCGCATTCCAATGTAGGAGCTGCCGCAGGCTGCGATCTTTTGATCTCCCAAAGGTACCCAAATGAGTTCGACAAAAGACCCGTGCATCAGCGTCTGCAAATTCACCGACGACATCTGCCTCGGCTGTGGCCGCAGCAAACGCGAAATCAAAGCCTGGAAGAAACTCGACAAGGACGACAAGCGCACGGTGCTCGCCGAAGCCGCGTTGCGCCTGATCAAACTCGGCAACGCCGGCCGGCGGAAAAAGAAATAACTGTCCATTGATCAGCTAGTCTCTGATGCGCGATGGCGCACATCCGCGTATGATTCGCGACCCTTCGCCGATCCCTTCGGCCGAGAACCCAGATTTCAATGCTTCAGGCGCCCAATTCAGAGCGCCTGAACAGACCACACCGGGAGGTGCCCAGATGAGTGACATCAATCAGAAAGACGACCAGGAAATCGGCCCAGCAGGCGAAAAACTGCAGAAAGTCCTCGCCCGTATCGGCGTCGGCTCGCGCCGTGACGTGGAATCCTGGATCAGCCAGGGCCGGATCAAGGTCAATGGCAAAGACGCCACCCTCGGTCTGCGCGTCGATCTGCACGACGCCATCACCATTGATGGCAAGGTGATCAAGCGCGAAGAGGCAGCCGAATCGGTACGCCGCGTGATCATGTACAACAAACCCGATGGCGAGATCTGCACCCGTGACGATCCGGAAGGCCGTCCGACCGTGTTCGACAAGCTGCCGCGTCCGAAGGAAGGCCGCTGGATCAACATCGGTCGTCTCGACATCAACACCACCGGTTTGCTGATGTTCACCACCGACGGTGAACTGGCCAACCGCCTGATGCACCCGTCCTACGAGATGGACCGTGAATACGCGGTGCGTGTACGCGGTGAAGTCGACGACGAAATGATCGAACGTCTGAAAGCTGGCGTGGTGCTGGAAGACGGCCCGGCCAAGTTCACCGACATCAAGCAGGCTCCGGGTGGTGAAGGCTTCAACCACTGGTACCACTGCGTGGTGATGGAAGGCCGTAACCGTGAGGTTCGTCGTCTGTGGGAATCGCAAGGTCTGGTGGTCAGCCGTCTGAAGCGCGTGCGTTTCGGTCCGGTGTTCCTCAACTCCGACCTGCCGATGGGCCGCTGGCGCGAAATGAGCCAGTACGAAGTCGACATCCTCAGTGCTGAAGTCGGCCTGACGCCAGTGGCGATGCCGCAACTGAACGCCAAGAGCAAAGACAAGCTTGAGCGTATGCAGCGCAAATCGTCGCGTCCGATGGGCAAGACCGAGCGCGTACGCACGCTGCGTCCAGCCGCTGGCGCGCCGACCGGCCCACGCCCAAGCCGCGAGCCGCAGATCGAAGGCGAGCGTCCAGGTCGCAAGCCAGTTGCCGCCCGTGACGGCGAGCGCGCTCCGCGTCCGGCCAACGGTCGCACTGAACGTGGCGAGCGCGGTGCTCCGGCCGGTCGCGGTACGCCAGTGGCGGATCGTCCAGCGGACACTACCAACAAGCGTCCGGCCAAGCCTGCGCCGAAGCGTCCGGGCATCAAGCTGGTTGACGGCGACAAGCCGTCGGGCAAGCGTCGTGGTGCTCCGGCAGGTTCGGGTCAGCGTCCGGGGTTTGGTCGCAAGAAGCCGGAATAAGGCAGTTGTGAGCTTCTAGCGGCAAGCTTCAAGCTCAAGCAAAAACGCCAACCTCAGGGTTGGCGTTTTTTTTTGTCTGACGAAAGTGTTGTGGTGGCTGGGCCGGGCCCATCGCGGGCAAGCCCGCTCCCACAGGGTTTTCTGTCGTTCACAGAGTTTGTGTGTACCCATGAAACCTGTGGGAGCGGGCTTGCCCGCGATGAGGCCGGAAGCAGTCCCGTCAATTCCAGCCTTAAAAGACAAAGCGGCCATCAAACACAGGTTTGTCATCCAGCGCCAAAACACCGCCCGAGAAGATCAGGTCCAGGTGATGGCTGCCCTTGGCCCCGCCGCCCAGCCCAAGGTGCAACCCACAATGGCGCTCTTCAAACCCGGCATTGCGCGCATACAAATCCTTCACGCCTTCATTGGTGCCGATCCCCAATTCCTCGATGCGCCGGTTCGACGGATTCGCATCAAGGTACTTGTTGAAATCATGCTCCAGCCCCGGCACATCCGTGGCGATGCGGCTGATGGTCGAGTTCTCGATCCATAACTCCAGCGGTGATTCGAGTACGCCATATTTGCGCGCAAACGGAATGGTGCTGAGGAACGTACCCTTGAATTTCACATGGCCATTGATCGCTTCACTGTGCGTGGCGATTTCGCCGGGCGCCAGGTCGAAGTTGCCGACGCCGTTGATGTCGGTCCATTTCTTGATGCTGCTCAGCGGCGTTTCAAACCATGAGCCTTCGTCGTCCTTGAAACTCAGCGTGGTCGCGTGGGACATGCGCTGAATCAAATGGCTGTTCAATCCGGCAATCCGCTGCGGCGTGACACTGAAGGTGTCGTAGAAATAATCACCGTAATCCTTGAACAGCAGCGACTTCTTCCAGTTTTCCGCCATCACGCTTTGCAGCGCACGGACAAACTCCGGGCCGTCAGGGCGTGGATGGGGCAGGGTGGAAGAGTCGTAGAAGAAAATGTACAGATCGCTGTCGGTAATCGCCGAAGTCAGCGCTGCGGTGCTTTCCAGATCCAGGCGTCGAGCGCTGAACTGGAAGCGTGGATGATCACCGGCCTGTTCGGCGATGGCGCCGGTCAGTGCCTGGTAATCCTCCGTGTGGCCGAGCAAAACCCGCGCCGAATCGAGGCCGGCGAGGGCTGGGTGATGTTCGAGGTAGTAAAGGAAATGCGAGATCGCGCGGGGCTTATCCATGAGTCCTCCCTGACTGACCGAGAAGAAAAGCGGCAGGCACGACCGGCCGGATCGTGCCTGCCCGGGGATGTCTTACAGAGGCCACATCGCCGTGCCGAACGGAACCACCGCGTCGGCTTGCATCATTTCCACGGCGGCTTCGTGGGTCGGTGCTTCAAACCATTCGTCCAGTTGCAGTTCGGTATCCAAGTCTTTTTCCAGTGCTTGCATGGTCGATCTCCCAGATGGTTTTTTCACGGTTGTGACTGGCCGGTCAGTTGTCCGGCGAGACGTGAAGAACCTAGTTGAGGGTTTTTTGTTATGCAAAAAATTATTTATTTAATTTTTAAATAGACTTTTTATTCCGTTTTTCTGGGGTGGTTTTCTCATTTAAAAACAGAAAACTATCCGAGCCTTTGGATGCGCACGACAGCCACCGTCAATTTGCAGACGTCCTACAGATATTTCTGAATTGGCAATATTGCGTTACGCATCGTAAAGAAATATTTACGGAAAGTGCGCTAAACCCCAGTGGAACCATCCTTGATCCGGCGCTGTAAGGAAAAGCTGCCGCAAGCCCGCCGTTCGGCCACCGTGCGCGGCTCTGGCGCGCTTGTTTCAGCGACGTTTGCAGGGTGAGATGCGCCCCATGCCTGCCGTGCAGGTGCATAACAAGAAGGAGGCGCAATGAACGCCGTGACTGATCTCCACTTCTCTCCGTGGGACGGTTTTTTCCTCGTCCTCGTCGATGGCCCGCAAAGGCCTGACTCAATTTTTGCAGCCGCTCGGACCTCCCGAGGCGGACACACGCAATCCCGGCAACCGCCACGCTGATCCAGCGGGGTCTGGCAGCAGGGGGTTAGCGGTGTACAATGCGCCGCGTTTTAACTGTGACCCTCTGCGTAATCGCGCAACCTCAAGGCCATCCGCCTTGTTCACTCCGCCGCGCCACAAGCGTGTCGGGTTCGATTTCGTCACAGATAAAAACAAACAGGTGACGCATGACCGTTGTAAATAAGCTGAACTCCTGGTGCCTGCGCTGGGGTTTGATCGGGGCTGCTTGAAATCGCAACCTTGCAGCAACGTCTACTGAACATCATCAAACCTTGCGTGAGACCTTTTTCATGAGTGGACAACCCTCGCAATCAGGCGAGCTGAAACGCGGCCTGAAAAATCGCCACATTCAACTGATCGCCCTCGGTGGCGCGATCGGTACCGGATTGTTCCTCGGCTCGGCCGGGGTACTGAAATCCGCCGGCCCGTCGATGATCCTCGGCTACGCCATCTGCGGCTTCATCGCCTTCATGATCATGCGCCAGCTCGGTGAGATGATCGTCGAAGAGCCGGTGGCCGGTTCCTTCAGCCATTTTGCGCACAAATACTGGGGCGGCTTTGCCGGTTTCCTCTCGGGCTGGAACTGCTGGATTCTGTACATTCTGGTGGGCATGTCGGAGCTGACGGCGGTCGGCAAGTACATTCACTACTGGGCGCCGGACATTCCGACCTGGGCGTCTGCAGCAGCCTTCTTCGTGCTGATCAACGCAATCAACCTGGCCAACGTCAAAGTCTTCGGTGAAGCCGAATTCTGGTTCGCGATCATCAAGGTCGTGGCAATCGTCGGCATGATTGCGCTCGGCAGCTACCTGCTGGTCAGCGGCAACGGCGGCCCGCAAGCTTCGGTAACCAACCTGTGGTCGCACGGCGGGTTCTTCCCCAACGGCGTCAGCGGTCTGGTGATGGCCATGGCGATCATCATGTTCTCCTTCGGCGGTCTGGAAATGCTCGGTTTCACCGCAGCGGAAGCCGACAAGCCGAAAACCGTGATCCCGAAAGCGATCAATCAGGTCATCTACCGCATCCTGATTTTCTACATCGGCGCGCTGGTCATCCTGCTGTCGCTGACCCCTTGGGACAGCCTGCTGGAAACCCTTAACGCGTCCGGCGATTCCTACAGCGGCAGCCCGTTCGTGCAAGTGTTCTCGATGCTCGGCAGCAGCACCGCCGCGCACATCCTCAACTTCGTGGTACTGACTGCGGCATTGTCGGTGTACAACAGCGGCACTTACTGCAACAGCCGCATGTTGCTGGGCATGGCCGAGCAGGGCGATGCGCCGAAAGGTCTGGCGAAGATCGACAAGCGTGGTGTGCCGGTGCGTTCGATTCTGGCCTCGGCAGCGGTGACCGTGATTGCCGTGTTGCTGAACTACCTGATCCCGCACAGTGCGCTGGAACTGCTGATGTCGCTGGTGGTTGCGACCCTGGTGATCAACTGGGCGATGATCAGCTTCTCGCACTTCAAGTTCCGTCAACACATGAACAAGACGAAGCAGACGCCGCTGTTCAAGGCGCTGTGGTACCCGTACGGCAACTATGTCTGCCTGGCGTTCGTGGTGTTCATCCTTGGCGTGATGCTGTTGATCCCGGGGATTCAGATCTCGGTGTACGCGATTCCGGTGTGGGTCGTGTTCATGTGGGTTTGCTACGTGATCAAGAACAAGCGCAGTGCGCAAACTGCGTTGCCTGCGACCGCCAAGTAAGCGCGCGCGCAGAAACGACAAACCCGGCCAAAGTGCCGGGTTTTTCATTTCTGCACATTTCCCTGTAGGAGCTGCCGAAGGCTGCGTTCTTTTGATCTTGCTTGTTAAAAGATCAAAAGATCGCAGCCTGCGGCAGCTCCTACAGGGTTCATGGCGTATCCTGTGCGCTCTGAATACGGACGCTTTTCCATGCTGGTGATTTCCAACAACGTGCATCTGCCGGATGCCGAGATCGAATTGACCGCCATCCGCGCGCAAGGCGCCGGCGGGCAGAACGTCAACAAGGTCTCCAGCGCCATGCACCTGCGCTTCGATATTCCGGCCTCGTCGTTGCCCGAGTTTTACAAGGAGCGCTTGCTGGCGCTGCGCGACAGTCGCATCACCAGCGATGGCGTGTTGATCATCAAGGCCCAGCAATACCGTACGCAGGAAGCCAACCGTGCCGATGCGCTGGAGCGCCTGGTCGAACTGATCCTGAGCGCCACCAAAGTCGAAAAGAAACGCCGCCCGACCAAGCCGACCCTTGGTTCAAAGAAGCGTCGGCTCGAATCGAAAACCAAGCGCGGCAGCATCAAGGCCGGGCGCGGCAAGGTGGATTTCTAGTCTTCGCGATACTTCGCGGTGTGCTTGTACAGATAGACGCTCAGGGCCAATCCGCTTAGCGAGGCGAGGGCGGCGAAGAGGAAGATCGAGGCAAAGCCGAATCCTGCGGCAATCGCCCCGGCCAGTGGGCCGGTGATCCCCAGCGACAAATCGATGAACAGCGAATAAGCACCGACCGCGGCACCACGGCTGGAGGCCGGTACCAGATTCACCGCCTCTACACCCAGCGCCGGGAATACCAGCGAGAAGCCGAAACCGCTCAGTGCCGCACCGGCCAGCGCCCAGTGTGCATCGGGGGCCAGCCACAACAGCAGCAGGCCGAGGGTTTCCACCGACAGGCAGGCAATCGCCACGCGGAAGCCGCCGAGGCGGTTGATCAAGTTGCCGAACAGCAGTCGCGCACCGATGAAGCTGGCGCCGAACAGGCTCAGGCACAGCACGGCGTTGTCCCAATGCTGGGTGGCGTAATACAGGGTGATGAAGGTGGCGATGGTGCCGAAACCGATCGAGCCCAGCGCCAGACCGCAGCCGTGGGGAAATACTTTACCGAGCACATGCATGAATGGCAGACGTTCACCGGCGACAATCGGTGCGGCGGTTTTCGGCCACGCCAGCAGCAAACCAATGATCGCCAGCAAGATGATGCTGACGCCCATGCTCCACAACCCCAGTTTGTCGACCAGCCAGACACCGAACGGTGCACCGATCGCGAGGGCGCCGTAACTGGCGATACCGTTCCAGGAAATCACCTTGGCGGTGTTCGCTGCGCCAACCCGGCCGATGCCCCAACCAATTGAACCGGAACCGACCAGACTTTCGGCGCTGCCCAGCACCAGTCGACCGATCAATAAACTGATCAGGCTGAGCATCGGCATGTTCGGTGTCCACGCCGAAATCAGCATGAATACGCCGCTCAAGCCGCATCCGGCCAAACCAATCATCACTGCACGTTTGCTGCCCTTGTTGTCGATGATCTTGCCGGCATACGGGCGGCTGAGCAGGGTGGCGAGGTATTGCACGCTGATCACCAGGCCGGCGATCACCGCACCGAAACCGAGGTCGCTGTGCACGTAACCCGGCAACACCGCCAGCGGAATGCCGATGTTCAGGTAACCGATGAAGGTGAAGAGGACGATGGAAACGACTTGCAGCGTGACCGCCAGGGGACGCTGGGGTTCGGACATAGAGGACGACATGGGTAACGATCCACGGGGGCGGCAGATTAGATAGGCTGCTTATGATACCGGCGCGGACGCGTCTGGGGCGGGAAAAGTAAAACTATTTGCCGGGTGGCGGCTTCAGGATTTGTCCGGGGCAACCAGTTGCGTGGTGACCAGGGCGGCCAGGGCGTTTTCTTCGCTGCCGAAACGGGCGAGCAGGGCGGCGCGTTTTTCCGGGGAGAGGCGGTTCCAGATCTCGATCATCTTCTCGGTGGCGCCGATCAGTACGGCAGCTTGGCTTTCAGAGAATTCGTCGGTCATGGCGGGCTCGGGGTTCAGGCAGTGTGGAAAGCGCATGTTAGCGCTTTCCACACGGTCTGTACGACGGGGTCTTACTCTTCGTTGTCGGCCGGACGGCTTTCAACGGCTTCTTTCGGCTCGGGCTGTTGGGCGCCGGCTTGTTGCGTGGTCGTCTGCTCAGGTACGTGCAGGCTTGGGAAGGGGAGATTAGGAATCTCGTGCATGGTTGCGCTCCTCGCTAAGTCTGTTGATAGATCTGGTAGATCCGCGCTTTTACAAAGCCTGCGCAGGATACAGCAGGAAAAATGACAATCAGACTTTTAATTGAAAATAATGCGACAGATGGCCGCAGGGGAGCAAAAACCGGAAGTCACCGCAAAACAAATGTTGATCGTTCCCACGCTCTGCGTGGGAACGCCTCAATGGACGCTCTGCGTCCGCTGTTGGGGCGCAGAGCGTCCCGGGCTGCGTTCCCACGCGGAGCGTGGGAACGA
>NZ_AKJD01000268.1 GCF_000282515.1 Pseudomonas sp. GM80
TGGCTCGCCCCCCGCCAGCAACACCTGGCCGACGAAAAGGCCTTCACCAAAGAGCGCGACCGCCTGAGCGCCAAACGTCGTGCCTTGCCCTGGGTGAAGGTCGACAAGGACTACCACTTTCAAGGCCCGAGCGGCGAACTGAAACTGGCCGACCTGTTTGGCCAACACAGCCAGTTGATCGTTTACCACTTCATGTTTGCCAAGGATTGGGAGGAAGGCTGCCAGGGCTGCTCCTTCCTCAGCGATCACATCGACGGCGCCAACCAGCATCTGGCCCATCACGACATTGCGGTGGTGGCTGTTTCTCACGCGCCATTCAATGAGTTTCAGGACTTCAAACGGCGGATGGGCTGGAAGTTTGACTGGGTATCGTCAGACGGCTGCGACTTCAACTATGACTTCGGCGTGTGCGCCCGTGCCGACGATGTCGCGGCGGGAACGGCTACCTACAACTACGAAAAGACCGACAGTGCCGAGGAAGAAATGCCCGGGCTGAGCGTGTTTTATCGCGACGCAAATGGCGACATCTTCCACACCTATTCAACCTATGCCCGTGGTCTCGACATGCTGGTCGGCGCCTACAACTACCTCGACCTCACGCCCAAGGGCAGGAATGAAGACGAGATCATGGAGTGGGTTCGGCATCATGATCGATACGAGACGCAGACCCCCTCCGGTTGCTGTCATAGCAAATAGCCTGATTGTGCGTATGGTGCTGGTCGCAAGCACGATCAGCGCCGCTATAATCCGCGCTCCTCCCAAACATGAACGGCTGCCATGTATCGTCGTCTCGCTCTGATTCTGCTCGCCTGTTTCGCTCTCGTACTCATCAGCATTCCGGTGTTTTTCGTCAAGACGTCTTACAGCCCGGCGACGCTGATTGCGTCGGCGTATCAGGAAGGCATTTTTGGCAAACCTGATCCAGCGAAAGCCACTGAATGGTTCCGCTACGCGGCCAACAAGGGCGATCCCATCAGCGAATACCAGTTGGCAAGACGGCTTCAGTACGGTCAAGGCGTCGAAATCGACACCGTGGCCGCGCGTAAACTGTTCACTCACTCAGCCGACCAGGGTTATGCACCGGCTCAGCACTTCATGGCGCTGTTGGCGCTCGCCGGGATTGATGAGCCACAGGACTTTGTCAAAGCGGCCCACCTTTTATCGTTGGCAGCAGCACAAGGTCATGCGAACTCGCGAGTCGAACTGGGCTACCTGTATCGATCAGGAACAGGGGTAAAACAGGACCTTGCCCGAGCATTCGAACTGGCTGAAAAAGCCGCGGCCCAGGGAAATGACCGCGGGATCACGTTGTTGGCAACGATCTATCTCTTTGGTGAAGGCATTCCCCAGGATCAGAAAAAAGCCATCGAACTGCTGCAGCAGGCGGCGGAACTCGGCGAAGATCAAGCCGAGGAAATGCTCGGTGGTGCTGCGCTGAACGGGATCGGCTCGCCAAAAAACACCGCGACCGCGCTGCAGTGGTATACCAAAGCGGCGGAGCATGGCCGCGAGAACGCGCAGTTTGTGTTGGGCCTGCTCTATTCGGGGCAAGACGGCGGCCCCAAGGACGATCGGTTGTCCAGCCACTGGTATCTCCAGGCCGCCCTTCAGGGACATGCCGTTTCTCAAGTCACACTGGCTGCCCGTCTCGACAATGGTTTGGGTTTCAGCAAAAACAAAACCAAGGCATGCGCCATGTTGCGAGTGGCGCTCAAACAAGACCTGCCCGACAATATTCGCCAGCCCATGCAGCAGCAATTGAAAACCGAGGAAGGCGTCTTGAGTTCGCAACAACTTGATGAGGTGGCGTCGCTGGAAATACTTTATTCGACCCCGGAAGGCATGAAGCAACTTGAAGGCGACCTGGTGAAACAGGGCTGAGCCGTCCTTCCCCAGTGAACTTTTTTGCCCATTGAGGCCTCAACCGGTTAACCCGCCTTAACCGGAACTGAGGCCCTCCCCATGAAAACCCTGATCAAGCTCACTCTCGCCGCCACTCTTGCCTGCGCCCTGCCCGTCTGGGCCTGTACGCCGGAAGAGGCCACCGCCAAACGTGAACAACTGGCCAAGGAAGTTGCCAAGCTTACCGAACAGAATCCGGCCAAGGCCAAGGAGATCAATGCCGAGTTGCAGAAGATGGATCTGGGCACGGCCAGCAAGGATTTGCCGGACAAGTGCCAGCTGATTGATCAGCGATTGAAAGAGTTGGGTACCGCCGAAAAGAAAGCCGACAGCTAAAAGAAAAAGATCGCAGCCTGCGGCAGCTCCTACACCAAACCCTGTAGGAGCTGCCGCAGGCTGCGATCTTTTGCCTTTATAAATGCACAAATGCATTTATTTATTTGCACAAACGCATATCCACATCTACGGTTACATCGAGCAAAGAGATCGGCAACCGCCATCGGAGATGGCGACCTTGAAGCGCCGATCGCTCGGCAACACCCTTACAAGCGGGACGCTTGTTTTCATTCATGGAGGATTGAAAATGTTAACCACTGAAGCAAGACCCTTTACCAGTGAATCACTGCCAAGGTGCCTCATCGGCCATCTGCTCGACCCACAACTGGTCGAAGTCGAAGCGGCCGAACATGCCAGCGCGCTTGCCGCTGGCAGCCTGAACTTCAACATGCAGCAACAAACCCAGACCAACTGGTGCTGGGCTGCCGTGTCCGCCTCGGTTGGCAACTACTACGGCACCGGCAACTGGACGCAGTGCGGTGTCGCCAGCACTCAGCTCGATCGCAATTGCTGCAATCAGCCGGGGCCGTGCAATGTTTACGGCTATCTGGATTCAGCGCTGCAAACCACCCGCAGCTACAACGGCATGAATCAGGGCTCGTTGCAGATGTCGGCGATCCAGAACCAGATCAGCATGGGCCGCCCGGTCGGTCTGCGCTGCGCCTGGTACGGCGGCGGCGCGCATTTCCTGACGATCTACGGGACCAACGGCGATTACGTATTGGTCGCCGACTCGATCTACGGCTACTCGACGCGTGCGCTGAATGCCTTTCCCCGCGCTTACAACGGCGGCGGCAACTGGACTCATACCTACTTCACCGTGAAAAACTAGGAGGGCGACATCATGCAACTGACTTATCCAAAGGCGCCTTCCAACGGCGTACAGACCTTGCGCCCAGCGCTGCAAGCCGCGCTGCAAACCCAGGGTTTTGGCGCCAATCGGCAGTTCGCCAACGCGGCGCCGGCAAAGATCAGCCTCAGCGAGGCCTACCGAGGCTATTCGCTCAGTCTGGATGACCTGAGTAACGGCAAAGGGCTGAAAGACGCGCGGATCGGTGACTGGCATTACCTGGTGTTTGCCGATGGTGTAACGATTGCCGACGCTCAACTGGCCGAGGTTCGCGGCCATGTCGAGTTCGCCTCGTTGAACCATGGCAATCACGCCGCCGCTACGGTAGGTGCGCTGAAACTGGCGGAACAAGCGCCGCAGCTACAGGGCAAAACCGTCGAACTGCGCGTGCTGTTCGTCTCGGCGCTGCACGTTGTCGCGATCTGGCTGCATGGCGACGGTGAGGATGTGTTGATCCCGATTGAACCGACACCGAAGGAGCTGGCGAGCCCCCGGTTGTACGGCGAAGCGGCATTGCTCGCCGCCTTGAAACCGGCAGCTGATCAGGCCAGGCGACGCTTCGACGCGGACACCAGCGGTCAACTCGGCAACTGATGGTCGAAAAAAAACCCGGACATTGTCCGGGTTTTTTATGCACGCTTGAAACGCCTTACTCAGCCGCAGGATCTGCCGGCTTGCGGCGCTTGAGCGGCGCCATGCCGTCGCTGCTGACCAACGAGTCCGGCTTCGGACGATTGACGCTCTTGCGCTTGGTCGGCGTCTTGGCGGCGGTTTTCTTCTTGTCGCCCTTGGCGTCAGTCTTTTTCTTCTTCACGCCAACGGCTTTGCCCGAGGCCTTGACCTTCTTCGGACCGCCATAGACGCCTTTGACTTCCTTGATGGTGCGACGCTCGAAGCTCTGCTTGAGGTAGCGCTCGATGCTCGACATCAGGTTCCAGTCGCCGTGGCAGATCAGCGAGATCGCCAGGCCGTCGTTACCGGCGCGGCCAGTACGACCGATGCGGTGCACGTACTCGTCGCCGCTGCGTGGCATGTCGAAGTTGATCACCATGTCCAGACCATCAACGTCCAGACCACGGGCTGCAACGTCGGTCGCCACGAGGATCTTCACGCCGCCCTGCTTCAGACGATCGATCGCCAGTTTGCGATCCTTCTGGTCTTTCTCGCCGTGCAGTACGAACGCTTTGTATTCCTGAGCCACCAGACGGCCATAGATACGGTCGGCCATGGCGCGGGTGTTGGTGAAGATGATCGCCTTCTGGTAGGTCTCGTTGGCCAGCAGCCAGTTCACGATCTGCTCTTTGTGCTGATTGTGGTCGGCGGTGATGATTTGCTGACGGGTGGTCGAGTTCAACTGGCTGACCGCGTTGAGCTGCAAGTGCTCAGGGTTGTTCAGCACCTTGGCGATCATCTCGCGCAGGCCGGAACCACCGGTGGTGGCCGAGAACAGCATGGTCTGCTGACGGTTCGGGCATTCGTCGACCAGACGCTGAACGTCTTCGGAGAAGCCCATGTCGAGCATGCGGTCGGCTTCGTCGAGTACCAGCACTTCGACTTCTTTCAGGTCGAGGTTGCCGGCGTTGAGTTGCTCGATCATCCGGCCCGGGGTGCCGATGAGAATGTCCGGCACCTTGCGCAGCATGGCGGCCTGGACCTTGAAGTCTTCACCGCCGGTGATCAGGCCGGATTTGATGAAAGTGAACTGCGAAAAGCGTTCAACTTCCTTCAGCGTTTGCTGGGCCAGCTCGCGGGTCGGCAGCAGGATCAGCGTCTTGATGCTAACACGAACCTTGGCCGGGCCGATCAGGCGATTGAGGATCGGCAGAACGAAAGCGGCGGTTTTGCCGCTACCGGTTTGCGCAGTCACCCGCAAATCACGCCCTTGGAGCGCCAGCGGAATGGCCGCGGCTTGCACAGGCGTTGGCTCGACAAATTTCAGCTCGGCCACAGCTTTAAGCAGGCGTTCGTGCAGGGCGAATTGGGAAAACACGGGTGCTACCTCGAAGATATGCAAAAAAACAGCTGCATAGGTTACCGGTTTCGAGCGCTCAGGCCGAGTTTCTTTGTGCAAACGGCAGCAATCAGTGCTTTTTTTGTTGCTCGATTTGTCTCCAACGGTAATACGCGACGTCTTAAATGCTCTAATCGCCCATCGCGTCTTACAGAAGAATCGTTGCTCATATGGATTTCAAACAGCTCTGGCTCAACGCCCAGGACCTCTGGGGCACTCTCGAACAGCATCCACTGTTGCAGGCCGGCCTCGCCCTGACGGTGTTGCTGGTGGTCGCGCTGGTACTCGGACGAGTGGCACGTTATCTGATCCTGCACGCCAGCCGCATGCTCGGGCGCCAACCGGCGCTGCACTGGATCAATGACTTTCGCCACAACAAGGTGTTTCAGCGCCTGGCGCAGATGACGCCATCGCTGGTGATTCAGTTCGGCCTGCACCTGGTGCCGGAACTGAGCAAGACCGCCATGACCTTTCTCGGCAATGTGGCGCTGTCGTTCACCATTCTGTTCCTGTTGCTGGCGGTGAGCGCCCTGCTCAATGCCCTGCTGGACATTTACGCCCGCACCGAACATGCCCGCACACGCTCGATCAAAGGCTATGTGCAACTGGCGAAAATGGTCTTGTACGTATTTGGCGCGATCATCATTGTCGCCACGTTGATCGACCGCTCGCCGTTGTTGCTGCTGTCCGGTCTCGGTGCGATGTCGGCGGTGATTCTGTTGGTCTACAAGGACACGCTGCTGTCGTTCGTTGCCAGCGTGCAATTGACCAGCAACGACATGCTGCGGGTCGGCGACTGGATCGAAATGCCGCAAGTCGGCGCCGATGGCGATGTGGTCGACATCACCCTGCACACGGTCAAGGTGCAGAACTTCGACAAGACCATCGTCTCGATCCCGACCTGGCGCTTGATGTCCGAATCGTTCAAGAACTGGCGCGGCATGCAGCAGTCCGGTGGGCGGCGGATCAAACGCAGCCTGTTCATCGACGCCAGCGGCGTACGCTTCATCCGTGACGACGAAGAAGAAAAGCTCTCGCAAGTGCACTTGCTGACCGACTACATGAGCCGCAAGAAAGCCGAGCTCAAGGCGTGGAACGAGGCGCAGGGCAATGTCGCGGCAATGTCGGCCAACCGCCGGCGCATGACCAACATCGGCACCTTCCGCGCGTATGCGCTGGCGTATCTGAAGAGTCACCCGGAGATTCAACCGAACATGACCTGCATGGTCCGCCAGATGCAAACCACGGCGCAGGGCATTCCGCTGGAGATCTACTGCTTCACCCGCACCACGGTGTGGGCCGATTACGAGCGGATTCAGGGGGATATTTTTGATTATCTGCTGGCGGTGTTGCCGGAGTTTGGCTTGAGCCTGTATCAGCAGCCGAGTGGCGGGGATTTGCGTTCGGGGCTGCTGCCGGCGGTGCTCGGTGCGGCCAGCATCCCCGAGCCGCAAAAACACCTGATGTAACCCACAATTCCCCTGTAGGAGCTGCCGAAGGCTGCGATCTTTTGATTTTAAAGATCAAAAGATCGCAGCCTGCGGCAGCTCCTACATTCAGTTATGCGGTGCGGCGGATGCCCAGTCGGCTGATCCACACGGCGGCGAGGATGACGCTGCCGCCAAGGAACAACCGCCCCAGTTCCTCATGCTGATTCCAGATCAGCAAGTTCAGCAGCAAGCCCACCGGCACATGCAGGTTGTTCATCACCGCCAGCGTGCCGCCGTTGACCATGCACGCCCCCTTGTTCCACCAGTACATGCCCAACGCGGTCGAAACCAGACCGAGAAACAGCAAAACGCCCCATTGCAACGGTGCTTCAGGCAAAAAGTTGGCTTTGCCGAACATCAGAAATGCCGGCAGTACCACCGCCAGCGCGCCGAGGTAGAAGAAGCCGAAACGCCGGTAATGAGGCAAATCGCTCGGGTGTTTCGCCACCAGATGCTTGTACATCACTTGGCCTGCGGCGTAGGTGAAGTTGGCCAGTTGCAGCAGCAGGAAGCCCATGAAGAAGTCCGGGTTGATGCTGTCAAAGCGAATCACCGCCGCCCCGCCCACTGCGACCAGCGCGGCGATCAGCGCCCACGGGTTGAAACGGCGGTTCAGTGCATCTTCGATCAATGTCACGTGCAACGGTGTGAGGATGGTGAACAGCAACACCTCCGGCACCGTCAGCACGCGGAAGCTCAGGTACAGGCAGACGTAGGTCACGCCGAACTGCAAGGCGCCGATCATCAGCATGCCGCGCATGAACGACGGCTCCACCGAACGCCAGCGCGTCAGCGGAATGAACACCAGCCCGGCCAGCACCACACGCACCAGCACGGCGAAGTAACTGTCGACATGACCAGCCAGGTATTCGCCGATCAGGCTGAAGGAAAACGCCTGGATCAGCGTGACAAAAAGTAGATAGCCCATGCTCGCCCCTAATTCGAATGGCGGCGACGATAGCGGTTTTTCCACCCTGCAACCAACAAAAATCCCCCTGTAGGAGCTGCCGCAGGCTGCGATCTTTTGATGTTGATTTAAAAAAAAACAAGATCAAAAGAT
>NZ_AKJD01000269.1 GCF_000282515.1 Pseudomonas sp. GM80
TCGGCAGGAAAATGCCGACCGCCATGATGATCCCGGTCATCACCAGCAGCGGCATCGCTGCGCGGCTTTGCAGGAATGGAATCTTCGGCGTGCGGATCATGTGCACGATCAGCGTCTGGGTCAGCAACCCGACCACGAACCAGCCGGACTGGAACAGGGTCTGGTGATCCGGGGTGTTGGCATCGAAGACGTACCACATCAAGGCGAACGTGGTGATGTCAAAGATCGAACTGATCGGGCCGAAAAACAGCATGAAGCGCCCGACGTCGCCCGGCTGCCAGCGTTGTGGTTTTTTCAGCATGTCCTCATCGACGTTATCGAATGGAATGGCGATCTGCGAAATGTCGTAGAGCAGGTTCTGCACCAACAGATGCATCGGCAGCATTGGCAGGAACGGAATAAACGCGCTCGCCACCAGCACCGAGAACACGTTGCCGAAGTTCGAGCTGGCGGTCATCTTGATGTACTTGAGCATGTTGGCGAAGGTGCGCCGCCCTTCGAGCACGCCCTCCTCCAGCACCATCAGGCTCTTTTCCAGAAGAATGATGTCAGCCGCTTCCTTGGCGATATCCACTGCGCTGTCCACCGAAATACCAATGTCGGCGGTGCGCAGTGCTGGCGCATCGTTGATGCCGTCGCCCATGAACCCGACGACGTGGCCATTGCCTTTGAGGATGCGCACGATGCGCTCCTTGTGCGACGGCGTCAGTTTGGCGAAGACATTGGTGGTCTCTACGGCCACCGCCAGTTCGGCATCGCTCATGCGCTCGACGTCGTTGCCCAGCAGCAAGCCTTGTTGCGCGAGGCCGACTTCACGGCAGATCTTCGCCGTCACCAGCTCGTTGTCGCCGGTCAGCACTTTCACCGCCACGCCGTGTTCGGCCAAGGCTTTGAGCGCTGGCGCAGTGCTTTCTTTCGGCGGATCGAGGAACGCCACATAGCCGATCAGCGTCAGTTCCTGTTCATCCGCCAGGCTGTAAATCTCGCGACCTTCAGACATCGAGCGGGCGGCCACGGCCACCACGCGCAAGCCTTCAGCGTTGAATGCTGCAGTGACCTGACGAATCCGGGTCAGCAATTCATCGCTCAAGGCTTCATCGACCTCACCGTGACGCACGCGGCTGCACACCGCCAACACTTCTTCCACCGCACCTTTGCAGATCAATTGATGCGGCTGGCCACGGCCTTCGACCACCACCGACATGCGCCGACGATTGAAGTCGAACGGGATCTCATCGACCTTGCGAAACGCCGTGCCGACTTTCAGTTCACGGTGGATTTCCACGTGCTCCAGCACCGCGACATCCAGCAGGTTTTTCAGGCCGGTCTGGTAGTAGCTGTTGAGATAGGCCATTTCCAGCACGTCATCGGAATCGGCGCCCCACACGTCGACATTGCGCGCAAGGAAGATCTTGTCCTGAGTCAGGGTGCCGGTCTTGTCGGTGCACAGCACGTCCATGGCGCCGAAGTTCTGGATCGCATCAAGACGTTTGACGATGACTTTTTTGCGCGACAGAAACACCGCGCCTTTGGCCAGCGTCGAGGTGACGATCATCGGCAGCATTTCCGGGGTCAGGCCGACGGCAATCGACAGCGCGAAAAGCAGCGCTTCAGTCCAGTCGCCCTTGGTGAAGCCGTTGATGAACAGCACCAGCGGCGCCATGACGAACATGAAACGGATCAACAGCCAGCTGACTTTGTTGACGCCTTGCTGGAACGAGGTCACCGCCCGATCAGTCGCGCCAACACGTTGCGCCAACGCACCGAAATAGGTGCTGTTGCCGGTGGTGAGAATCACCGCCACCGCTGTTCCCGACACCACGTTGGTGCCCATGAACAGGATGTTTTCCAGCTCCAGCGGATTGCGCGTGTCGCGATCAGCCTGACGTGGAAACTTCTCCACCGGCATCGATTCACCGGTCATCGCCGCCTGGCTGACAAACAGATCCTTGGCGCTGAGCACGCGGCAATCTGCCGGGATCATGTCACCGGCCGAGAGCACGATCAGATCGCCCGGCACCAATTGCTTGATCGGCAATTCACTGCGTGGCGCGTCGCGGCGCATCACCGTCGCGGTGTTGCTGACCATGGCCTTGAGCGCGTCGGCGGCCTGGTTGGATTTGCTCTCCTGCCAGAAACGCAGCAGCGTCGACAGCACCACCATGGCGAAAATCACCACGGCAGCCTTGAGGTCTTCAGTCAGCCACGAGATCACCGCCAACAACGTCAGCAGCAAGTTGAACGGGTTTTTGTAGCAGTGCCACAGGTGAGTCCACCATGGCAGCGGCTGCTCGTGCTCGACCTCGTTGAGGCCGTACTGCGCACGCAGTGCATCGACTTCGAAGTCGGTCAGGCCATCGGAGTGCGTGCCCAATGACGACAGCAACACACCGTTGTCGCAATGCGCGGCATCGACCAGGGTGTTGGCCAGAGTGGGTGGGACTTCACGGCTGACCGTGGTGTCGTTGATCGATTCCAGCAGCGCCAGGCGACGGAAGTGCCGGGCGATGTGGCGGGTGCGCAGGAAGCCTGCGAAAAATTCCTTGAGCGTAAGTTTCATGGCTGTTGCCCCTATGGTCAGCCGGGAAACCGTCAAGCAGGTACGACCGCGCCTCGTCCGCCGGAAAAACCGGCACGGCAAGGCCTGGCGCGCCGGTCAGAAAAGACAGGCGTGTCGATAGGGCTGCGATGACGACGATAAAGTCGACATCACGCTCTGTTCAGCGTCGATGAGAAGGAACGTCCAGACATGACCCAGAACGGGACATGCACGGGATGCCGCTGCTCGCTTTTACGGCGAGACAACGACAGAGAAAGTCTGCGTTATCTTGCCGAGAATCTGCCGGTTACCGAGACCGGCCGACAACTGTCACTCGAACAAGTACCCACTGTGGGTCTCCGCTATTGATGAAAACGCGCGAAGCTTACGCCCCGATGTCTGGAGAGTAAACCCGCAAAAGGAGGTGTGTCGGGGAATGTGGCGGGTGTTCAGGAAGGGTTCAGAAATCAGATTTTTGTTAGCCATAAGGACCCCATCGCTGGCAAGCCAGCTCCCACAGGGATCTCCAGTGAACACAAATTTTGTGACCAACACAGATCCTGTGGGAGCTGGCTTGCCAGCGATGGCGGTGTATCAGGAAATACTGAGTTAGCTGGCGGTTGCTAACAACAGATCTGCCATCGAACGATGCCCGCGATTCTTGCCATGCTCATACAGCGAGCCGGCAATCTCGTCCGCGCGAATCGGCAACACCGACAGCAACGTATCGCTCAAACCATGGCTGGCCTGGCAGAAGCCCTGCATGTAGATGCCGGCCTTGCAGCGTTCGTCCGTGATCACTTTGTAGTTGCGATCAACCTCGAAATCGCCCAGGTACTCTTCCAGCGGCGCCAGCAGTTTGCGGTGCATCTGCCGCTCGTAACCGGTGGCCAGCACAACGGCATCGTAGTTGCGCACGGTGACTTCGCCGGTGGCGTTGTTGCGCACGGCCAGTTCGATACCGTTTTCGGTCGCGGTAGCGCTCTCGACAGTGGTCAATGTGCGGAACGCGTGACGGGCAATCCCGGAAACTTTCTGACGGTAGAAGATGCCGTAGATGCGCTCGATCAGGTCAATGTCGACCACCGAGTAGTTGGTGTTGTGGTACTCGTTGACCAGACGCTCACGCTCGGTGCTGTTCTGCTGGAACACCAGGTCGGTGAACTCCGGCGAGAACACTTCGTTGACGAACGGGCTGTCGTCCGCAGGTTTGAGTGCCGAACCGCGCAGGATCATGTCGACCTGCACCGACGGGAACGAATCGTTCAGGTCGATGAACGCTTCCGCCGCGCTCTGCCCGCCACCGATGATCGCAATGCTCATCGGCTGATTGCTCACGCACGGCTGCTTGGCCATTTGCGACAAATACTGCGAGTGGTGGAACACCCGGGTGTCGCCCTTCAGCGCCTTGAACGCCTCGGGAATACGTGGCGTGCCGCCGGCGCTGACCACCACCGAACGAGTGGTGCGTACATGTTGCAGGCCGTGGCTGTCGCGGGAAATGACGCGCAGTGCTTCAACCTGATGGTTGTGCAGCACCGGCTCGATGGTCAGGACTTCTTCGCCGTAGCGGCTCTGCGCTGTGAACTGCCCGGCGACCCAGCGCAGGTAGTCGTTGTACTCCATGCGGCACGGATAGAAGGTGCCGAGGTTGATGAAGTCGACCAGACGGCCGTGGTACTTCAGGTAATTGACGAACGAATACGGGCTGGTCGGATTGCGCAGGGTTACCAGATCCTTGAGGAAGGAAATCTGCAACTCGCTCTGCGTCGACAGGGTGTTGCCGTGCCAGCTGTAGTCAGCCTGCTTGTCGAGGAACAGCACATCCAGCTCGCCATGAGTCGGCCCGCGCTCTTGCAGAGCGATGGCCAGCGCCAGGTTCGAAGGGCCGAAACCGACGCCGATCAGGTCGTGAACGATGGGCGATGCAATTGCCTGTGTCATTTCCAGTGTCCTCTGGATGAACCCCTCAACCGTGGGGATAAAGCCTGGGTGACCTGACCGGCCCGGAGCAGGACAGCAGATCGTCTGTTGAGTAGGAACGAGGACGGTGAAAAAAAATTTACTGAGGAGGGATCAATGGGTGTCCCATTGCTTGATGCGTACCCGGCAATGTTTCATGGCATTGACGATGTGCTTTTCCACCAGCGCTTTGGAAATGCCCAGGCTTGCGGCGATCTCATTGTGGGACAGGCCTTCGATCTTGCGCAGCAGAAAGCTTTCGCGGCACAGCGGCGATAATTCGGCCAGCGCGCGCTGGAGCATCTCCAGGCGTTGACCGTGATCGAGGGTGCCATGGGGCGACGGGGTGAAATAGCGCTCTTCGTTGTCGAGCACTTCCAGCGATTCGACCTGGCGCGACGCATTGCGACGATGGTCGTCGATGACCAGATTCAATGCCGTGCGATAAAGAAATGCCCGGGGCTGCTCGATCGGCGTCTCGCTGGAGCGCTCGAGTACGCGCAAATAGGCGTCATGCACCACATCCTCGGCAACCTGACGGTTGCCCAGCTTGGCGTTCAGGAAACACACCAGCTCGCGATAGTAGTTTTCCAACATGACTCCCGGCCGCAGCAGTGCGGTTTCGATCCTTGAGCCACACCCGCCACCGTCAAAACGACAGTGGCACGATGCTGGCAATTTCAGATGCGTAATTTATAGTAATTCTCATATAGATTTAAAGCGCTGTTTCGATTTGCCCGACAAATTGTTAGCGCCTATACCTGTTACCGCGTTTTTCAGCGCTTAAATTACCCGTCGCGTCTCTCGTTTAAAGGACAGTTCCCCGTATCTGTCGCCTCCTGCGCCAGCGTTCGGTCGTGGCCCCTGTGCGGTGCCGACTGGATGACGGGTCGATTTCCACTGGCCGGAACCCTGCATGAAACGTCCCCGCCCCGCCCGACGCGCCCTGCTCGTAGCCCTTTGTCTGATTCCCGTTGTCGCTGTAGCCGCGTGGCAGATCCTGCCGCCCGGCCGGGACAAGTTCGCCACCGTGCAAGTCAGTCGCGGCGACATTGAAAGCAGCGTCACCGCGCTGGGCACCTTGCAGCCAAGGCGCTACGTGGATGTCGGTGCGCAGGCTTCCGGTCAGATCCGCAAAATCCACGTGGAAGTCGGCGACGTGGTCAAACAGGGACAATTGCTGGTCGAAATCGATCCATCAACGCAAAAGGCCAAACTCGACGCCAGTCAGTTCTCGATCGAAAACCTCAAGGCGCAGTTGCAGGAACAACAGGCGCAGCACGAATTGGCGCGACAGAAGTACCAACGTCAGCAGAACCTCGCGGCCGGCGGCGCCACTCGCGAAGAAGACGTGCAGACTGCGCGCGCCGAACTCAAGGCAACCCAGGCCCGCATCGACATGTTCCGCGCGCAGATTCGTCAGGCTGAAGCGAGCCTGCGCAGCGATCAGGCCGAACTCGGCTACACGCGCATTTATGCGCCGATGGAAGGCACCGTGGTCGCGCTCGATGCCCGCGAAGGCCAGACCCTCAATGCCCAGCAACAGACGCCACTGATTCTGCGCATTGCCAAACTGTCACCAATGACGGTCTGGGCCGAAGTCTCCGAGGCTGATATCGGCCACGTCAAACCCGGCATGAGCGCCTACTTCACCACCCTCAGCGGCGGCCAGCGCCGCTGGAGCAGCAGCGTGCGGCAGATTCTGCCCGTGCCGCCCAAGCCGCTGGACCAGACCAGTCAAGGTGGCGGCAGCCCCACCAGCAGCACTAAAAGCGGCGCCGGCCGGGTCGTGCTCTATACCGTGCTGCTGGACGTCGACAACGCCGACAACGCACTGATGGCGGAAATGACCACCCAGGTATTTTTCGTCGCCAACCAGGCCAAAGACGTCCTCACCGCACCGATTGCCGCTTTGCAGGGCAACACCCAGCCAGGCCACCGCATCGCCCGGGTCGTGGCGCAGAACGGTGATATTCAGCAGCGCGATGTGCGCACCGGCATCAGCGACCGTATGAAAGTCCAGATTCTCGACGGCCTCAGCGAAGGCGATCATCTGTTGATCGGCCCGGCCGATGGCAGTGGAGGCTAAATGCAAACGCCTCTGATCGACCTGCAGGACATCCGCAAATCCTATGGCGGTGACGATGCCCCTGAAGTCCATGTGCTGCGTGGCATCGACTTGTCGATCCACGCCGGCGAGTTCGTAGCGATTGTCGGCGCTTCGGGCTCCGGTAAATCGACGCTGATGAATATTCTCGGTTGTCTCGACCGCCCGACATCCGGCGAATACCGCTTCGCCGGAGAAAACGTCGCCGGCCTCGACAGCGATGAACTGGCCTGGTTACGCCGCGAAGCCTTTGGTTTTGTGTTCCAGGGCTATCACCTGATCCCTTCCGGCTCCGCTCAGGAAAACGTCGAAATGCCGGCGATCTATGCAGGCACTCCAGCCGCCGAGCGTCATGCCCGCGCCGCCGCCCTGCTCGACCGTCTAGGCCTCGCAGAACGCACCGGCAACCGTCCGCATCAACTCTCCGGCGGCCAGCAACAGCGGGTGTCGATTGCCCGTGCCTTGATGAATGGCGGCCATATCATTCTCGCCGATGAACCGACCGGCGCCCTCGACAGCCACAGCGGCAAGGAAGTCATGGCGCTGCTCGATGAGCTGGCAAGCCAGGGCCACGTGGTCATTCTCATCACCCACGACCGCGAAGTGGCCGCACGCGCCAAGCGCATCATCGAAATCAGCGACGGCCTGATCATCAGCGACAATGCCCACGAGAACCCGAGCGCACAAAACAGCGCCACTGCCGGTGCCCTGCAAGCGGTTGATCTGCGCAAACGCCTGAGTGAAGGCGCCGAGGCCACCGGCGCCTGGAAAGGTGAGCTGGTCGATGCCGTGCATGCCGCCTGGCGCGTCATGTGGATCAACCGTTTCCGCACCGCGCTGACGCTGCTGGGCATCATCATCGGCGTGGCGTCGGTGGTGGTCATGCTGGCGGTTGGCGAAGGCAGCAAGCGTCAGGTCATGGCACAAATGGGCGCCTTCGGCTCGAACATCATTTACCTCAGCGGCGCTGCGCCCAACCCGCGAACGCCACCGGGCATTGTCACACTGGACGAAGTCGCGGCGCTCGCGAGCCTGCCACAGATCAACCGCATCATGCCGGTCAATGGTGCCGAAGCCGGAGTGCGCTTCGGCAATCTCGACCACATGAGCTACATCGGTGGCAATGACACCAACTTCCCGGCCATTTTCAACTGGCCGGTGGTCGAAGGCAGCTATTTCACCCAGGCCGACGAGGCCAACGGCGCAGCGGTAGCCGTGATCGGCAAGAAGGTTCGTGACAAGTTGCTCAAGGACGTCGCCAACCCCATCGGCCAGTACATCCTGATCGAGAACGTGCCGTTTCAAGTGGTTGGCGTTCTGGAAGGCAAAGGCGCGAGCTCCGGCGACCAGGACAGCGACAATCGCATCGCCATCCCCTACTCCGCCGCCAGCGTTCGCCTGTTCGGAACGCACAACCCCGAATACGTGGTGATCGCCGCCGCCGATGCGCGCAAGGTGCACGAAACCGAAAAAGCCATCGAACAGTTGATGCTGCAACTGCACAACGGCAAGCGTGATTTCGAGCTGACCAACAACGCCGCCATGATCCAGGCCGAGGCACGCACACAGAACACCCTGTCGCTGATGCTCGGTTCGATTGCCGCCATCTCGCTGCTGGTCGGCGGTATCGGAGTGATGAACATCATGCTCATGACAGTGCGCGAACGCACCCGTGAAATCGGCATCCGCATGGCTACCGGCGCCCGTCAACGTGACATCCTGCGGCAGTTTCTCACCGAAGCAGTGATGCTCTCGGTGGTCGGCGGGATCGCCGGGATTGCCCTCGCTTTGCTCGTCGGCGGCGTGCTGATACTCAGCGAAGTCGCGGTGGCGTTCTCACTCATGGCTGTCGTTGGCGCCTTCGCCTGCGCCCTCGTCACCGGGGTGGTTTTCGGCTTCATGCCGGCCCGTAAAGCTGCCCGGCTCGACCCGGTCACGGCCCTTACCAGTGAATGATCGATCTATGAAACCGCAACTGAGCCTGTTGACCCTTTGCCTGCTGTTGAGCGCCTGTGGCACCTCCGCCCCGCGCCCGGACAGCGCCATTGTCGCCCCGCCGAGCTGGCAGTCGCCGAGTGTGCAAAACGCGACGCGGGACAATCAGCAATGGTGGACCCACTTCGCCAGCCCCCAACTGGCCGGGCTGATTGAACAGGCGCAAGTCGGCAGCCATGACCTCGCCGCCGCCATCGCCCGTGTACGTCAGGCCAGAGCCGCGACGGTGGTTGCCGGCGGTTCACAATTGCCGGAGATCACGGCCGGCCTCAATGCCAATCGCCAGAAACTGCTGCGGGGCAGCGGCTATAGCCAATTGGATGCCGACAGCAGCAACAAGGCTGTGGATTACTTTGATGCCAACCTTAGCGCCAGTTACGAAATCGACTTTTGGGGCGGCCAGTCGGCAACCCGCGAAAGCGCCCGGCAAAGCCTGCGCGCCAGTCAATTCGATCAGGCCACCGTTGAGCTGACCTTGCTCAGCGATGTTGCCAATCGCTACACCCAGGCGCTTTCCCTGCAGGAACAAAATCGTATTGCCGGGCTCAATCTGGCCAATGCCGAGAATGTCCTGCAACTGGTGCAGACGCGCTTCAATGCCGGGTCCGCCACGGCACTGGAACTGGCCCAGCAGAAAAGCCTGGTGGCCGCACAACAGCGCCAACTGCCAACCGTGCAGCAACAGGCGCAGGACGCACGTATCGCTTTGGCCGCGTTACTTGGCCGGTCGATTCAGGATCTGCCTGCCAGCCTGGAAACCTTCGATCAGTTGCAGTGGCCGCAGATCGCTGCCGGCGTACCCAGCGACCTGCTGACCCGCCGCCCGGACATCGCCCGCGCCGAAGCGCAACTGGCTGCTGCTCAGGCCGATGTGGCCATGGCGCGTGCTGCGATGCTGCCCAAGGTCACCCTGAGCGCCCAACTCGGCTCAGGCTCTAATCAGTTCGATGATTTGCTGCGCAGTCCATTCTACAACCTGACTGCCGGGCTACTGGCGCCAGTCTTCAACAACGGCCGCCTGGCTGCCGAACGCGACAAGGCCACGGCGCGCCAGGAAGAACTGCTGGAAACCTATCGCGGGGCGATCATCAACGGCTTCGCCGATGTCGAGAAAGCCCTGAACAGCATTCGCGGCCTCGACGAACAACGCCAGTGGCAAAGCGAAGAACTGAACCAGGCACAAACCGCTTTCAACATTTCCCAGAGCCGCTACCAGGCCGGCGCCGAAGACCTGCTGACCGTCCTGGAAACACAGCGCACCCTGTATGCCGCACAGGACCTGAATGTTCAACTGCGGCTGGCGCGGATGCAGGCAAGCATTGCCCTGTACAAAGCCTTGGGTGGCGGGTGGCAGACTCTGTAAACAACCGCCCCGCCAACCGCCATCGCGAGCAGGCTCGCTCCTACAGGGACGCGCATTTCAACTGCAGGAACGTGGTCAAACTGTTGGATCTGGCTTGCCAGCGATAGCCGGGTGTCAGGCGA
>NZ_AKJD01000270.1 GCF_000282515.1 Pseudomonas sp. GM80
CGGCAGCTCCTACAGGGATCGGCGCAATTCTAGGGGGCGCCCTCAATGGCGATAAGCTGGGATTTCTGTGAATCTTTGTTACGGTTAACGAGATAATCCCTTGGTCGGGGGTCTCGCCCCTGAAACTTCGTGTCACAATTTGCCATCTCCCTTGAGAGCACCCCATGGACACTTTGCAAAACATGCGCGCCTTCAGTTGCGTCGCCGAAGCCGGCAGCTTCACCGCCGCCGCCGTGCAACTCGACACCACCACCGCCAACGTCTCGCGCGCGGTCTCCAACCTGGAAGCCCACCTGCAAACCCGCTTGCTCAACCGCACCACCCGCCGCATCGCCCTGACCGAAGCGGGCAAGCGCTACCTGCTGCGCTGCGAACAGATCCTCGCCTACGTCGAAGAGGCCGAAGCCGAAGCCAGCGACGCCCACGCGCGCCCGGCCGGGCAGTTGAAAGTGCACACCATGACCGGCATCGGTCAGCACTTCGTCATCGATGCCATCGCCCGCTACCGCAAAACCCACCCGGACGTGACCTTCGACCTGACCCTGGCCAACCGCGTGCCGGACCTGCTCGACGAGGGCTACGACGTATCGATCGTGCTCGCCAGCGAACTGCCCGATTCCGGTTTTGTTTCGCAGCGACTGGGCATCACCTACAGCATCGTCTGCGCCTCCCCGGCCTACGTGAAAGCCAACGGTGCCGCGCAAAAACCCAGCGACCTGCTCAACCACGCCTGCCTGCGTCTGGTGAGCCCGGTGATCCCTTTGGAAAAATGGGCGTTCGACGGCCCGGAAGGCCAGGAAGTGGTCACCATCAACAGCTCACCGTTTCTGGTGAACTCCGCCGACGCGATGAAAACCGCGATCATCAGCGGCATGGGCCTGGGTGTGCTGCCGGTGTATGCGGCGATTGAAGGCTTGCGCAACGGCACGCTGGTGCGGGTGATGCCGAACTACCGCTCGCAGGAATTGAACCTGTATGCGATCTACCCGTCGCGGCAATATCTGGATGCGAAGATCAAAACCTGGGTTGAATACCTGCGCGGATCGTTGCCAGAAATCCTCGCCGCGCACCAAGCCGAACTGGCCGCCTACGAACTCAGCGGCACCCTCGCCGGCGCCCGAGTCGCCAACTGACGTTTAAACACACCACGCCCCGTAGGAGCTGCCGCAGGCTGCGATCTTTTGATCTTGCCGTTTAAAAATCAAAAGATCGCAGCCTACGGCAGCTCCTACAGAACGGCGATTTCGCGGATGTTTCCGACAGGTCGCGTCGGTTGTCTGTCGGAAGTGAGGTGGATAGGCTTTGGGTGTCGCTGACGAATCAGCGACCGGGCTTGGTCGCTCGGGTTTAGAATGGCGCACTTTTCAAGCTTGCTTAATGGCGAGCCGTGCGTGGGAGAGCTTCGGCTCTGCCGGGTTTCCATTCCCTGGTCGACCAACCCGCGTACGGTTCGCCACCCTATTGCTTGGTCGCAGTGCTTGGCGAACTCCACTTCCCGAATGGAGCTTCACCATGATCAAACCAACACCGAATCCCCCGGAACTCGAAGACACCACCCCCTACGAATTCCCCGGTTCAAAAAGATTCCACGAAGCCGCCGAACGCGCCCTCGACCACTACCTCAAACCCAACGCACTCACATTGCGCTTCCACAAACCCAGCACCATGTTCCAGGTCGCCCCCAATCAGGACAACGAAAGCCTGCTGGTCCACGCCTGCGAATCACTGGCACAAGCCAGCCTCATGACCAGCGACATCGCCGCCTACATCGAACTCCCGCAGCGAAGAACGATTCTGGCGATCCAGCAAATCATCATGCTCGCCGAACTGGCCGTGAATCGCGCGCTGGATAACCACGAAATATCCCAAACCCCAACCCACAACTGATTCCCCTGTGGAAGCGAGCTTGCTCGCGAAGACGTCAGCACATTCAACGTTTACGGTGTCTGACACTCAGCTATCGCGAGCAGGCTCAATCCTACAATTGATCAACACCAGGGTTAGTCTCGTATTCCAAGCCTGAAACACCTCTGAACCCGCCATGATCTTTGCGTGTAGTTGACGTACTGCCTTCGAACAATAGTTCAAAACCACCGTCAAACGTCCCCTTGGCAATATCAAAGTTCACGTCAACGTATCCAGTTCCATGCAGCGCAGAATAAGGTTTAAAGCTATGCCCACCGCCTACGTTTTCATTGATTGAATAGATCATGTGAGAGACCTTTCCACCTTTTACAAATGGATGCCTTCCGTTTTCAATATCCAAGCTGAAGTAGAGACTAAGATCCAGCCACTTAGTCGGACTAAGTTCCTGTTTTGCACTCAGCACCACCAGTTTATTGACCCTACCTACTATGAATTTTACGACATTCCCGGAAAACGGTGCAAAGTCACCTATTAGCGCATTTCCGGTACCTTGTACCGCCGACAGGGGATGATCCTTTGTAAAAAACTCGTCATGCTCCATGTTTTAACCCTTCCAAGAAATTTAATTGGCCCTACCATTAACAGAAGTCTTCCTTCTCTTCGGGCAATTAACACCTGATATAAATGACAGTTTTTAAGTACGAGTTGCGATAAAAAATTCGAAAACCGAGTCAAACCTTTTGCAACCTCACAGAAAATGATCGGCTGTTATACCGCCTTCGCGAGCAGGCTCGCTCCCACAGTTGGATTGAATGCATTCAACTGAAAGATGGTCGGCTGTCAGGCCCCCATCGCTGGCAAGCCAGGCTCCCACAGGGGTTGAGTACAATTGAGAGATATTGGTAGGCCGGCAGGACGTCATCGCGAGCAGGCTCACTCCTACAGTTGGATTGAGTACATCTGGCAGGAATTGGTCTGCTGTCAGGCCGCTATCGCGAGCAGGCTCTGCTCTTACAAAAGCACAAGCAAGATCAAAGGATCGCAGCCTGCGGCAGCTCCTACACAGGATGAGCGCAAGCTCGACAAAGCTCTTGATCTTGATCCATGAGCGACGTCGGAAGGCTGAGTGGAGGGATTGATCCGGGGGTGGGAGCGCAGCGACCGTTTGGCGCAGCCAAACACAGCGAGAGGAGGTGCAGCGAAGCAAAC
>NZ_AKJD01000271.1 GCF_000282515.1 Pseudomonas sp. GM80
TGCGATCTTTTGATCTTCAGGCAGCCACCACCACCCGATTCCGCCCACCTTCCTTGGCCTGATACAACGCTTTGTCCGCCGCAAACAACAGTTGCTCCAGCGTCAACTCACTCGCCGATGTCCAGGTCGCGATGCCAATACTTACCGTCATCGGCCGCTCAGCCCCTTCGACCCACGGCAATTGCTCCACCGCCTGTCGAATATGCTCGGCAATCTGCTGCGCCCCATGACCGTCGGTCTCAGCCAGAATCACCGAAAACTCCTCGCCGCCATACCGCGCCACCAGATCCGCCGGCCGCCGCACATTTGCCGTGATCAGCTTGGCGAGCTCACGCAGCGCCTGATCCCCGGCCTGATGTCCGTGCCGATCATTGAACGCCTTGAAGTGGTCGGCATCGATCATCATCACCGACATCGGCTTGCCCGAACGCTGGGCCCGAAACCATTCGTGACGCAGCGCCTGATCGAGCATTCGACGGTTGGCGACACCGGTCAGCGCATCAGTGGCCGCCAGTTGCGCCAGTTCGTGTTCGGCGCGCTGGCGTCGGCGCAGTTCGCGGGCCAGCAGCCAGGTCAGCCATAGCAAGCCCACGCAGAGCACGCCGGTAGCACCGCTGATCAGGATCGCCGTGCGGCGCCAGGTGGCGAATACTTCATCGCTGGACAGCGCGACCATCACCGTCAGCGGCAGGTTGCCAACGCGCGAATAGGTATAGAGACGCTGCTGATGATCCATGCTCGAGGTGCTGCTGAAACTGCCGTTGCCATCCTTGTCGCGCAGTATGCGAATGACATTGGGCCGATTGCCGAAGCTCTTGCCGATCGAATCGCTTTGCAGATAAGGCTTTTGCGCCAGCAGGACGCCGTCGTTGTCGATGATGTTCAGCGTGCTGTCTTTGCCGATGTCGAGGCTGTTGAACAACTGGTCGAAGTAGTCGAGCTTCATTGAAGCCACGGCGACGCCGACAAATTCGCCGGTGTCCGAGGATATCCGCCGGCTGAAGCTGATTCGCCACTGGTTGGCTTCATCACAGTCGCAACGGGTCTTGAACGGCCGGCTGATGAACATGCCGACATCGCGATTGAAGGCGTGGGCAAGGAAGTAGTCGCGGTCGGCGAAATTGCCCGGTTTCGGTTCGACCCGCGAAGAGTCGGCGAGCACGTCGCCATGCTTGTCGAGGAGCAGAATGTCGCCCTTGAAACGTGCGGTGGTGGAACGGTCGAACAGCGCCAAGTGGCGGACCTGCGGAGTGACATCGCGCAAATCATCGCGCTGGGCGGCGGCGATCAGGCCTTGCAGGGTCAGGTCGTAGAGTTCGACGGTGCGCAACACATCGGCGTCGATCAACTGGGCGATGGTGGTGGCGCTGCGGGTCGCCGATTCCTGAGCGTTGGCGTGCTCGCGGATCAGCAGAAAGGTGACGATGCATAAAATCGCGATCACGGTCAGCGAGCTGCCGCAAATCAGCAGCAGTTCGGGGCGTCCGGTCTTGCCCGAAACCGGAGGGGTACGGCTCGCGATCATGATGGGGTTATCGATTAGGGGATCTTATAAGCGTAGTTGCACAAACACTGCGGGGGATAACACTAAAAAAGATCTACTGTGGCGAGGGGATTTATCCCCGATGGGCTGCGAAGCGGCCCCAAAAAAGGGTCTGCTGCGCAGCCCATCGGGGATAAATCCCCTCGCCACAAAAACCATTTCAATCAAAATTTGTATCAGATCGCAATTGATTTGATGCTGATCTTAGAAGACGTTGATCGGGTAGTCGATGATCACGCGGTATTCATCTGTGTCTGAATCAATCGCGCCGTAGCCGTTGCCGCCACGGTTGGTCGCCCATTGCAGGCGTACCGCCAGGTCTTTCGCCTGGCCGCTTTGCACCACGTACTTGAGATCGATATCGCGCTCCCAATGTTTGGCATTGCGCCCTTCAGCGCTGTACCAGTTGGAATAGCCCTTGCCGTCAGGATCGACCTTGGTCAGATCCACCGTCCCGCGCGAGTACGACACCGCTGACGTCAGCCCCGGATAACCCACCCCGGCGAAGTCATAGGCGTACTTGAGTTTCCACGAGCGCTCATTCGGGCCGTTGAAGTCCGAGTACTGCTGCGAGTTGTCGAGGTAAACGCTGTCGCCCTGACTGATGTAGTCGAACGGCGTGTTGCCGTTAACCCGCTGATACGCGGCGGTGACGCTGTGGCTGCCGACGCCCACGGTGAAATGCAGGCTGTAGGTGTTGTTGTCGATGTTGCCGAGCAGCGCATCGCCGGTGTCTTGCGTGTGATAGAAGTGCAGGCCTGGGTTGAGGCTGACCAGATCGTTCAACTGCCAGGTGTAATCCAGGTCGTAGTAGTACTGGTTCCAGATGTCCCTCAGCTCAGAGGCGTAAAGGCTGCTGGTCAGACCTTCGACACCGCTCCAGGCCACGCCGGCCCAGTTCAGGTGCTGGCTCTCATCGCCATCGGCCAGGGTGCCGTAGGAAGTGCCGATGCGCGTGTGGCCACTCTGGTTGTACGGTTTGGTGAAACTCGCCTGGCCACCTTCGATCAGCCAGCCATCGAAGCTGTGGTTGGTCAGGCTCACACCACGAAACGTCTGCGGCAGCATGCGCGTGTCACCGCCGGCAATTACCGGATTGGTGAGAAACAGGTCACCGGCCTTCAACTCGGTGTCGAACGCGCGCATTTTCAACGTGCCACCGGCGGTGGAGAAAGCTCCCGGTGCTTTGCCGCCATTTTCTCGGACCGGCAGGATGCTCGAACCGTCCGTGCCGCCACCGCCGTCGAGTTTGAGCCCGAGCATGGCGTGGGCATCAATGCCGAAACCGACCGTGCCTTCGGTGTAACCCGACTGGAAAATCCCGAGAAACCCTTGGCCCCACTCAATGTTGTCGTCCGCCTGCTGCAAGCGGTTGCGATTCATGTAGTAGTTGCGGGCGTTGAGGTTGAGGCTCGAACCTTCGACGAAACCTTCTTTGGCTGGCTCGTCCGCGTGAACGGCAGGGGCAATCGTTGCGGCAATTGCAATGAACAACGGGGTGAAACGGACTGAGTAACGCACGTGCAATGGAGCTCCTTGGGTCAACTGGCGCCTCTATATTTTGAGGCGCTCGATGTTTCTTGTTGTTACAGACGAACCAAACGGCTTTCAGACCACAACGAAAAAAGGCCGCTGAACGGCAGCGGCCTGGAATGACGACGGTTGAACGGGAAGAGCCAAACAACCGCGTCGAGGGAAACGGTGCGGTGCGCGACTCAGCTGTCTTTTTCCAGCGATTGAGCCTGGGAATTTGCAGCCTGAGGGGCCTGCGTCGCGTCTTTGGCCTTGGCCATCATTTCTGCCTGATGCTGGTCATACGCTTGAGCGCGGGCAGAATTCTGCGCCACGAACGCGTGGGATTCTTCAGCCATCGCCAGCGGCGACAGGATCAATGAGGACAAAACGAAAGCGCTGGCAATACCCATACTGTTGGACATCTTGAAAACCTTCTCGCTTGGCGAGTGTGCTGTTTGGTGCGGGCAAAGATAAGGTTGCCGGGCAACGGGAAACAGCGCGATTTTCATAAATGACTGTTACAGCACAAGCAAAGATCACCCATCCAGTAGTGGTAGAAATCCTTGTGGCGAGGGGATTTATCCCCGTTCGGCTGCGCAGCAGTCGCAAATCCTGAGCACAAGGTCTGAAGGGGTCTTTGAGGCTGGAATTTTAGGGCCGCTTCGCAGCCCAACGGGGATAAATCCCCTCACCACAGTTGACCGCGTTCAGCCATGAAAAAAGCATTCAGACAGGAAGGTGAATGCCAAAGGTATTCATCCCCCGATCACTGCGCACAAACACATCCCCACCATGCATCAGCGCAATCGCCTTGACGATCGCCAGCCCCAGCCCATGGTTATTGCCACTGTTACTGCGCGACGCATCGACCCGATAAAACCGCTCGAACAAGCGTGGCAAATGTTCACTGGCAATCGGCGAGCCGGGGTTGGCGACGCCGATACTGACTTGATGTTCCTCAACCTCAATCCGCACCTCGATCACCTGCCCCGGCCCGGTATGCTGCACCGCATTACTGAGCAAATTGATCAACGCCCGCCGCAAATGCGCGACCTCGATCTGCACCAGCGCATCACCACTGACCAGCACCTCAACCTGCGCATCTTCAAGAATGAAATCCAGATACTCCAGCGTCGTCGCCACCTCATCGGCCAGCGAAGTCGAGGTGAGTTTGGTCGCCTTATTGCCCTGATCCGCACTGGCCAGAAACAGCATGTCGTTGATGATCGAACGCAACCTTTCCAGCTCTTCCAGATTGGATTGCAGCACTTCGAAATAATGTTCGGCAGAGCGCCCACGGGTCAGCGCCACTTGGGTCTGGCCGATCAGATTGGTCAGCGGCGAACGCAATTCATGAGCGACGTCAGCGTTGAACGATTCCAGCCGCGAATAGGCCAGTTCGACCCGCTCCAGCGTCGAGTTGAACGAGTCGACAAACTGCTCCAGCTCCGGCGGCAGCGGTGACAAACGCAAGCGCCCGGCCCGCAGCGGCGGCGCCAGACGTTGGGCTTCATGGGAGAGTTTGATCAGCGGTTTCAGGCCAATCCGCGCCACCCAGTAACCCAGCGCCGAGGCCATCAACACACCGACAATCGCCAGCCCGATCAAAGCTATCAGCAAGTTGTGCTGAGTCTCATGAAACGTCTCGGTATCGATGCCGATCATGAAGCGTAGCGGCGGACGCTGATCCTTGGCCGGCAACTCGGTCAACAACACTTTCAGCGGATAAAGATGCTCGGGCAACTGCAGGTCATGCATGCCCAGCGGCCCTTGGGCGAACGCGCGAATCACCGCATCCGGTTGACCATACTCGTAACCCGGATCGCCGCTCACCACCCAGAAACGAATGCGTTTGTCCTCTTCGCCGAGCAGCTTCAACTTGGCGGTGATCTTCGCCCAGTGCTCCGGGGTGCCGAAGCGATTGAGCGCCGATTCGAGCACGCTGTAACGCGCATCCAGCTCGGCTTCCGGCAGCAATCCCAAGCCTTTATCGACCTGCTGATACAACGCGCCGCCGATCAACAGAAACACCAGCAGCGCCACCAGCGTGAACATGCCACTGAGGCGCAGGGCAATCGAATTACTGGACACCACGGCTCTCCAGCACATAACCCATGCCGCGAATGGTGTGCAGCAGTTTCTCGTCGAACGGCCCGTCAAGCTTGGCGCGTAGGCGTTTGATCGCAACTTCGACGACGTTCGCGTCGCTGTCGAAATTGATGTCCCAGACCATCTCGGCGATGGCGGTTTTCGAGAGGATTTCACCCTGGCGGCGAGCCAATACGCTCAGCAGCGAAAACTCCTTGGCGGTCAGATCCAGGCGCGTGCCGGCGCGGGTCGCCTTGCGGCTGATCAAGTCGATCCACAGATCGGCGATGCTCACTTGCACCGGTTCATGGCCGCCACTGCGCCGGGTCAGCGCTTGCAGGCGCGCGACCAGTTCAAGGAAGGAAAACGGTTTGCCGAGGTAATCGTCGGCACCGTCGCGCAGGCCTTTGATGCGATCTTCGACACGCTCGCGGGCGGTGAGCATGATCACCGGGGTCTGCTTGCGCGCCCGCAACGCGCGCAGCACGCCGAAGCCATCAAGGCCCGGCAACATCACGTCGAGGACGATCACCGCGTAGTCGCTTTCCAGCGCCAGATGCAAACCCTCGACGCCGTCGCGGGCCAGATCCACGGTGTAACCCTGTTCCGTCAGACCGCGGTGCAGATAGTCCGCGGTTTTTTCCTCGTCTTCGATAATCAGAACGCGCATGACCCTGCCTCAGTCTGTGGTCGCCAATGCCGGTGCGGGCGATGGGGCTGGTGGGTGTGAGTGCCGGTGAAACAGCCGCTCAAGCCACAAGTATATGACCGGCGTGGTAAACAACGTCAGCATCTGGCTGACCAGCAAACCGCCGACCACCGCGATGCCCAGCGGTTGGCGCAGCTCGGCGCCGGTGCCGTAACCGAGCATCAGCGGCAGCGCGCCGAGCAGGGCGGCGAGGGTGGTCATGATGATCGGCCGAAACCGCGTGATGCACGCTTCGAAAATCGCATCCTGAGGTGATAAGCCTCGGTGGCGCTGGGCTTCCAATGCGAAGTCGATCATCAGGATGCCGTTCTTCTTGACGATACCGATCAGCAACACCAGGCCGATCAACGCCATGATCGAAAAGTCCTGACCGCAGATCCACAGCATGATCACCGCGCCCAAGCCTGCCGCCGGCAACGTCGAAATGATCGTCAGCGGGTGTACGAAGCTTTCATAAAGCACGCCGAGAATGATGTACACCGCCACCAGCGCCGCGAGAATCAGCCATGGCTGACTGGCCAGCGAACTCTGGAACGCCTGCGCCGCACCCTGAAAATTGCCGCTGATCGCGGTGGGCATGCCGATCTCGGCCTTGGCCTGATTGAGCAGAATCACCGCATCACCCAACGCCACGCCGGGCGCGAGGTTGAACGACAGGTTGGCGGCGGGGAACATGCCGTCGTGGGCAATCGACAACGGGCCAATGGTCGGCGCATCGAATTTGGCCAGCGCCGACAGCGGCACCATCTCGCCACTCAGTGGTGAGCGCAGATAGAAATAGTTGAGGCTTTCGGCCTTGCCGCGCTGCTTGGTGTCCAGTTCCAGAATCACGTTGTACTGGTTGACCTGGGTCTGGAATTCATTGATCTGCCGTTGGCCAAAGGCGTCGTACAGCGCCTCGTCGACATCGCTGGCGGTCAGGCCAAAACGCGCGGCGGCGCTGCGGTCGATGCTGATGTGGGTGATGCTGCCGCCCAGTTGCAGGTCGTTGGAAATGTCGCGGAATGCAGGGTTGCTGCGCAGTTTTTCCGTGAGGCGTTGCGTCCATGTCGCGAGGGTCGCGCCGTCGTTACTCTTCAGCACATATTGGTACTGCGCACGGCTCGGCCCGGAACTGAGGTTGATGTCCTGGCCTGCGCGCAGGTAGAGGACGATGCCGGGGACTTTCATCAGTTGCGGACGGATGCGGTCGATGAACTGGCTGGCGCTGACATCACGGTCGCCGCGTTTTTTCAGGGCAATCCAGAAGCGGCCGTTGGCGATGGTCTGGTTGCTGCCGGAGACACCGACTGAATGGGAAAACGCTTGCACGGCCGGATCGGCGGCGACGATTTCGGCCATGGCCAAGTGTTTTTTCACCATGTCGCCGTAGGAAATATCCGCAGCGGCTTCGGTGGTGCCGAGGACGAAACCGGTGTCCTGCACCGGGAAGAAACCTTTCGGGATAAAGATGTAACCGCCGATGGCCAGCGCCAGCGATAAACCGAATACGCCAATCATCAATTTTTGATGAGCGAGGGCGCGGCGCAGGCCTTTCTCATACCAACTGAGCAAACGTTCGCTGAAGCCCGGTTTATCGTGGGCGTGATGCACCGGTTTGCGCATGAACAGCGCCGCCAGTGTTGGCGCCAGGGTCAGCGACACCACCACGGAAATCATGATGGTCGAGGTCGCGGTCAGGGCGAATTCCTTGAACAGTCGCCCGACTACGCCGCCCATGAACAGCAACGGAATGAACGCCGCCACCAACGAGAAACTGATCGAGACCACGGTGAAGCCGATTTCGCCGGCGCCCTTGATGGCCGCTTCGCGCATATCGTCGCCGGCCTCCAAGTGTCGGTGGATGTTTTCCACCACGACGATCGCATCGTCGACCACAAACCCCACGGCCACCACGATCGCCACCAGTGTCAGGTTGTTCAGGCTGAAGCCGAGGATGTACATCAAAGCGAAACTGGCGATCAGCGACACGCCAAGCACCGCCGAGACAATCAGTGTTGCCGACAGCTGGCGCAGGAACAGCGCCATCACCGCCACCACCAGCATGATCGCGATCAACAGGGTGATTTCGACCTCATGCAGGGAGGCGCGAATGGTCTGCGTACGGTCGATCAGGGTTTTCACTTGCACCGAGGCCGGCAACATCGCTTCGAGGCCGGGCAGGGCGGCTTGAATGCGGTCGACGGTTTCAACGATGTTGGCGCCGGGCTGGCGCGAGATCACCAGGTTCACCCCGGGTTGATCACCGGCCCAGGCTTGCACGTAGGCATCTTCCGAACCGTTGACGACTTTGGCGACATCGCGCAGGTGAACCGGGGCGCCATCCTTGTAGGAAACGATGAGTTGGCTGTAGTCCTCAGGGTGGAACAACTGGTCGTTGGTCGACAGCGTCGAGATGCTCGATTCACCGTACAGCGCACCTTTGGCGAGGTTGAGGCTGGTCTGTTGAATCGCCAGACGAATGTCGGCGAGGGTCAGGCCGATCGCGGCGAGTTTGTCCGCCGAGGCTTGTACGCGAATCGCCGGACGTTGCTGACCGGTGATGTTGATTTGTCCTACGCCGTCGATCTGACTGATCTGACGTGAGAGCAGGGTTTCCACCAGATCGCTGAGTTCGGTGCCGGGCATTTGCGTCGAGCTGACACTGAGGATCAGCACCGGGCTGTCGGCCGGGTTGACCTTCTTCCAGGTGGGCAGCGTCGGCATGTCCTTGGGCAGTTTGCCGGCGGCGGTGTTGATCGCCGCCTGGACTTCTTGCGCGGCGGTGTCGATGCTTTTATCGAGGGTGAATTGCAGGGTCAGCAGGCTTGAGCCTAGCGCACTGCTTGAGGTCATCTGAGTCATGCCGGGGATGGCGCTGAATTGCACTTCCAGCGGCGTGGCCACGGATGAAGCCATGGTGTCGGGGCTGGCGCCGGGCAATTGCGCGGAGACCTGAATCGTAGGAAATTCCGCTTCCGGCAGTGGGGCGATTGGCAAGCGCGGGAAGGCAATCAAACCGACCAGCACCAGAGCGATGGTCAGCAGGATTGTGGCGACCGGATGATCGATGCACCACGTGGAGACGCCTTTGTGCGCCTTCATGGTTTCGGCTCCGTTTGCACCACCTGCGCCGGTTCGGTCATGACTTGCACGGTCGAGCCGGGCTTGAGCCGCGACTGGCCGTCGGTGACCAGCACGTCACCGGCCTTCACGCCTTTGATGATGTCCTGGCCGCTGCCTTGGTAAACCATCTGCACTTGTACGGCTTCGACCTTGTCGCCATTCACCCGGTAAACGAAGTGTTGGTCGAGACCACGTTGTACGACAGTGGGTGGGACGACCAGCGCATCTTTGTCGAGGGCTGTCTGAATTTTTACCGTGACCAGCAGACCGGGCCAGAGCTTCTGACTGGCGTTGTCGAACTCGGCCTTGGCGCGGATGGTGCCGGTGTTGGCGTTGATCTGGTTGTCGATCAGGGTCAGGTGACCTTCGCCGAGCAGGTTGCCGGTTTCGCCATCAGTGTCGGCGCCGATGTAGGCCTTGACCGGTGCGCGCTGTGGATCGTTGATCAGGCCTTGCAGGGTCGGCAGCATTTGCTGGGGCAGGGAGAACTCGACGGCGATCGGGTCGATCTGGGTGACGGTGAACAGGCCGGCGGTGTCGGTCATGCGCAGGAAGTTGCCTTCGTCGACTGTGCGAATACCGACGCGGCCGGTGACCGGAGAGCGGATCTGCGTGTAGGAAAGTTGTACCTGCGCGGAATCGATGGAGGCCTGGTTGCCTTGGGCGGTGGCCTTCAATTGGTTGACCAGAGCTTGTTGTTGGTCGTAGGTCTGTTTCGAGATGCCGTCGTCGACGGTGAGCAGTTTGTAGCGTTTGAGGTTGACCAGGGCGACTTGCAGTTGCGCCTGGCTTTCGCCCAGTTGGGCGCGGGCCTGGTCGAGGCTGGCGCGGATGGAGCGGTCGTCGATGGTGGCCAGCAGGTCGCCTGTTTTGACCAGTTGGCCTTCTTTGACGAGGATTTTGGTGAGGATGCCGTCTATTTGTGGGCGCACTACCACGCTGTGCAGGGAGAGTACCGAGCCGATGCCGCTGGTGTAGCGGGGGACGTCTTTTTCGCTGACCGCGATGACTCGCACCGGGATGGCCGTGGGGGGGGCGAGTTTGGTCGGGGCGGGTTTCAGGGCGTACCACAGACCTGCGCCTGCGAGGACGATCAATAGGGTGGCGAGCAGGGCTTTGTTCTTTTGGATTCGCATGCGGGGTGGGCGCCGGACGGATTTTGGGCAGGGTTAGGGTCTTTATAAACTTGTTTGGGGGTCAGGAGGGTGACGGCTGGCTGTCAGCGCTGTCAGTTTCGTGTGTACATATCCGTTGCTGCGGTAACGGCTACTTAGGGTTTCGCCCTGACGGCGACTCACTTTTTTACAAGCGCCTAAAAAAGTAAGCAAAAAACGCTTGCTCCTACGTGCGGCCCGCTCGCTGGGGCTCGGGGTTCCTTCGCTACGGGATCGATCCGGGCGCAGCGCCTACGGTTTGCTTCG
>NZ_AKJD01000272.1 GCF_000282515.1 Pseudomonas sp. GM80
CGGCTGCCGCCACTGTCCTTTATCTGTTGCTGCCGGAAGCGCCGCCGTTTGGTGCGTTCCTGCTGGTGTACCTGCTGGCACTGGCGGCTGGCGTGCTCAGCCATGTACCCGGCGGCGTGGGTGTGTTCGAAGCGATCCTGCTGGCCGCTTTCGCCGACAAGCTCGGTGCCGCACCACTGGCCGCCGCCCTGCTGCTGTATCGCCTGATCTATGTGGTACTGCCGCTGCTGGTCGCCTGCGTATTCCTGCTGATCAATGAAGGTCAGCGCCTGTTTCAGACTCAGACCATGCGTGCAGCGTCTGGTCTGGCGGCACCGATTCTGGCGGTGCTGGTATTCCTGTCCGGCGTGGTGCTGCTGTTCTCCGGCGCCACACCCGAGATCGACACGCGTCTGGAACACATTGGCTTTCTGATCCCGCATCGTCTGGTCGACGCCTCGCACTTCGGCGCCAGCCTGATCGGCGTGCTCTGCCTGATGCTCGCTCAAGGCCTGCGTCGTCGCCTCTCGGCCGCGTGGATGCTAACCACCATTCTGTTGCTGGTTGGCGCCCTGCTCTCGCTGCTCAAAGGTTTCGACTGGGAAGAAGCGACGCTGATGACCCTGACGGCTGCGCTGCTGGGTGTGTTTCGTCGCTCGTTCTATCGCCCGAGTCGCCTCACCGAACTGCCCTTCTCCCCCCTGTATCTGGTGGCCAGCCTCTGTGTGCTCGGCGCTTCGACCTGGCTGCTGCTGTTCGCCTATCAAGACGTGCCGTACAGCCATCAACTGTGGTGGCAGTTCACCCTGGATGCTGACGCGCCGCGCGGCCTGCGTTCGCTGCTCGGCGCCGCCGTCCTGCTGTTGGTGATCGCGCTAACTTGGCTGCTGCGCACTGCGCGCCCGGTCATTCACCTGCCGACACCCGACGAACTCGATCGCGCGGCGAAGATCCTGATGGCCTCGTCGCAGCCCGACGGCGGCCTCGCGCTGACCGGTGACAAAGCGTTGCTGTTTCACCAGAACGACGAAGCCTTCCTGATGTACGCGCGGCGTGGCCGCAGCCTGGTGGCGCTGTACGACCCGATCGGCCCCGGCCAGCAACGTGCCGAGATGATCTGGCAGTTCCGCGACCTCTGCGATATTCACCACGCCCGCCCGGTGTTCTACCAAGTGCGCGCGGAGAACCTGCCGTACTACATGGACATCGGCCTGACCGCGATCAAGCTCGGCGAAGAAGCCCGGGTCGACCTGCTTCGCTTTGACCTGGAAGCCAAGGGCAAAGAGATGAAGGACCTGCGCTACACCTGGAACCGTGGCACCCGCGATGGCTTGTCGCTGGAAATCCACGAGCCCGGCCAGGCGCCGATGGACGAGCTGAAAGTGATTTCCGATGCTTGGCTGACCGGTAAGAACGTGCGTGAGAAAGGCTTCTCCCTCGGCCGTTTCAGCGACGATTACCTGAAGCATTTCCGCATCGCGGTGATTCGCTTCGAAGGTCGCCCGGTGGCGTTCGCCAACTTGCTCGAGACTTACAGCCATGACCTGGCCAGCCTCGACCTGATGCGCGCACACCCGGACGCCCCCAAGCTGACTATGGAATTCATGATGGTCGGCCTGATTCAACACTATAAGAGTCACGGATACGCGCGCTTCAGCCTGGGCATGGTGCCGTTGTCGGGGTTGCAACCCCGGCGTGGTGCACCGCTGACCCAGCGTCTGGGCTCGATGGTTTTCCGCCGTGGTGAGCAGCTGTACAACTTCCAAGGCTTGCGCCGCTTCAAAGACAAGTTCCAGCCTGACTGGGAACCCCGTTATATGGCCGTGCCCGCCGGACTCGATCCGCTGGTGGCGCTGGCCGACACTGCTGCCCTGATCGCGGGCGGCTTGACTGGATTGGTGAAACGCTGATGATTCAACGCTCCCTGAAGTACATCCTGGCCGCACTGATCGTGCTGGCCGTGATTGCCGGCGGCGGTTACTGGTACCTCAAACGCCCGGCACCGGAACCGACCGTCGAACAACTGACCCCGGCCGATGGCGCCGCCATGACCCGCGTTATCCCGGGCACCAAGCCCAAGGCGCAGGTGCTGGTCGCGGTCAACGACGACCAGAAACTCTCTGAAAAACAACTGACCACCCTGAGCCGCAGCGCTTCGGCGCAGATCGTTCAGGTGATTCTGCCCAAGGACTGCCTGCTGCAAAGCCGCGCCCTGCAATCGGGTCTGCGTGAACTGAACGGCCCGGCCACGCTGGTCAGCGGCATAGGCCCGGGCGCTGTACTGGCCTGGCGCTGGCTGTCGGAGCAGAAAGACGACAAGGCCCAAGCCATTTCCGTGGATCTGGCACTGGAAAAAGGTGGCTGCACCCACCTGTTGCCAAAATCCGCCGCCCACGGTCACTGGCTGGCAGCGTGGAACGACAACCCGGACGACGCCAGCGCAGGTTTCGTGCGCGATCAACCGAACGCCGAAACCAGCATCAGCGATTACGACATCAACCTGCCGCAAGTGCTGAACAACGAACTGCGCAAGATTCTCGTCGGCGGCGACAAGGCCAATGGCGGCCTGGCGATCCCGGTGGTTGAAGTGCCGGCCGGCCAAGCGAAAGACACCGTGACCCTGTTCCTCTCCGGTGACGGCGGCTGGCGCGACCTCGACCGCGACGTGGCGGGCGAAATGGCCAAGATTGGCTACCCGGTGGTCGGCATCGACACCCTGCGCTACTACTGGCAGCACAAGAGCCCAGAGCAAAGCGCGCTGGACCTGACCGAGCTGATGCAGCACTACCGGCAGAAATGGGGCACCAAACGCTTCATCCTCACCGGTTATTCGTTCGGCGCTGATGTGTTGCCGGCGATCTACAACCGCCTGCCGGACACCGAGCAGCAGCGTGTAGACGCGATCATCCTGCTGGCCTTCGCCCGCACCGGCAGCTTCGAAATCGAAGTCGAAGGCTGGCTGGGTAACGCCGGCAAAGAAGCCGCCACCGGCCCGGAAATGGCCAAACTGCCAGCGGCGAAGGTTGTGTGCATCTATGGTGAAGAAGAGACCGATGAAAGCGGTTGCACGGACAAGACAGCAGTCGGTGAAGCGGTGAAACTGCCTGGCGGCCACCACTTCGACGAGAACTATCCGGCACTGGCCAAGCGCTTGGTGGACTTGATCGAGAAGCGTCAAGCGGCGAGCCAGGTCGCTGAAGAGTGATCTGAGCCACGTCCACAAGAAGCCCCCGCAACTTCACGGTTGCGGGGGCTTTTTACATCTCGGACGATGAACCCATTCCCCTGTAGGAGTGAGCCTGCTCGCGATAGCGCAGTGTCAGCCACCTAGTTGCCAAATGACACACCGCTATCGCGAGCAGGCTCACTCCTACAAGAGAATTGCGCTGGACTCAAATAATCGTTAGTCCCGGCAAGCGTATCTTGCCCGCATATCGTCATGACTGATCGCTTGAGCCGGATGGAGGTTGATCAGTCGTTCCATTGCTTCGGCTTCAATTCGAAGATTCTCGAGATCATCCTGCTTTTCCTGTTCCGATAATGCCGTCATACACTCCTCGCTCATTTGCATACCCTATTTCGTGCCAGACGTTTAGTATCGTTTACTTCCAGTCTCGCAATATCAGATGACGCCCACAGACCTTGTAGGCAAACTCCGAAACTCGTGTTCGGGCGCTTTGCCGCTCTATTGCGCTGTTTTTCGACGGGATACTCTCCGGACGTCGCTGACCCATTCAGCGATCGGGTGTGGTAACCCGGTTAGGCAAAGTGCAACAGTGCCTCCATCACGACATCAGGCGTTCTTTTACGCCTGTAATTCACTGTCATGGCAGCTGTACGTGGGAGACCTTCGGGTCTGCCGGTTTCTTTGCTCTCCCGGTTTACCACCCTGCGTACAGCTGCCACCCATTCGTGTGGTAACGAATGCGGCAGCTCCTCGTTTTAGGGAGCAAAAACAATGAACAAAGAAGGTCCGTCAACGCCATCTGATCTTAAAACCATCGGCTTCACCCCTTTCCTCCACAACTCGGATCAAGCGTTCTTCAACGTCCGCTCCGGCATCCCGATCATTGATGCCTTGTCCCAATCCTCCGACCTGCTGTCCCTCGCCAAATCCTTCGCCGAGGACGCTGCCTTCATCAAAGACACCGACCGCCATGCCTGGGCCGCGCATTACCTGACGGTGATGGGCAAAGCCTTGATTGATGATGCGATTCAGGCGCTGATGCCGCGACCTGCGCGTACGAAGACCGAGTCTGAAGCAGAGATGCCTGAAGGCTTGTAGAGGTTTGAAGATCAAAAGATCGCAGCCTTCGGCAGCTCCTACATGGAATGCGAACCCTGTAGGAGCTGCCGAAGGCTGCGATCTTTTGATCTGAAGTTGCCGCCCACAAAAAAGCCCCCGCCAACCACAAGGCTGACGGGGGCTCTTTCTATAACGCGAAGTTACATCTCCACCTGCGTCCCCAACTCAATCACCCGGTTCAGCGGCAGATTGAAGAAGCGCAAATTGCCATTGGCATTCTTCAACATGAACGCAAACAGTGCCTCACGCCAACGCGCCATCCCCTCAAGTTTCGAAGCAATCACCGTTTCGCGGCTGAGGAAGTACGTGGTGCGCATCGGGCTGAAGTCCAGATCATCCAGATGACACAGCTTCAGCGCCTGCGGCACGTCCGGTTCATCGGTGAAGCCAAAGTGCAGGATCACCCGGAAGAAGCCCTCCCCATGCGCTTCGACTTCAAAGCGCCGCGATGGCGGTACGCGCGGGATATCTTCGTAGACCACCGTCAGCAACACCACTTGCTCATGCAGTACCTGGTTGTGCAGCAAGTTGTGCAACAACGCATGCGGCACGGCGTCGGAACGCGCAGTGAGGAACACCGCGGTGCCCTGCACGCGGTGCGGCGGTTGCACGCGGATGCTGCTGATGAAAATCGGCAGCGGCAGTGCGCCTTCGTCGAGGCGTTCGACCAGCAGTTGCTTGCCGCGCTTCCAAGTGGTCATCAGCACGAACAGAGCGATACCGGCAATCACCGGGAACGCACCGCCCTGAACGATCTTCGGCACGTTGGCGGCGAAGTACAGGCCGTCCACCAGCAGGAAGCCGATCAACACCGGCACCGCGAGGATCGGCGGCCATTTCCACAGCAGCAGCATCACCGCCGACACCAGAATGGTGGTCATCAGCATGGTGCCAGTCACCGCCACGCCGTAAGCCGAGGCCAGTGCGCCGGAGGATTCGAAGCCCAGCACCAACAGGACCACGCCGACCATCAGCGCCCAGTTCACCGCGCCGATATAGATCTGGCCCTGCTCGTCGCTGGAAGTGTGCTGGATGTACATGCGCGGAATGTAGCCGAGCTGAATCGCCTGACGAGTCAGGGAGAACGCGCCGGAAATCACCGCTTGCGAGGCGATCACTGTGGCCATGGTCGACAGACCGACCAATGGAATCAGCGCCCAGCTCGGTGCCAGCAGGTAGAACGGGTTACGCGCCGCCTCCGGGTTGTCGAGCAGCAAAGCACCCTGACCGAAGTAATTGAGCACCAGCGCCGGCAATACCAGGATGAACCACGCGCGGGCAATCGGCTTGCGACCGAAGTGGCCCATGTCGGCGTACAGCGCTTCGGCACCGGTCAGCGCCAGCACCACAGCGCCAAGGATCGCTACGCCCATGCCTGGGTGCACAGTGAAGAAACGCACGGCCCATAGCGGGTTCATCGCATGCAACACTTCTGGCGTGTGGCTAATGCCATACACGCCGAGGGCGCCGAGGACGAGGAACCAGGTGACCATAATCGGCCCGAACAGGATGCCGATCCGCGCTGTGCCGTGGCTCTGGATCAGGAACAACCCGACCAGCACCACCAGCGACAGCGGCACGACCCAATGGTCGATGCCATCAAACGCCAACCCCAGACCTTCAATCGCCGACAGAACGGAAATCGCCGGGGTGATCATGCTGTCGCCGTAAAACAGCGCCGCGCCGATCAGTCCGCACACCACCAGCAACGAGCGCAGTTTCTTGCGATGCCCTGCCGCCCGCCGCGCCAGCGCCGTGAGCGCCATGATGCCGCCCTCGCCCTGGTTGTCGGCGCGCAGCACGAACATCATGTATTTGATCGACACGACCCAGATCAGCGACCAGAAGATCAACGACAGAATGCCCAGCACGCCGTCGTGGTTGACCGGTACGCCGTAACCGCCGGAAAACACTTCTTTAAGGGTGTACAACGGGCTCGTGCCGATGTCGCCGTAAACTACCCCGACCGCCGCGACCAGCATGCTCAGCGGCTTGGAGGCCGAACCCTCGGCGCCTGCCGCATGACTACTTGCCTGACCCATCCAACAACTCCTGATTCCAGACCGGCTTCTTCGAATGAAGCACTATGCTTTGTGGTGCAGCATGCGCTGTTTTACCTGTTGTTACAGACCATTTGTTGACTGTAAAAAATTGGTAAAGCTCAACGGCGCGAAGCATAGCGCAGCACTCGTCGTATTTCCCTGCATAAAGCTGGTCAAGTGCGTTGCCCGCCGCTAGAATTGCGCACTTTTTGATCAGAGGCGCACCTTAAGCGCCCGTCCGTCGGCTTTCGCACCCAGAAAGCGATGTCACAAAATACCGAGGTTAGACATGTCCACCACTCCTGCGCCGGCCAATCCAAAGGTTGGCTTTGTATCTCTGGGTTGCCCGAAAGCACTGGTCGACTCCGAGCGCATCCTGACCCAGCTGCGCATGGAAGGTTATGACGTGGTGTCCACCTATCAGGACGCCGACGTTGTAGTCGTCAACACCTGCGGTTTCATCGATTCGGCCAAGGCTGAGTCGCTGGAAGTGATCGGTGAAGCGATCAAGGAAAACGGCAAGGTGATCGTCACCGGTTGCATGGGCGTGGAAGAAGGCAACATCCGCAACGTGCACCCGAGCGTGCTGGCCGTGACCGGTCCGCAGCAGTACGAGCAAGTGGTCAACGCCGTGCACGAAGTGGTGCCACCGCGTAAAGATCACAACCCGCTGATCGACCTGGTGCCGCCGCAAGGCATCAAGCTGACCCCGCGCCACTACGCTTATCTGAAGATTTCCGAAGGCTGCAACCACAGCTGTTCGTTCTGCATCATCCCGTCGATGCGCGGCAAACTGGTCAGCCGTCCGGTCGGCGATGTGCTCGACGAAGCTCAACGTCTGGTCAAATCCGGCGTTAAAGAGCTGCTGGTGATTTCGCAAGACACCAGCGCTTACGGCGTTGACGTGAAATACCGCACCGGTTTCTGGAACGGCGCGCCGGTGAAAACCCGCATGACCGAGCTCTGCGAAGCGCTGAGCACCCTCGGCGTCTGGGTCCGTCTGCACTACGTTTACCCGTACCCGCACGTTGACGAACTGATCCCGCTGATGGCCGCCGGCAAGATCCTGCCGTACCTGGACATCCCGTTCCAGCACGCCAGCCCGAAAGTGTTGAAGTCGATGAAACGCCCGGCGTTCGAAGACAAGACCCTGGCGCGCATCAAGAACTGGCGCGAAATCTGCCCGGATCTGATCATCCGTTCGACCTTCATCGTCGGCTTCCCGGGTGAAACCGAAGAAGACTTCCAGTACCTGCTGAACTGGCTGACCGAAGCCCAGCTCGACCGCGTCGGCTGCTTCCAGTACTCGCCGGTTGAAGGCGCCCCGGCCAACGATCTGGATCTGGAGATCGTTCCGGACGAGGTCAAGCAGGATCGTTGGGATCGCTTCATGGCGCACCAGCAGGCGATCAGCTCGGCCCGCCTGCAAATGCGCATCGGCCGTGAAATCGAAGTACTGGTGGACGAAGTCGACGAGCAAGGCGCGGTTGGCCGCTGCTTCTTCGATGCCCCGGAAATCGATGGCAACGTGTTCATCGACAACGGCAGCAACCTGAAGCCGGGCGACAAGGTCTGGTGCAAAGTCACCGACGCTGACGAATACGACCTGTGGGCCGAACAGATCTAACACCGCATACCCTGTAGGAGCTGCCGAAGGCTGCGATCTGTTGATCTTGATCTGAAAAAACCAGATCAACAGATCGCAGCCTCGTTTCACTC
>NZ_AKJD01000273.1 GCF_000282515.1 Pseudomonas sp. GM80
CTGCGGCAGCTCCTACAGGAATTTGTGACATGTGCTTATAATTGTTTGCTTGCTAACGATCGAGACCGGTATGACCGCCATCCACATCAAATTCCCCGCCCTCACCCTTAAAGCCGGCCCTCGCGCCATGGCGCGGATTCGCGCGCAAGGCCTGAACGCCGCTGACGTCGGCACCCTGCCCGGCGCCGCCGGTGGGCCGAAGGCGTTGGGGATTCAGGGGCTGGATCTGGCGCTGTTCGGTGAATGGCTGCCGAGTGCGCCGCGCGAGCGATCGCTGATCGGCGCCTCGGTCGGTTCCTGGCGCTTCGCCAGCGCCTGCCTGCCGGACGCCGCCGAAGGCATCCGCCGTCTCGGACATCTGTACGCCGAGCAGAACTTCAACAAAGGCGTGACCATGGCCGAGATCAGTCAGAGCTCGCAGCGCATGCTCAATGACCTGCTCGATGGCCGCGACGCGAGCATCCTCGACAACGCGCATTACCGCTTGAACATCATGGTGGTGAAAAGTCAGGGCCGTCTGGCTGATGACCATCGTGGTCGCCTCGGCCTGGCACTAGGTTCGGTGATCGCCGACAACCTGCGAGGCCGCGCGCGGCTGTCGCGGCACTTCGAACGGCTGATCATCCACGATCCGCGTCTGGCGCCACCGGTGAATGCGCTGAACGACTTCCCCTCGCGCTTCGTCGCCCTGAATGCCGGCAACCTGCGTCAGGCGCTGCTGGCCTCGGGCTCGATCCCGATGGTCATGGAAGGCGTGCGCGACTTGCCGGGCGCCGGTGCCGGCACCTTCCGCGATGGCGGTCTGCTCGACTATCACCTCGACCTGCCCTACAGCGGCGACGGCATCGTGCTCTATCCGCACTTCACCGACCGGGTGATTCCGGGCTGGTTCGACAAGACCCTGCCGTGGCGCAAGGCTTCGGTGCAGCGCTTGCAGGACGTACTGTTGCTTGCGCCGTCGAAGGAATATCTGGCGCGCCTGCCTTACGGCAAACTCCCCGATCGTAATGACTTCAAACGCTTCATGGGCGATGCGCCGAGCCGGCAGAAATACTGGCATGCGGCGATGGACGAAAGCCGCCGTCTGGGTGATGAGTTCCTCGAACTGGCTGCCAATGGTCGCCTCGCCGAGCGCTTGCTGACCCTTTAGTCAGCACGCCCAAACACAAGCTGGTAAACTCGCCGCCTGCCCGAATCGCTGCGGCGAACACCATCTGAACAGAGCCGAAAATACCGTGGAAATCTTCAAGGAATTTACTTTCGAATCCGCCCACCGCCTGCCGCACGTCCCGGACGGCCACAAGTGCGGACGTCTGCACGGTCACTCGTTCAAAGTGGCGCTTCACCTGAGCGGCGACCTCGATCCGCACACCGGCTGGATCCGCGATTTCTCCGAGATCAAGGCGATCTTCAAGCCGCTGTACGAGCGTCTGGATCACAACTACCTGAACGACATTCCCGGTCTGGAAAACCCGACCAGCGAAGTCCTGGCCAAATTCATCTGGAATGAAATGAAGCCATTGCTGCCGGAACTGAGCGCGATCCGTATCCACGAGACCTGCACCAGCGGTTGCATCTATCGCGGCGAGTAAAATGCAAAAGGGTCGTGAGCTGCATTGCTCACGACCCTTTTTTTATCCGCTCACAGCGTTCATGCGCTGAGTGCGTCGATCACCGTCTTCAACTCGAGGGTCGCCCCTGCTTCCTGCGTTCGCCGCAGGGCCGTCATGAGTTGCTCGACATTCAAACGCTGCTCCTGCCCTTCGATGACCATGCGCAAGAACATCGGTACACGCGATTCTTGATCCTGCGGCTCGACGTCGCGCACGATCAGGGTATGCGCATTGTCCGGATCGATCAGCATCAAGTGCCCTTGCGCTTCGGACAACAGCAGTCGCTCGTTGCCGGCCATCTCCAACACCAATGTGTGCTCGACCGATACCCCGTCTTCAGCCGCACGCCGACGATCCAGCACAATACAGTCCAGTCGCTGCCAGGCCTCTTGCGACACGCGGCTCGTCTGCGTCAACGAGCCGAAAGCAAGGATCAGCGTCTCGACACCGTCGAGCAACAAGGGCTGCAAGTCACTGATCTCTACGGAGCTGTCCAGCGTGAGCACCTCGCCCACGCGGCCGGCATGGCTGTCGGTGAGCCAGATGTAATCCCTTGATCCGCGATTGAAAACCAGATTGTCCTGCGGGTCGAACAGCAGCGTTTCCTGCTGTTTCTTGACACCCAACAGCGCTGACCACTGCCCGTCGGGTCGTGCGCTGACCTCATACAAATGATCCTGATCCGCAACGTAGTAGGTGTAGCGCCCGCCGCTGCTTTCAACCGGCAATATCGGCGCGTGAGCATGGCCTGCCAGCAGAGCCCTCAGACGTTCGCGCAACGACAAACCGGAGTCTCTGGCTTGAGACCATTGATTTTCCACACTGACGATGCGTGCAGGTTGTCGATCCAATAGCTCCAGGTTCACGCCTTCACGCGTTCGCCCCCGCAACCCCTGGCCGTCAGCGACCACCTCGACAAACGCCCACTCGGACCAGACTTTTTCTGCCGCTGGCAGTCGTTCCGGCGCCAGCAGTCGTGTGCCAGTGGCAAACACCTCTCGCAGATCTTTTAACGAACCTGTCGCCTGACGATAGAGTTGCCCTGCCTCGATATCCAGTAACCATGCCGCCTGGCCATCCGGGGTCAGACTGAGCAACGCCAGTTCTTTGCCGGGGCTGACCTGGCTCACTAACAGTTGACTGTCGACACACCAGGCCGCGAGCAACGTGCCATGGCTGAAACCCGCCAGGCCAATCACGGGAATGGGTTGCTTGCCATGCTGCTCGACCAGCGCGGGCAGTGCCCCCAGCCAGTCCGTGTGCTGTTCGAGCCAGCGCTTGCCGACGCCAATAAAGGTCAGCACGGCATTTTTATCGACCTCGAACAGTTGGCCATCGGCTTTCGTCAGGATGTAGCGTCCTGCCGAATGAGTCAGCTCTGTCACGTTGCTTTCGATGACTTCATCCAGTGCGGTGTCATAGCCTGAAGGATTGGAAAAAACCCGTAGCAGTTGCTTGTGGGTCACATCGTAGATCAGCATCGCGTCACTGGCCGACTCGTCCCACATCAGCATGATTCGCTGCACCGGTTCCTGAGCGAGCTGATCGTCATTCACATAGAACCTGTCGTCACTCAAACGCAGCCAGCCCGACAGGATCGCCGTGTTGTCGGCATACCCACGCAGCCCCACAAACGGCGCGGAGGTCCAGGTACTCATCGGTATATCCACAGCGATAATTTCATCCAGTTGCGGGTCAGGTTGGCGGAATCGATCCAACGGTGCCTTCCAGTACGCCTGCATGCCGACCGCTTCATTCCAATGACTTTCATAAGCGTTGATATGAAAGAAGGTGATCGTATTGGCAGAGATCAGATATTCCAGGGTGTAGCGGGTGGTCTCATCCCTGGTTTTTTCCTGGACGACGCGCAGCTTTCCATCAGCGGTCAACTCACAGCCGATGATGGTCGAACCTTTCCGCGGACTCAGCAGACGATAGGCGTGCCTGATGAGACCGGTGCTGACGTCGACGCGCCATACCGTTGCGTGCGCGGGGTGATAGAACCACGCCTGCTGACCCGAGACCGCGCCCAATACAACGCCCTCAAGCAACGAGGCCGGAAGGTTGCGCACGTACAGCACTCGGTTCTCGGCCACGTCGTAATAACCGGTGGTGTAGTGCACATCGGATTCACGGTTGAAGGGGACAATGAAGTGATGCAGCGCCACGTAACCGTTTGCCAGCCGGTTGGCCTGCGCAAGCGCACGCAGGCGCGTCAACACCAGGGCCATGTCGACCGGTTCATCGCTGCTTTCAGCCGTGCGCTTGTTCAGCGTGACAGACAATAACTGCCAAGTGTTTTTCTCACGATCAAACTGAAAGCGTTCGCCCCCCTTGAGCTGGAGGAAACCTTTGAAGCCAGTGATTCTGACTCCGTCGACGAGCAGATCATCGCCCTCGAATCCGACCTGTTTTTCACTCGCCCAAGGGGCACTGATCAACCAGCTCACGTCATTGAAGGGTTCGTACTTCGCCAAGCGTACCGCGACGATCCCCGGGGTCAGTCCGAGCTGATAGACCCCGGATTGGCCGGTGATGTCGTAACTGATGAGCTGATGCCATTCCTTCGGCAATTCGGGAATAACCAACTGCCGGGCCTGTTCATCGAGCTTCACCGTGATGGCGGTCGGCTTGTTGACGGGGAGCAGTTTGTAAAGGATGTGCGGCAGTGAGGGCGTGGAGAAAAACTTGAACCGCTGATCCGGGTCAGGCCAGGCAAATTCCAGCGTCTGCTTCCAGTCATCGAGAATATTCGGAAACGAGGTGCTGATCGCCTCGATGCCACCCTTGTACGCGGGCCTGCCCTCGTAGACCGTCTGGTAGGTTCGCAGACGCAAGAAAAGATCCTCGTCCGGCCCATGCCCGGATGACCCTAACTGGTATTCATAACCGTAGTAACAGAGCGGCGTGCAGGGCAGCACGACGGCGTGGATTTGCCGCTCACTGTTGCCGGCGAATTCAAAGCTGTCCGCGCGGCCAAGCGCCTCGCGAATATTGATGGCCCGGTGCATGTCCTCCGGTTTCGCGCTGTAATCAGGCAGCCCCAGCGTCGAGAAATTCGCTGGGAAAAACTTCTGACTGTCGAACCTTACCCGACGCGCCTGTAAATCCAGCTCGGTGATGACCGCTTCAACCGCAAACCTCAATACCCCGTCCTCACATTCGACACCCTCCTGCCCATAGGCTTCGTGAATCATGAACAGGTGCCGGCCAACGGCCCGGGCCTTGTCGCTGATCTGCCCCAGGTTGCTGGCAATCGCTGTGAAGCCGATGCCGAGCCCCAGCAACGGCACTGCCAGAAACGACGCCACCGTACCCACCGTCCCGCCTACCGCCAATGCGGTCAGGTCAAATCCGAGCGCCGCCACGTTGAACACCAGCTGGGTGGTAAGTCGCGACCGCTCTTCATCATTGTTTGCCAGCGTCAGGCCATGGATGTCGAAGCCAATGTTGACCAGCGAAAAGCCGATCCCGACGCCGGTCGAGACCCGCCCGAGCAACCGTCCCGACAAAGAAGCATGTTGTTTGACCAACGCCTCTTCGCTGGCCGCCACCTGGCGTACCAGGTTGATCATCTGCACCGAATCCGTTACCACGCCATAAGCCAGTTGCGCGTAACTCACATAAACTTGCACCTGCATGGCGATAGACAACGCCGGCACTGAACCCGCCTTTTGCTGATACTCGCGACTGCGCATTTCTGTCACCAGTGTCTGGATCGCAAAGGCGAAACTCAGCCGACTGCCACCCTCTCCCGCTCCAGGACCGCCGGCATTGCCGGAGACCGCATCGACCAGTTGCTGAATATGCTTTTTGATTTTGATGAAACGCGTATCGGCGGTAGTGACAAGGACCGTTTTTGCGGGATTGAGCGCGTCCACCATCGTCAGGCTGAAGCCCTGCGCTACGCTGCCCTTGACCGTCTCGAGCAAAGGCAGGTATTCGCCGCTCAGGGCGTATTTGTCACGCAGTTGTGTGGTCGCCAGATCGAGTTCACGCGTGAGGTAACGAGCATCCAGTTGTGACAGGCTTTCGCCCATTCGCGCGTTTTCCGAGAGCTGGCGTGTACGCAGCGTGGCCTGTTTATCCCACACGCCGACGGTCTGATCACCGGCAATCGGCGCGCTCTCCAGCAGACTGCCGACTTGCAGACTTGAAGGCAGCACTGTTTCAGCGATAGCGGCGGCGTTCAGTTCAACCACCCTGAACTGCAAGTCGGTCGCATCGGCCAGCCCATACAACCCGGCCAATTCAGCGCCGTCGCGCCGCAAATGGTCTTCGATACCTTGCTGCATCAACGCGCCCTGAGCAAAACCATACACCGCAAAATTCGGTTCGAAGAAGCGATAGCTGGTGTTGTCGCCCGTCACGACTTTGGCCACCAGCAACGCGTGGCTACCGGTATCAAGCAACAGAACGGCGGTGTCTGTTTTCGCTTCGAGGGTTTGCATGATCGCTGGCAGATCGTGCTGCCCCAACAGCGTGCCGACCTCGAACAAGCGCACATCACTCAGATCGTCCAGTGCCGACAGCAAGGCACGGGAATCGGCTTCGTGCGCGTCCAGGCTGGCATTGGCGACCCGGCCGATAACGGCGCGCTCGGCACCCTCGCCACGGCTGAATGCTGCAGCCATGAGCAATGCCAGGGGATAACAGCGACGGCCGGGATCACCCGGCGAGTGCACCAGAAACGCCTGCGGCAATTGCCGGACAGACACCGCGCCACGGCTGAAAAACTGTTCACGGACACTCGCGGCATATTTAAGAATCCGCGTACGGTATTCCCATTGCGCGGTGCTATTGATTTGCGCAATGCGCTGGCCCCATTGCTTGAGGGTCATGGGTTCAGTCAACGCCAGTGCCTTGAGCGCATGGGCGCTCTGGTTGCCTGGCTTGGCCTGGCGCGCCAACGCTGCCTGGAAAGCCTGCGGCTGACGCGTCAGCAAGACTTTTTCGATCGCTTTAAAACGCGCGAAAACGCCACCGTCGGCGGTTTCACTGGCAAGTGCTTGCGCCGCTTGCCAGGCATCGGCAAATCCTGCGGCATCCAGAGTCTGTGCACCAAACAGTCCGCCGATGATAGCCCGATGCAACGGACTCAATTGCTCAAGCGGCAGCGAACCACGTTCCAGGTGCACCAGCAGCTCATTGAGATTACGCGGATGCTGCGCCCCGATGGATTGGGGTATTTCGTCGATCGTCTGATTGAGTATCTGCCGGCGTTCATCGAGGCTCAGACTGGCATTGCTCTCGAACACCACGTCACCCGTGAGCTTGTCGGTCATGGCGCGGATAAAGGGGTCGCCCAGATCATCGATCAGGCGTTGAACAATCGCGGTCACCAGCACCGGCTTGCCCTCGACCACCGGCCAGCCGCGCTTGAAGGTCAGCGTATTGCCGGGTTTAAGCAGTTCCTGCAGATTGCCGGTGTAACGCGCTTTGAATTTGCCGTCGCGCCAGGCTTGTTGTTCGTTTTGCACCCATACAGAGTTGCCGTCAGCGCGTTCAATCCAGCCACTGATCAACTCCTCCTCAGTCGCGGTGTTATAGCCCTCTTGCAGGTATTGCGACGCCTGGATTTCTGAGGCACCGCGGGTTGTGTATTGATAATCCGTGAATAAACGAGACGCCACCAATAGCGCTCCCGGCCCGGTCAAGGCGATAGTGCCTCCGGCTCCAGGCACCACACCATCACGATGGTAACCGTCAATGGCACTGATGATGCTTCCTTCATAAGTCTGCCAGATCTGCTTTAACGCCACGTTTCCGGAAAAAGGAAAGTCCACCTCATCCAACATGTTTTGAATAACACCAAAACTGCTCTCATCACTCCACGCTCGCCCGGTTTTATCCAAGTGAAGTTCTACCGCTTCAATCACATTGTAGTAATAACGAATCAGTTTCAGGGTGGCGCTGGTCATCCCCGCCCGCGGATGCGCAGCGATATACGCATTCATCAATTTCGGCGCAACATCACCTGTTGGCGGGTTAGAGGCCCCCATACCCAACATATCGCCAGAAGCAGCCTGGCGTATGAGGGGCGCAAAAATTCGATCAAGGGGCGGGTTACTTTCTGCAAACGCTTCAAGTGGGGGGAGGTACTCTTTCGGAATATGCTTTTTCAGATTCTTGTATCGACTTGCGTCGCGACCCGGCATTAATTGCCGATTGTGATCAAGTATTAATTGCAGGACACCTGAGCGAGCCTCATGGCTTAACGTTGAAAGATCAACTCCGCCCATTTCGCTGACCAATGGCGGTAAGTAGTCAAGGTCGCTGTAGGTACCGCCCTCCTGATAGACAGCTTGCAAACGCACCAGATCAGAAGCGGCTGCAAAGTTACCCCTCAAGGAAATTTCTCGGTCATAAGCAGACCACAGGAAATGCGATGCGAATTCCTCTCGGGCATTGCGCAATCGCACACGGTCGTCGGCCATGTCCAGATGGCTTTGCAAATACCGTTTGCGCGCAGCGAGCAGTTGCGACTTATCCTGGGCAAACGCCTCGACCAGAAACTCGATACGTGCCTCGTCAGCACCAAGGCCGCGCCGTTGCGCCTGGTGGATGAAATCAAACGCCTGACGCCGCAGCACGGCCAGTCGTTCTTCATAGAGCTGGCCGAGCGCAACTCTGGAAATCGGTTGGTCGCCACCCGAGCGCATGGCATCTGCCTTGGCCGCCTGAATGAGCGTGCGACTGACATCGAAAGCCATCAACGCGTCCGGGTCGTACCAGATATTGAAAGTGAAACCTTCGGGAGCCCGGGCTTTCCAGATGTTGAAGTAATCGCGCTGGTTGGCGCCAAACATGGCACCGCCCACCCAGACAAAATGCATCTGGCTGGGCACCTCTGTTGCAGAAAGTGTCACTGTGTTCTGCAGACGCCGATGGTATTCATCAACTTTATTGCGCAAGTAGCCAATGCCTTCATCGTTAGAGCCTCGCCCTAACGTCTGCAGTGTTTCCTGCAACAGACTTATGACCTGAAACATACCCTCTGACGTTTCCTGTACCTGCGCAGCGGCGTAATACCGGAGCGCCGCCTCGTATTGCTCGGTACCGTGGAAGGCTGACAGAACTGCTTTAAATCCCACAGGATCAACAAAGGTGTGCCATTCCTGATGTTCACTGTTAACGAACTGCTCTAAAGCCATTTTCAATAAATCCATTTAATATGAAACAAGAAAACACTGACCCACGGTTTGTCGCCACTTACTGGCAACGAGACCGACACGGCAAATGCAGAACTAAAACAAAACTACTCAGCCTGAGCAAAAACAGCAAAAACAATACATCACAGATCATTACTGACATATTCAATGAACAATGAACATTTCCAGACAAACACTACTGAACAATGAACTTGCGTGACCTGACATCCAACACTTGATAAAACTTCAACACGCCAGCCTTGATTGATTATGCTAGTGGCTGAAAAACGCGAGGAGGACAGCCCCATGACGAACGGATTGCTGGATCAAGTCTTCGACTTCAACGGTCAGCCGGTGTGGCATGCGGTCCGTGGCGACGGCCCGCCGCTGGTGTTCGTGCATGGCACGCCCTTCTCGTCCTGTGTGTGGCATCGCATCGCGCCCTTCTTTTTCGCCACGCATCGTGTGCACTGCTTCGATCTGCTCGGTTATGGGCGCTCTGCAAAACCCGACGCCGATGTCTCCCTTGGCGTACAAAATCAATTGTTGGCGCAGTTACTCGATCACTGGGCTATTCAAAACCCCGACGTCGTTGCTCACGACTTTGGCGGTGCCACGGCGCTGCGCACGCACCTGCTCAATGGCAAGGATTACCGCAGCCTGACGCTGATCGATCCGGTGGCGCTGACGCCGTGGGGGTCGCCGTTCGTGCAGCATGTGCGTCAGCATGAGGCGGCATTCAGCGGCCTGCCCGATTACATCCAGCGCGCCATCGTGCCGACCTACGTTCGCGGGGCGATTCACCGGGCGATTCCTGACGACGAACTCGCACCCTACGTTGAGCCATGGCTCGGCGATCCGGGGCAAGCGGCGTTCTATCGGCAGATTGCGCAGATGGACGAGCGCTATACCCGTGAAGCGGAAAACTTGTATCCGAGCATCCGCTGCCCGGTACAGATTCTCTGGGGTGAGCAGGATCAGTGGATCCCCATCGAGCGTGGCCGAGCGTTACATAAAATGATCCCGGGATCACAATTCCACCCGATTCCCAACGCCGGCCACCTCGTCCAGGAAGACGCTCCCGAGGCCATCGTCGCCGCCCTGCTGCGCTTTCTCTGACCTTGATCGTTCCCACGCTCTGCGTGGGAATGCCTCAACGGACGCTCCGCGTTCGGCTTTGGGTGGGACGCGGAGCGTCCCGGGCTGCATTCCCACGCAGAGCGTG
>NZ_AKJD01000274.1 GCF_000282515.1 Pseudomonas sp. GM80
GGCTTGCCAGCGATGGGGGCATTGCAGACGCTGGAGATCAGTCAGTCAGCTCAACGTCCTGGACTCGTGCCCAGTCTTCGATCAATCGCGCCGGCGTGCCGCAGACTTTGTGTTTGTAGACGAAGTGGCGGCACTTCTCGGCGAATTGACTGCGGTTGTAGAGCATGTCTTCCTGCATTTCTTGCAACTCGTTGGCGCGGCATTGCTGGATCAGCAGATGATCGACCCGCAACTTGCGTTCACGCACCGCCGCGTAGGTCGGGTCGTTCAACGCACCATTGGCCCGTTGCAGCAGCCACATGGCAAATTCATCCGGGCAGCGCGGGCCGATTTCCTGGACCATGCCCAGTTGCAACGCCTGCTGGGCACTGACCGGCAAACACGCCTGGGTCAGTTGTTCGGCCATCGCCGGGCCGACCGCACGGGGCAAACTGTAGGTCCAATATTCCGAGCCATACAAACCCATGCTCTTGTAATGCGGATTGAGCACGATGTCGGCCCGCGCGAAGACGATGTCCGCCGCCAGCGCGAGCATCACGCCGCCCGCGCCGGTATTGCCGGTCACGCCGCTGACCACCAGTTGCCGCGCGCTGAGCAACTCTGCGCAGACATCGTCGATCGCCTGGATATTCGCCCACGCCTCTGCGCCCGGATCCTGAGCGGCCTGAATCACGTTCAGGTGCACACCGTTGGAAAAGCTGCCGCGCCCGCCCTTGATCAACAGCACTTGCGTATCACGGGCCTTGGCCCAGCGCAGCGCCTCGACCAGGCGCTGGCACTGCTCGGTGCTCATCGCGCCGTTATAGAACTCGAATGTCAGCTCGCCAACATGCCCGGACTCGCGATAGGCAATCGGCTGATACGCTTCGGCGCTGAACGGCTGACTGGCGATTGACCAGTCCAGGTTCGGCACATTCGCCAGTTGCCCGGCCAGCACATGCCGTGCCGGCTGCTTGAAGGTTTCCTCGCCCGGTTGCGGTTTGCGCCGCAGGGCACCGATCCACACGCTGTGATCACCGGTGGCCACCAGCACCGCGTCGTCATGCACCGCGAGAATGTCGCCGGGCATGCCTGTGCGCGAATCCAGGTGTGCGTCGTACACGTAGTACTGACCGCCGGCCAGACTCGCCAGCACACCCGGCTGGCCGTCCGCCGCATCGATGCAGCGTTTGATAAAGCGTGCGCAGTCGTGCCATGTAAAGCTGCGATCATCCTGTTTCATGTTCGGCTGCAAGCGCCCGCGCACGGCGGGATTGCTGTAATCCAGCGGCACCGGGACAAACCCTTCGCGAAATTTTTCCACCACCTCGCGAATGCACAGCATCGCCGCGTCGCTGACCCGGCCGTTATACAACTCGGATTTGCGCAGACCCGCCGGCAGGTTGAATTCGCAGGTCGCCCAGACTGGCCCGGCGTCCATTTCTTCCACCGCTTGCAAGGCGGTCACGCCCCAGCTCGGCAGCTCGTTGGTGATTGCCCAGTCCAGCGCGCTGGCACCCCGATCGCCGACGATGCCCGGATGAATGATCACCACCGGTCGCTGGGTATTGCGCCACAACGCCTCGGGTACGCGGTCCTTGAGGAATGGACAGATCACCAGATCTGCGGCGCTGTTTTCGATCTGTTCGCACACGGCGCTTTCATCGGTAAACAGCACAACGCTGGGTGAATGCCCGGCCTGATGCAATTCCAGCCAGGCACGTTGCGTCAGGCCGTTAAACGCTGACGACAGCAGAATGATGTTGAGCGATTGCATGGGGTCTTCCTTGAGTGGGATCAGCCGCGGGCTCCCGGTGAGCCGTCCTTGGCCTTCGATGGAGCGAGGAGATTAATCAGTGGTCGAGGCTGCGCCAGTGATCGAAGTCAACGTTGTGTCAGCCAATGTTTGCGCGGTGACGAAGCGCCTTATTCTTAAAGGTTTGCTTGTGATGTTTTTTTATTACTTCAAATGTGCGCAACCCTATTGCACAGTCGCGCCTGATCAGAGCCGGACGATCCCGGCAGAACGATGGTTTTTCGCAGCGGGTGGGACCCGTTTTCAGGGAGCAAGGCATGGGTGGACATAACCCGCATTACCAGATCATCGGGCAGATGTTCCAAAAGGACTATCGCTGGCTGTGCGCTGCCGTTAGCCGCACGCTGGGCTGCCCGCACAGTGCACAGGACATCGCCTCGGAAACGTTTCTGCGAGTATTGGCCTTGCCGGACCCGACAGCGATTCGCGAGCCCAGGGCGTTGTTGACCACCATTGCCCGGCGGTTGGTGTACGAAGGCTGGCGGCGCCAGGATCTCGAACGCGCTTATCTGCAAAGCCTGGCGCTGGCGCCAGAGCCGGTGCATCCGTCGCCGGAAGAGCGGGCGTTGGTGATCGAAGCGCTGTTGGCGGTCGATCGCTTGCTCAACGGGTTGTCGGCCAAGGCCAAAGCGGCGTTTCTCTATCATCAGCTCGACGGTTTGACCTACAGCGAGATCGGCGAGCGCCTCGGCGTGTCCACCAGTCGCGTGCAGCAATACATGGTCGAGGCGTTCAAGCGTTGCTATCAGGCGATGCAGGCATGAGGGCGGACGAAACGCTGATCGATGAAGCCGCGCAATGGATGGCGCTGTTGCAATCGGGTGACGTCAGCCTCGGCGAGCGGGCGGCGTTCGAAGCCTGGCGCACGGCCGATCCACGGCACCAGCAGATCATCGAGCAAATGGGCGGTGGCCTGAACCTGTTGCGCAATCCGAACTTGCGCGCAGTGCCGCGCAACAGTCTGCTGCACAGCCTCAATGCACCGTCGAGTCGGCGGCGATTTATCAGCGGCAGTTTGAGTGTGCTCGGCGTGGCGGTGTTGGCCGGGTTGCTCGGGCGGCGTTATGGCTGGCTGCCCGAGGCTGGTGAATTATCGACGGGAACCGGCGAACGACGGGATTTTGCGTTGCCGGATGGCAGTGCGTTGACCCTCAACGCGCGCAGTCGCGTGGTGCCGTTGTTCGACAGTACGCAGCGCCTGCTGGCCTTGCGCAGTGGCGAGTTGCTGGTGGACGTGGCGAAGGACCCGTCGCGGCCGTTTGTGGTCGAGACCGAGCACGGTCGCATTCGCGCTCTCGGGACGAAATTGCTCGTGCAGCACAATGACGATTCCACACGATTGGTGATGTTGCATTCACAGGTCGAAGTGGTCACGGCCAGCGGTGCGCGGCAAGTGGTCGAGGCAGGGGAGAGTCTGCTGTTCAACGATCACGGCATCCTGTCATTGCAGCGCAGTAATGGTCACGAAAGTGCCTGGACGCAAGGTCGTCTGGAGGTTCGTGACCGGCCGCTCAGTGAGGTGATTGACAGCTTGCGCCGCTACCGTCGCGGCATTGTGCATGTCAGCGCTGAGGTCGCTGATTTGCGCTTGAGCGGCCTCTATCCGCTGGACGACAGTGACCGCACGTTGCAGTTGCTCGAGCGCTCTTTACCGATCCGCATCCTTTGGCACAACCCCTACTGGATCAGCATCGAACCTCGCCCCAGTTAAACCCGAACACCACCCCTGTAGGAGCTGCCGCAGGCTGCGATCTGTTGATCTTGATCCTTGAACAACAAGATCAAAAGATCGC
>NZ_AKJD01000275.1 GCF_000282515.1 Pseudomonas sp. GM80
TGCGGCAGCTCCTACAGGAGGTGTGCTGCGAAGCCTTGGCGCTCGGGGGTGATTGGGTCTTTGAGGGTCAGTGCCGGAATCTCGTAGTCGCCCGCGTTCTGTTGCCGAAACGCAATCGGGCGCGTACTCCACAGCTCATCCAGTCGGCGGCCTAATTCGTCGCAGGTCTCGGCATACCGTGCCGCGTCCATCCGGCTGGTGCGATACACCAGAAACGGCGGCACCACTTCAAAACCGGGGTAGTACAGAATCCCGTGCTGGATCGGAAACAGCAGATCATCCATCGGCCCGTTAATCCCGCGCGGCGCGTAATGCGACTCCCACCCGCCAGTGGTAACCATCAACATCGCCCGTTTGCCTTTCATTTTCCCTTCGCCATAACGCTCGCCCCAACGACTGTCGGAGTGTTCACCGACGCCGTAGGCAAAACCGTAGGCGTACACCCGATCGACCCAGCCTTTGAGAATGGCGGGCATGGTGAACCACCACAGCGGAAACTGCAGGATCAACGCATCCGCCCACAGCAGTTTCTCTTGCTCGCGAGCGATATCGTCGGCCTGGGTGCCTTCGGCGTAAGCGACTTTCGAGTCGAGGGAGGCGTGGAATGCTTTCGTCGCATCGCGCTGCGGGGCGTCGTCGGCGTCGAGGGTGGGTTTCCAGTTCATCGCATAGAGGTCGGAGACCTGCACGGTGTGGCCGGCGGCTTGCAGGCGCTGGATAGTGAAGTCCCGCAGCGAGCCGTTGAGGGAAGTCGGTTCAGGGTGGGCGTAGACCAGTAAGACATTCATGTTGAGGTTCCTGTGCTTGAGTGACAGCAGGATCGGCGTTCACCCGGTATATTGGAAATGAATGTCTGATATGTCTGGTATAGCCGTGAATAATTTGAGACGCCTCGATATCAATCTGCTGCTCACGCTCGATGTGTTGCTGTCCGAGCACAACGTCACCCGCGCGGCGCAACGGCTGAACCTGTCGCAGCCTTCGGTGAGCGTGCATCTGGCCAAGTTGCGCGACATTTTTGGCGATCCGTTGCTACTGCCGGGGCCGCGAGGAATGCGCCCGACCGCGCGCGCCGATGAATTGCGCGAACCGTTGCGCGAGGCGTTGGAGGCATTGGAAAGGGCGGTCGCGCCGGCCAGTGCGTTCGATCCGGCGCAGGCGACGCACACCTGGAAAATCGCCGCCACGGACTACGGCGAATCGACCGTTGTCCTGCCGGCCCTCAGCGGGTTGCGCGAACAGGCGCCGGGCACGCGCCTGGCAGTGATCGACCTGACTCCCGCGCATTTGGTCAAGCAGGCCGAGCAGGGCGTCTTCGACATTGCTCTGCACATCAGCGAAGACGCGCCGCCGGAGTTGCACTCACGACCGTTGTTCACGGAGCGTTATGTGCTGGCCGGTCGTATCGGTCATCCGGGTTTGCAGCGCGCACCCACCCGGCAACAGTTCTGCGCATTGGAGCATGTGATGGTGTCGCGTGAGGGCGGAGGGTTTTTCGGCGTGACCGACAAGGCGTTGGCCGATGTCGGGTTACAAAGAAAAGTGGTGTTGTCGGTGCCGCACTTTCTGATGGCGATGTCGGTGCTGGCCAGCACCGATCTGGTGGCGATGCTGCCGTCACGCCTGGTGCGTGGCAACCCGGCATTGCAAGTGGTCGACGCGCCGCTGGAAGTACCCGGTTACGAGATGACGATGTTCTGGGGCGAACGCTCGCACCGCGATCCGGCGCACAAATGGCTTCGCGAGCAGTTGCTGGCCTCGGTCTGACGGGGGTTACGCGTGGCCGAGCGCGACGGCAAACGACACGACGATCATGCACGCGAACGCGAAATTGAGATTCATGAGGTGTTCATCCTGAGCCTTATTGAAGTGCGGCCATTGTGAACAGGCGAAAAGCAAAGAAAAAATTCGCCTTGTTGATTCCAATGATCGAAACAATTGATAGCCGCTTGTTTGTGTTTGCCTGAAGCTTTCGCTAGTCTCGCTAAAACCTGCAATTACAAGCATAAACAGGCGTAACCATGCACGACCACTCCGCGTCCGAACTTCCCTCTCTGCGCCGCCAGAAAATTCTTCTGATCCTTGAACGCGATGGCAAAGTCATGGCGTCCGAGCTGAGTCAGCACTTTGCGGTGTCCGAAGACACCATCCGCCGCGACCTCGCTGAACTGGATAACGCAGGGCTTGTGCAGCGGGTTCACGGTGGCGCGCTGCCGCGTCCGAAGGACTCCGGCAAGGATTACTTCGCGCGGCTGGATGAAACCGATGAGGTGAAAATCCGTCTCGCGCAATTGGCCGCGCAGCAGATCGAGGATGGGCAGATTGTGCTGTTCGACTCCGGCTCGACGACGTTGCAGGTCGCGCGCTCGTTGCGTGCCGATATCAGCATCACGGCGGTGACGGCCTCACCGATGACGGCGATTGCGTTGTCGGAATTCAAGGGGGTGAAGGTGATTCTGGCGGGCGGGGTGTTGAACCCGAGGACCATGTCCGCGAGTGGTCATGAGACGTTGCGTTTGCTTGCGGGGATCAAGGCGGATCTGGCGATTACCGGCGTATGTGCGATCCATCCGGAGGTGGGGATTACCTCGTTGCATTTCGATGAAGTGCCGGTGAAACAAGCGATGCTCGATGGCGCGACGCGGGTGATCGCGGTAACCACGGCGGACAAGCTTGGAGCAGTTGAGCCGTTTGTGGTGGCATCGTGCACGCGCCTGCACACGCTGATTACCGAGCGGCATCTCGCCTCGGGGAGTGTCGAGGATTATCGGCGCTTGGGCATCGTTGTCGAGCAACTGCCAGACTGAGACCGCCCCCCCTGTAGGAGCTGCCGAAGGCTGCGATCTTTTGATCTTGATTTTAAAAAACAAGATCAAAAGAT
>NZ_AKJD01000276.1 GCF_000282515.1 Pseudomonas sp. GM80
TGGCGGGCCAATCCGAAAGCCGAGGAGCACGTGACGGGTGCAACCGTTGGCTTCTTCGCCCTGGCGCGACAGGAATTTCTGGTCGCGGCCGGCAATCCGAAAGCGATTCTGCTGTTCACCGCTTTTCTGCCGCAGTTCGTCGATCCGGCCCGCCCGGTGCCGGCACAATTCGCGGTACTGGGTGTGCTGTTCCTGCTGCTGGAATGGATCGCCATCAGTGCTTATGCCTGGATGGGCCTGCACATGCGCCGCTGGTTCGCCGAGCCGCGCGGCAAACGGATATTCAATCGTTGCTGCGCGGGACTGCTGTCGGCGGCGGCTTCGGTATTGTTGATGGCCAAACGCGCCTGAGGTCTACGCCTCGGACGGCCCTTTGAGTTCGACCTGATTGCCGTCCGGGTCGAAGCAATAGAGGGACAAACCCTTGCCCTCGGCGCCGAAGCGCGACTCGGCTTTGGCAACGCTCAGACCAAAAGACTGCAAATGTGCGCTCAGCAGCGCTTCATCGAAGGGCTCGATGCGCAGACAGAAGTGATCGACGTTGCGCCGCTCGGCACCGGCCGCCCCGCCGCCCTTGCGGCCGAGTTCGCCTTGCAGGTCGACGAGATCGATCATCGAGCTGCCCGCGCGCAGATGGATCAACCCCAGCGGTTCGTTGCGCCTGACCACCTCGGCGCCGAACACCTGGCCGTAGAAGTCGATGCTGCGCTGCAGGTCTTGCACGCGCAGGACAATGTGATCAATACGCTGAATGGAAAACGGATGCATAAACCCGATACCTCACAATCTCTGTAGGAGCTGCCGAAGGCTGCGATCTTTTGACTTTGATTTATACAAACAAGATCAAAAGATCGCAG
>NZ_AKJD01000277.1 GCF_000282515.1 Pseudomonas sp. GM80
AAGCACGTCTGGCCGAGCACGACGCGGTGCTGGAAACCGTGGTCATTGCTCAGGATGGTTCGCTGTTGGTCGCCTATGTGGTGCCCACCGATGAGGCGCTGTTGAACGCCGATGAGGCGACGCGCACTGCGGCGAATCTGCAACTCAAGGCGCATCTGGGCCAGAGTCTGCCGGAGTTCATGGTGCCGCAACATTGGGTGTGGCTGGCGAAAATGCCGGTCAGCCCGAACGGCAAACTGGAGCGCAAGGCGCTGCCGAAATTTGACGCCAGCGCGCTGCAACAGACGTTCGTTGCACCGCAGAGTGAGCGTCAACAGCACGTCGCCGCCATCTGGCAGGACGTGCTCAAGCTTGAACGGGTCGGCCTGACCGACAACTTCTTTGAACTGGGTGGCCACTCGTTGCTGGTCACCCAGGTGGTTTCGCGCATTCGCCGCACGCTGGACATTCAGGTACCGCTGCGCACGCTGTTCGAGCACAGCAGCCTTGAGGCGTTTGTCCACGCCTTGGACGCGGATCAGCACACCCCGCAAATGTCGATTCCTCAGGTGGGTCGCGAGCAACCGCTGGCGCTGTCTTATGCCCAGGAACGTCAGTGGTTTCTCTGGCAGATGGACCCTGACAGTGCGGCCTACAACATTCCAACGGCGCTGCGCTTGCGTGGCGCACTGGACCGCACGGCGTTGCAGCAAAGCTTCCAGGCGCTGATCCAACGCCACGAAAGCCTGCGCACCGCGTTCGTCGATCACGACGGGCGGGTGCAGCAAATCATTCAGCCGACGGCTCAAGTGGCCCTGCAAGAGCAGGCGCTGGCCAATGCTTCGGATGAACAGATTCAGGCGTTCGTCGAGCAACAGACGTCGCAGCCGTTCGACCTGCTGAGCGGTGCGCTGCTGCGGGTGGCGTTGCTGCGCATCAGTGACGATGACCATGTGCTGGTACTGACGCTGCATCACATCGTTTCTGACGGCTGGTCGATGCAAGTGATGATCGAAGACCTGATCGCCTTCTACGCAGCGTTCAGCCAAGGCACCACGGCGCCACTGTCGGCCTTGCCCGTGCAGTACGCCGACTACGCGGTGTGGCAGCGCGAGTGGATGGACAGCGGCGAGCGCGAGCGCCAGCTGAGCTACTGGAAAACCCGTTTGGGCAGCGAGCAACCGTTGCTGGAAATGCCCACCGATCATCCGCGTCCGGCGTTGCAAAGTTTCCGTGGCGCACGTTTGAACGTGAGCATTGAACCGGCGCTTGGTGAGGCATTGAAAACCCTCGCCCGGCGCGAAGGTGTGACCGTGTTCATGCTGTTGCTGGCCTCGTTCCAGGCCTTGTTGAACCGCTACAGCGGCCAGGCGGATATCCGCGTCGGCGTGCCGATTGCCAACCGCAACCGCCTGGAAATCGAGCGATTGATTGGCTTCTTCGTCAACACCCAAGTGCTGCGTGCCGAGTTCGATCCGGCAATGGGTTTCGCGCAATTGCTGCAACAGGTCAAACAGACGGCGATTGCCGCGCAGATGCATCAGGACCTGCCGTTCGAGCAATTGGTCGATGCCTTGCAGCCTGAGCGTAACTTGAGCCACAGCCCGCTGTTCCAGGCGATGTTCAACCACCGCAGTGAAGCCGAATCCGACCTCGTCGCACAATTGCCGGGGCTGCAACTGCAAAGCCTGAGCTGGGAACACCGCACCGCGCAGTTTGATCTGGCGCTTGACACCGGTGACAGCCCGGAAGGCCTGGAAGCCTCCTTCACTTACGCCACGGATCTGTTCGAGGCGAGCAGCATCGAGCGCCTGGCAGGGCACTGGTTGAACCTGCTCAAGGCCGTGGTGGCCGATGCCGCGCGACCGCTGGCCGAACTGGTGCTGCTCGACGCAGACGAACGCGAGGTGATCGTCTCGCAATGGAATGCTACAGCTACCGAATATCCGCTGGAGCGCAGCGTGCATGCGCTGATCGAAGATCAGGTAAGCGCCACCCCGGATTCCTGCGCTCTGGTGTTTGGCGAGCAACGCCTGAGCTACGCCCAGCTCAACGCTCGCGCCAACCAGTTGGCCGCAGTGCTGATCGAGCACGGTGTCGGCCCGGAAGTGCTGGTCGG
>NZ_AKJD01000278.1 GCF_000282515.1 Pseudomonas sp. GM80
GGCAGCTCCTACAGGGGAGTGTGGTGTAACGCCCCGGCAATGCGCGACAATGCCGGCCAGTTTCAGGAGTGAATCATGAGTGAAATGATCGATACCCCGGTCGACGGCACCCTCGATGCCACCGGCCTCAATTGCCCGGAGCCGGTGATGATGCTGCACCAGCACATCCGTGACCTGGTGCCCGGCGGCCTGCTCAAGGTGATCGCCACCGATCCCTCGACCCGTCGCGACATTCCCAAGTTCTGTGTGTTTCTCGACCACGAACTGGTGGGCCAGCACGAAGAGGCCGGGACTTATCTGTACTGGATTCGCAAAAAGTCCTGAGTCAGGACAAAAAAAAGACCTGCATTTGCAGGTCTTTATTTATGGGCGATCAGCCCGCCGAACGGCTTATCCGAATACGCTTGCGCGCGCTGCGCGTCAGGCGGATCGACAGCATCAGCGCCGCACAGCTCAGGCCGACAATCAAACCCTGCCACAAGCCGCTCGGGCCGCGTGGCTCGCCGAGCCAGTCGGTCAGACCGAGGGCGTAACCCACCGGTAGACCAATGCCCCAATAGGCGAACAGCGTCAGAATCATCGTCACCCGAGTGTCCTGATAACCGCGCAGCGCGCCGGCGGCAGTGACCTGAATCGCGTCGGAAAACTGAAACAGCGCCGAGTACACAATCAGCATCGCCGCAATGTGAATCACCGTCGGGTCAGCGGTGTAGATCGCCGCAATCGGCTCACGCAGTAACAGCATCATGCTCGCCGACAGGCAGGCGTAAGCCAGCGCAGTGCCCATGCCGACGCCGGCCGCAAAGCGCGCTTCACGCGGTTCTTCACGGCCCAGAGCCTGACCGACGCGCACAGTAACCGCCATGCCCAGCGAATACGGAATCATGAACACCAGCGAGCTGACGTTCAGCGCAATCTGATGCCCAGCCACGACAGTGGCGCCCAAGCTACCGATCAGCAGGGCGATCACCGCGAAAATACTCGATTCGGCAAACACCGCGATGCCGATCGGCAGACCGATCGACAGCAGGCGCTTGATCACCGCCCATTGCGGCCAGTCGAAACGGCTGAAAATTTCGCTCGAGCGATACGCCGGAGCCCAGCGCTCATAACCGGCCAGGCCCAGCGCCATCACCCACATCACAATCGCCGTGGCCCAGCCACAGCCAACGCCGCCCATGGCCGGTACGCCGAAGTGGCCATAAATGAACACGTAGTTCAGCGGGATGTTCAGCGCCAGACCGCACAGGCCCAACACCATCGCCGGGCGGGTACGGCCGATGCCGTCACTGGTGCAGCGCAGCACGTGATAGAACGCCACCGCCGGCAAGCCGCTGGCGATGCCGTGCAAGTACTGCATACATGGGCCGATCAGCTCCGGATCGACCTTCATCAGGTGCAGTACCGGCTCGGCGGCGACCAGCATCGCGGTAGCAATCAAGCCGACCACCAGCGCCAGCCACAATGCCTGACGCACGATCGGGCCGATTTCGCTGTGGGTGCCGGCGCCGAAGCGCTGGGCGACTTTCGGCGTGGTTGCCAGCAGGGTGCCGGTCATCAACAGGAACACCGGTACCCAGATCGAGTTGCCCAGCGCCACGGCCGCCAGATCTTTCGGCCCGACGCGCCCGGCCATCACCGCATCGACGAAGCCCATGGCCGTGGTCGCCAGCTGCGCGATGATGATCGGCAGCGCCAGGGCGAGCAGGTTCTTGAACTCCAGACGAATCCGCGCGGGGCGGGTGAGGGAGGCGGCGAGGGGTTGGTCAGTTACGGAATTCACAGGCAAAGCGTCCACAGAGATTGATGCGCAGGGCGGCGCATTCTACGCCGCTGACGGCTTGGTCAGGAAAAATCCTCTGTTGCGCATTTGTAACCTGTAGGAGCTGCCGCAGGCTGCGATCTTTTGATCTTGTTTTTAAGATCAGGATCAAAAGATCGC
>NZ_AKJD01000279.1 GCF_000282515.1 Pseudomonas sp. GM80
GTTTGTGGGTCAAGCCGATCGAACGGGCGGCAGAGCTCGTCGGTAAAATCACTGGCCAAGGACTCACAAGCGTGGGCGAGCCCGGAGCCCCCAAAGACCGCAACCAATGTAGGAGCTGCCGCAGGCTGCGATCTTTTGACGTTGTTTTTTAAAAAGCCAGATCAAAAGATCGCAGCCTGCGGCAGTTCCTACAGGGGTGGCTCAGGTTTGTGGGTCAAGCCGATCGAGTGCCCGGCTCACTGCCAGTTCGGCGAGCATGACGATTTGCTGAATCGCCAGCGCCGTGTTGCGCTGCGGGCGGCTGAGCTGGTCGGCGAAATCGCTGGCCATGACGTTGGCCGACGCCAGCGATTCACAGGCGTGGGCGAGCAGGCTTTCAGTGTCGATGTTTGGCTGCACGAGGAACATCGTGCTCGGCTGGTAGGGTTTTGCAGGGGTGGGGCACAGGTAGAAGTCGAGGGCGCGTTTGATCGCTTCGCGGTTTTTGACTTGATCGTCGATGCGGATGGCGTCTTCGAGGGGGGTGGTGAAATCTTGGGGCGGGTCGGGAATCAGCTTGTCCATTAAAACAATCTCCACAGTCTTTGGTGCTACCCATGGCCGTTCTCACGCAGCCCAAAGGTGGCAGCTATATGCGGGGTGAGAATACCGGTTATGGACACCCGGCCAGACCGAAGTCTGCCCGCACACAGCCGCCATGACGCATTACAGACAGCGGATAAGCTGGCGGCGATTATGCGTGCACAGACACTGGATGACCATAAATTGCCGGGTTCTCACACCCGATCGCTGAGTGTTCAGCGACAACCCAAGCCTAGAGAGCGCACGTCTGACGGACAACCTGAAAAGCTTGTGGGAAGGTTCGTCAATTTTGGAATAACTTTAAACACCCACATGATTCGGTGGCCGGCGGGACCTTTGCGGGCGAGCCCGGCTCCCACAATGACCGCGACCAATGTAGGAGCTGCCGAAGGCTGCGATCTTTTGACGTTGTTTTTTGCAGTGGTCTAATTTCCCCGGACACCCCGATAGGTGGAAAATACATCTATCGAGGAG
>NZ_AKJD01000280.1 GCF_000282515.1 Pseudomonas sp. GM80
GAGGCGGGCGTCGGCAGCCGGTGAAACCCATGTGAAAAAAGTCTTGGGCCGGTCTGTTACAAATTCTGTCCGACAAAAACCTTTCAGCTCTCGCATTTGCGGCCGATAAAGACCTGCTAACACCCTTGCTGGCTCAAAAAAACAACAATCTTCCAGCCTAACTGACGACTAAGAAACCTTACGTTTCTGGAGGATTTTTGATGAATAGCTGGTTCGGCAACATCAGCGTGAACATGAAACTGGGCTTGGGCTTCGGCCTTGTGCTGGCCCTGACCTGCGTGCTGGCCTTGACAGGCTGGACCAGCCTCGGTGGCCTGATCGACCGTAGCAACTGGATGAGCGACATCACCCAGCTCAACGCCGGTCTGACCAAACTGCGCGTGGTGCGCCTGCAATACATGCTGACCAATGGCGATGAAACCGCCGCGCAGAACGTGCAGACCACCCTTGAAGGTTTCGCCGCGCAACAGCAGAAGCTGATCAACAGCTTCAAGAGCCCGGAAAACGTCAAACTGCTCAAGGAGCAGGCAGCGACCATCGCTGAATACCAGACCTCGCTGAACAAAATGCGCAATTCGTATCGCACCGGCAACAGCGCGCGCGACACCATGAGCGCCAGTGCCGAAACCGCGTACAACCAGATCGAATCGATCAGCAAGCGCGTGCAGCAGATGGACATGAGCGAGCAGCGTTTTCAACAGTTCCAGGCGATCACCACCGCCAAGGAAGCGTTCATCCTCGCGCGCTATGAAGTGCGCGGCTACACCGCGACCACCAATGCCGAAACCGAGCAGAAAGCAGTCGGCCAAGTCGACGTGGCAATCGCCAGCCTCAAGCAACTGAATGTGCATTTCGCTGACTCTCAGCAGGACGCTCTGCGCCAGTTAGAGACAGCGCTGGGCAACTACCGCAGCGCGTTGATGGCGTATAAAAACGCCAACTCCGAAGCCGTGCAGGCCCGCAAGGAAATGACTGATCAGGGCGCCACCATCGTGACCCTGAGCGAGCAGCTGTACCAGATCCAGCTCGACCGTCGCGACATCGAAAGCGCCCAGGCGCGCACCTTCCAGCTGATCAGCACCTTGCTGGCGTTGTTGGTTGGCGTGATCGCTGCGGTGATCATCACCCGTCAGATCACCCGTCCGCTGCAAGAAACCCTGGCCGTGGTCGAGCGCATCGCCAGCGGCGACCTGACCCAAAACGTCACCGTCACCCGCCGCGACGAACTCGGTGTGCTGCAACAAGGCATCGCGCGCATGGGCGTGACTTTGCGCGACTTGATCAGCGGCATCCGCGACGGCGTCACCCAGATCGCCAGCGCCGCCGAAGAGTTGTCCGCCGTCACCGAGCAAACCAGCGCCGGGGTGAACAGCCAGAAAATCGAGACCGATCAGGTCGCCACCGCGATGCACGAAATGACTGCCACCGTGCAGGAAGTCGCGCGCAACGCCGAAGAAGCC
>NZ_AKJD01000281.1 GCF_000282515.1 Pseudomonas sp. GM80
CGAGCCGGTGTTCCCCAGCCATAATCTGGCCAGTGTGTATCCGCCGGCTGCGGAGTATCAGCAAGTGGCCAGCGGCGTGCTTGCCATGAGCCTGCCGAAACCGGTCGACAACGGCGTGCTGTGGTTCCGTCCCGAGGTCAAAGAGAACATCAACTGGAGCGGTGATCCGCGCAAGCCACTGGACCTGGAAAACTCCGACGCCGGTTTGCGCCTGCGTCCGCGCACCTCGTTTGAAATCTGGAAAGTCGAGATGGCCGGGATCTCCACCAAGTGGAGCCATGGCGACCTGTTTGCCGCCAACGATCTGCGCCGCTCGGCGCTGGAAAACGATCTGGCGCGCCAGGTGCGCCGCGAACAGGAAGCCGTGCGCGCCCGCGATGAACTGGTGGCGGTGGTCTCGCACGACCTGCGCAACCCGATGACAGTGATCTCGATGCTCTGCGGCATGATGCAGAAGGCGTTCAGCTCCGACGGCCCACACACCTCGCGCCGCATCTCCACCGCAATCGACACCATGCAGCAGGCGGCCGGGCGCATGAATACGTTGCTCGAAGACTTGCTCGACACCTCGAAGATTGACGCCGGGCGCTACTCCATCACCCCGCAGAAGCTCGACGTCGGGCAGATGTTCGAGGAAGCGCAGGCGCTGCTCGCACCGCTGGCGCTGGACAAGGACATCAGCATTTCCTTTGCTGCTGATCCCGATTTGCGCATTCACGCCGATCCGGAGCGGCTGTTTCAAGTGCTGTCGAATCTGGTCGGCAACGCGATCAAGTTCACCCCGCGCCTGGGTACCGTCGGCGTGCATGCCAAATCAGTCGGCGATGAAATCGTTTTCACCGTGCGTGATAGCGGCGAAGGCATCCCCAAAGAGCACCTGCCGCACGTGTTCGACCGTTACTGGACGGTAAAGGAAGGCAACCCGAACGGTACGGGCCTCGGTTTGTACATCACCCAAGGCATCGTCGAAGCCCACGGCGGCCGGATCGTCGCCGAGAGTGAGCCGGGGCAGGGCAGCGAATTCCGCTTCACCGTGCCACGCCTCGACTGACCCCTGTAGGAGCTGCCGCAGGCTGCGATCTGTTGATCTTGTCTTTAAAAACAAGATCAACAGATCGCAGCCTGCGGCAGCTCCTACATAGGGGTGTTTTGTTCAATACCGGGGGCG
>NZ_AKJD01000282.1 GCF_000282515.1 Pseudomonas sp. GM80
GCTCGCGATGGCGGTGGTTCAGTCGATGGGGATGTTGACTGGACTGGCCTCATCGCGAGCAGGCTCACTCCTACAGGGTTCGGTGTAGCAAAAAACCTGTGGGAGTTGGCTTGCCAGCGATGAACGAAAACGCGGTCTACACCTTGGCAACGCGCCAAAGGTACCAGGCGGCGACGGTTCTGAACGGGCTCCACTTCAACCCGATCTCGATCATCTGCTTGCGCGTCGGCTGCACCTCCAGCCCCTTCAGCCGCCGATAACCCTCACGCACACCAAAGTCATCGGCCGGCAGGATATCCATGCGTTCCAGGCTGTAAATCAGCAGCATCTCCACCGTCCAGCGGCCGACCCCGCGCAGGCTGATCAAGCGTTCGATCAGCACTTCATTGTCCATCGCCAATGCCGTGGCGTAATCCGGCACCACGCCGTCGAGCGTTGCCTGGGCGATCCCTTGAATCGTGGCAATCTTGCCTGCTGAAAACCCGCAACTGCGCATTCGTTCAAAGTCGGTCGCGAGGATTTGTTCCGGGCGGGGAAATGACTGCGACGGAAACAGCCCCACCAGCCGCCCGACAATCGCATCCCCGGCCTTGGCATGCAGCTGCTGATAGGCAATCGCCCGCACCAGCGACTCGTACGGATCGCGCGCCGGGTGCGGTTGATGCAGGCACGGGCCGACAGCGGCAATGTGCCGCTGCCAGTCGGAGTCGAGGCTGGCGAGGTATGCGCTGGCCGCTTGATAGGCGTCGGGCATGCTATTTCAGCAAGCCATTGACTTCGCCGTAGGTGAAGGCCTTGAGGTCATGGGTATCGAGTTTGCCGCTGGCGAGGAAGCTTTTCACCAGCCCGCCCATCGCGCCGTAGAGGAACTCGGCGATGCCGGAGCCGGCGCTCAGGCGGCGCACACCCAAGGCTTGCAGTTCGGCGGGCGAGGGCAGGCAGGCGAAGCCCAGCACGTTGACCGGCAGCGTCGTGCCTTTGCAGATCGCTTCGATTTCGTAGCCCGAGGTGACCCCGGCGGCGAACAAGCCATCGGCACCGGCGGCCTGATACAGCGCGGCACGGCGCAGGGTTTCGGCGACGCGGTCTTCAGCCGGCACCAGGCCTTTCAGATAGACATCGGTGCGCGCGTTGATGAACAGTTTGACCGCGCGTTTGTCGGCGACTTGCCGCGCCACTTCGATCTTGCGCGCGAGCAGCTCCGGCGTTTGCGCGCCGTCTTCGATATTGACGCCGACCGCGCCCGCGGCAATGACCGCATCGAGCACTTCGGCGACCCGCCCGAGGTCATCGGAATAACCGGCCTCGACGTCGACGGTCAGCGGCACGCTGATGACTCGGGCGATGGATTCCACCGTCGACACCAGCCGTTCGAGGGGCAGCGTGTTGCCGTCCGGGTAACCGTGGGCCCAGGCCACGGCCGCGCTGCTGGTGGCGACGGCCTGACCACCGAGCTGTTCGACCAGTCGCGCGCCAGTGGCGTCGGCGACGTTGGTCAGGATCAACAGGCCTTGCTGGTGCAATTGGTGAAAGCGAGTGTCGAGCGTGCTCATCGAAATTCCTTGTTGTTGATGGGGCAAAAATCGTCAGAAAGCCAATGGTTGAGTGAGCTGCAGTGCGGCGTTTTCCAGCCTCAGCAAGAATGCCTTGCGCGGTTGTCCTCCACCATAGCCGGTCAGCGAGCCGTCCGCGCCAATCACCCGATGACACGGCACGACAATCGACAGCCGATTGTGCCCGTTGGCCAGCCCGACCGCCCGACTCGCGCCGGGTTTGCCCAACGCCGCCGCGATGGCGCCGTAAGTGCTGGTGTGACCGTAAGGGATTTGCAGCAGCGCTGCCCAGACCTGCCGGGAAAATTCGCTGCCGGGCAAATGCAACGGCACCGTGAATACGTTCAGCGTGCCGGCGAAGTAGGCCTTCAGTTCCTCTTCGATTTGCTGCAGGTGTGCGTTATGCCCTGGCGCGACCGCGTAGCCATAGCGGTTCTGCAATGCTTCAACTTCGCCGGTCAGCGCCGGCCGATCAAGAAACTCCAGCAACACCAATCCACGGCGTTCGGCCATGGCGATCATCGGCCCCAGCGGCGTGGTCAGCCGGGTGAACAGCAGCGGCTCGCTCTGTTCGACGCGGCCCGGTGTGATGTGGAACGACTTCTGAAAGGCGTCACGAAAACCGCTGAGCGACTCATACCCCGAGTCGAACGCGGCATGATCGATCGACGTGCCTTGCTTGATCCCGCCCAGCGCCATGCCCAACCGCCGGGTACGTAGCCAAGCGTGGAAAGTCATGCCGAAATGCTGCTTGAACCAACGCCGCAGCTTCAGCGGCTCGATGCCTGCGGCGAGCAGTTGTGCATCGCTCCAGCGCAGCTCCGGGTCGGCGTCCACAGCGTTGAGCAGGCGCTGCACCCAATCCGGGGCGATGGCCGCGGCGTCCAGTGGCTTGCAGCGCAGGCAGGCGCGATAACCGGCGGTCAGGCATTCATCGGCGTGCGCGAAGAACTCGACGTTCTCCGGTTTCGGTTTGCGCGCCGTGCAACTGGGGCGACAGAAGATCCCGGTGGTTTTCACTGCCGTGAAGAACACGCCTTCATAGGCAGTGTCGCGTTCGAGCATGGCGCGAACCATCTCGGCGTGGGGCGGCAGGACAGCGGTCTGTATGTTCATGGCATGACTGTAAAAGCAGATTCTCGATGGCTCCACCGAAAAATCGACAGTGAATTTCCATTACCCCTGAACTACCGTGTAGGAGCTGCCGAAGGCTGCGATCTTTTGATCTTGTTTGTATAAATCAAAGTCAAAAGATCGCAGCCTTCGGC